>NZ_ASHX02000001.1:5404974-5744968 GCF_000478605.2 Streptomyces thermolilacinus SPC6 | reverse complement strand
TGGACCCGACGCGCCCGTACATGGCGGGCAGCCCGTGGTCGGGGTCCTGGGACCACCACCCCAACGACCCCCGGCACGGCACCCACCACTCGTGGGAGGTGTGGAACCGCCGGGACTACGCCGAGTACCGCGCGAACGTCCCGCGTTTCGTGGCCGAGTTCGGCTGGCAGGCGCCGCCCGCGCTCGCCACGCTGCACCGCGCGCTGCCCGGCGAGCGCCTCGCCCCCGACTCCCCCGGCATGCTCCACCACCAGAAGGCCGAGGACGGCAACGGCAAACTGAACCGGGGCATCGCGCGGCACTTCCCGCTGCCCGAAGCCGACTTCGACCGCTGGCACTACCTGGCCCAGGTGGTGCAGGCGCGGGCCGTGGCGGCGGGCATCGAGCACTGGCGGGCCCACTGGCCGGTGTGCGCCGGGACCGTGGTGTGGCAGCTCAACGACTGCTGGCCGGTGAGCTCGTGGGCCGCGATCGACGGGGACGGCCGGCTCAAGCCGCTCCACCACGAGCTGCGCCGGGTGTACGCGGACCGGCTGCTGACGCTGCTGCCCGGCGAGGAGGGGCCGGTGCTCGCCGTCGACAACCAGTCGGGCACCCCCTGGCACGCGGAGGTCACCCTGCGGCGGGTCGGCGCGGACGGCACCGTCCTGGCCAGGGCCGTACTGGACGTCGAGGCCGCGCCGCGCTCGGTCGCCCGCCCGGCGCTCCCGGCGGAACTGGTCCCCGCCCCCGGGTCGGCCGACGAGTTCCTCGTCGCCGACGCGGACGGGCTGCGCGCGCTGCACTTCCCGGTCCGCGACCGGGACTTCGCCTACCCGCGGGCCCGGTTCGACGTCCGGCTGGAGGCCGTCACCGGGCAGGACGCGGCCGTCGACGTGGTGGTCACCGCGCGGACCCTGGTGAGGGACCTGCTCCTGCAGCCCGACCGGATCGCCCCCGCCGCCCGCGCGGACCGAGGTCTGCTCACGCTCCTCCCGGGCGAGGAGGCCAGAATCCGGGTGAGCGGCTGCGGGGGCCTCTCCCCCGACGGCGTCGAGCGGGTCCGCGCGGCTCTGTTCAGCGTGGCCCCGGAGTGAGCGCACGCGCCCCTCGTGTGACCATCAACGACGTCGCCTCGCGGGCCGGTGTGTCCAAGGGCGCCGTCTCGATGGCCTTCAACGACCGGCCCGGGGTGTCGCGGGCGACACGGGAGCGGATCTTCGAGGTCGCCCGGGAGCTGGGCTGGGCCCCGCACCATACCGCCCGGAGCCTGTCGGGCCGGCGGGCGGGCATCGTGGGCCTGGCCATCTGCCGCCCGGCCCGGCTGCTCGGTCTCGAACCCTTCTACATGGAGTTCATCTCCGGCATCGAGAGCGTGCTGACGGAGCGCGGCTGTTCCCTGCTGCTGCGTCTGGTCCGGGACCTCGACGAGGAGATCGCCCTGTACGAGGAGTGGTGGAGGAGCAAGACGATCGGCGGGGCCATCCTGGTCGACTTCCAGCAGGAGGACCCGCGGGTCGCGCCGCTGCGGGCGCTGGGGCTGCCCGCGGTCGCCGTCGGGCACCCCTCCCTGACCGGCGGCTTCCCCTCGGTGTGGACGGACGACGCCACGGCGGCGGCCGACGCGGTGCGTTACCTGGCGGCGCTCGGCCACCGGCGTATCGCCCGCGTCGGCGGCCCCGCGGGGCTCGGGCACAGCGCGATCCGCGCGCGGGCGTTCGAGGCCACCATGGCGGAGCTCGGTCTCGACGGCCGCCGCCAGGTGTCGACGCGCTTCGCCGGTGAGGAGGGGGCCCGGGCGACCCGCGGGCTGCTGCTGGCGCGTGACCGCCCGACGGCGATCGTGTACGACAACGACATCATGGCCGTCGCCGGGGCCGCCGTGGCCGCGGAGATGGGACTCGTGGTGCCGGACGACGTGTCGTTGCTGGCCTGGGACGACTCGCAGCTGTGCCGGTTGACGCACCCGCCGCTGTCGGCCCTGAGCCATGATGTGCACCGCTTCGGCGCGGAGGTCGCGCGGGCTCTCTTCGAGGTCATCGAGGGGACCCGGAGCGGCGCCCTCCAGGTGCCGACGCCGTCCCTGGCGCCGCGGGGCTCCACGGGACCGCCCCGTTCACGGACCGGCACATGACGAGGGGCCGTACCCCCGTGCCGGGTTACGGCCTCTCCCCCCTCGCCGCCCGGACCGACCGGCTACCGGCGCCGTGCGGGCGCGAGTCCCCGTGCGCTGAGCCATCGCAGGTGCTCGACGGCGGTCGCTGCCCCGCCCCCGGCGTGGTCGCCGAAGGGCCATTCCCTGATGTCCTTCTCGCCCGCGTAGGCGCGGAAGGCGGCGAGAACGGTGGAGGGCGGGCAGACGGGGTCCATCAGGCCGGCGCTGAACAGCGCGGGTGCCGTGGCCCGTCGGGCGAAGTGCACGCCGTCGAAGTGGCTTAGCGTGGCGAAGACCCGTTCCGCCGCGTACGGGGCCTGGTGGCGGAGGTGGTCGACGAGTTCCGTGTACGGCCCCTCGGTCGCCGTCTCCGCTCCCCGCCGGATGTGGCAGAGGAACGGCACGTCGGGCAGGACTCCCGCGACGCGGTCCCCGACGAGACCGGCGACGGCCAGGGCGAGGCCGCCGCCCTGGCTCGCGCCCTGGACGACGACCCGGTCCGGGTCGACGTGGCGGATGACGCGGGCGGCGTCGACCGCCCGTACGCAGTCGGTGATGAGGCGCCGGTAGTAGTGCTCGGACGGGGATCCGGCGCCCCTGGTCATGTAGCCGTGCACCCAGTGGGTGGCGCTGTCCGGGTGCGGGTCGGGGGTGTCGTGGCCCTGCCCGCGGCTGTCGACGACGATGTGGGCGTACCCGGCGGAGGCGTACAGGAGGTGGTCGACGGCCCGGCCTCGGCCGCCGCTGTACCCGATGTAGGTGATCACCGTCGGCAGCGGCTCCTCGGCCTCCGAGGGGACGACGAGCCACGCGGCGACGGGCTGGCCGGCCCAGCCGGCGAACCTCACGTCGTAGGTGTCGAGGGTGGTCAGCGGCGAGTCGGGCACCGGGCGGATCTCCGGCTCGCCGCCCGCCTCGCGGGCCGTCCGCAGCGTCTCGGTCCAGAAGGCGTCGAAGTCGGTGGGCTCCTCGGGAAGTCCGGTGGCACGGGCGGCCGGATGGTCCGGGGGAAGGTCGGTGTACGGCACGGGAGGCTCCTCCTGGTACGCGGCCGGGCCGCGCTCTCCCTGGAGCGGTCGGCCGGGTCGCCGTTCGGTACGTGGTGGCCTCCCCCGGCGGGTCGGCGCCGGGGGGAGGTGGCGGGCAGCGCCCTCGCGGGACGTGGGCGGGGTCAGCGCTTGGCGCAGGCGGCGCCGTTCAGGGTGAAGGCGGCGGGGACGCCGTCGCCGCCGGTGGACGAGGCGCTCAGGCCGAAGCTCACACTGCCGCCGACCGGGATGGTCTCGGTCCAGGGCTCGTGTGTGGCGCGCACCCGCGTGCCCTCCTGGACGACCTTGGCGTTCCAGGCGGAGGTCACGGTCTGGCCGCCGGGGAAGGCGAATTCGAGCCGCCAGCCCAGGATGGGTCGGGTGCCGGTGTTGTGGATGGTGACGTCGGCGTTGAGACCGGTCCCCCAGTCGTGCAGCCGGTAGCCGACGGCGCAGCCGTCGGCGGAGGGTCCCGGCGCGGTGGTGAAGGACGCGCCCGCGGAGCGCGGGGAGCGGTTGCCCGCGGCGTCGCGCGCGTACACGGCGAAGGTGTAGGACGTGGCGGGGGTAAGACCGGTGAGTGTGGCGCTCGTGCCGGTGGTGGTGGTGACGGGTGTCTCCGTCGACCCGTTGACGCGGACGACGTCGTAGCCGGTGACACCGGTGTCGTCGGTGGCGGCGGCCCAGGTCAGCCGGGCGCCCGTGGCGGTCACCTCGGACGCGGTGGGCCTGCCGGGGGCGGTCGGCGGCCGGGTGTCGCCGCTTCCGGTGCCGCCGTACACGCTCGCCTCGCGGGAGGTCTGCCGGATGCCGTCGGGGCCGTGGAAGAGGCGCTGCCCCCAGGGGGTGAGCCGGGTCGCGTCGAAGTCCGTGGCCAGGTCGAGGTATTCCACTCCTCCGCCGTTGCCGCTCCACGACCAGCCGAGGTAGCCCAGCTTCAGTTCCCGGGCGGTGGCCATGATGGCGTCCTCGTCCGGGTTGCCGTCGGAGTGGTCGTGGCCGAACTCGCCTACGACGATGGGGAGTTCCCGGGTGGTGAAGCTGGTCAGGTAGGAGCGGACCTCGGCCGCGGTGTCGTAGACCCCGTACATGTGGACGGAGAAGACGGTGTTGCGTTCCGGGTCGGCGGTGAAGACGGCGGACGCGTTGTCCCGCATCGTGTTCGACCAGTCCTGGCCCCAGTTGGGTGCGTCGGCCATGAGGGTGTGGTGGAAGCCCGCGGCGCGCAGCCGCGTGACGGCGTTCCTGGTGTCGTCGGTCCAGGCGGTGTGGCCGGTGTTGCCGTGCGGCTCGTTGCCGAGGTTGATGACGACGTACTTCTCCTGGCCCTTGACGGCGTCGGCGACCTCGACCCAGTAGTCGACCGCCTGGGCGAGGGACGCGGCGCCGCTCTGCTCTCCGTAGCCGGTGGTGTCGTGGGCCTCCAGGACGCAGACCAGCTTGTTGGCCTTGCACTGGGAGACGACGTTCGCGACGTCGGCGGTGTCGTTCTTCGTCCACCGGTCGCCCGTGCTGAGCACGATCCGCGCCGAGTTGGCGCCGAGCGCCTTCAGGTCGGCGAGGGCCCGGGGGGTCCGGCCGGGGTACCAGGTGTGGGCGTGGTTGACGCCCCGGAGGACGAAGTCCTGGCCGTTGGCGTCGAGGAGGCGGCCTTCGGCGACGCGGAAGCCGGCGGTGGGGGCGGTGGCGGTGTCGGCCGCGTGGACCGGGGCGGGCATGGTGACCATCGTGGCGGCGACGGCGAGCAGCGCGCCCGCCGCGGTGGCCAGTGTCCGATTCATGTGTGGTGCTCCCAACTCGGGTTGCGCGCGCACGCCGCGGGACGGTGCCGTGGCATGCGCGGCTTGCCTGACATGGAGGGTGCGGTGCTGCCGGCCCTGCGGAGCGACGTGTCGCCGGACGCTGGGGACGGGCCGGTGGACCCCCGCCGCCCGGTGCCTTTCGGCGGCTCTCACCGGGCAGCGGGGGGAAGTGCGCCGAGCCGGTGGGGGTCGTGTCCCCGCTCGGCGGAGGCGTGGCGAATGCGCGTGACGCCCGGCGACCGAGAATGAGGCTAGAGGGGAGCGAGGCCGTAAAACAATAGGCAGGAAATAACCGGTTAAGTTGCCTCTATGATTTCGCTCGGAAGGGGGCCGCAGGCGGCACGGGGCGTGGTGGGTCCGCTCGGTCGAAAGGCGCGCGGGCACGAGACCCGTACGCCTTTCGGCAGGGCGTGGTGAGCTCTGTGAAAGGCGTACGGGCCCCGCTCGCGGCACGGCGCGGTCCGTGCGGCACCGGACCGGACGCCGGTCCGCGGCGGGGTCGGACCGGGGCGAGGAACGTCCGCACGCGCTTCAGCGGCGCCCTGGGCGTCTCCGCGTCGAAGGCTTCCGGCGAGGCGTCGGTGATCAGGTGCTGTTCGCCGGGGTGGAGGAACACCTCCGCAGTCGGCGCGGAGTGCGGCCGCCTAGCCGGAGGTCGTCGGCGAACGCCCGGCCCCGCCGGTCAAGTCCTGAGCGTGGTGGAGGAGACCTCAGCCATGACTCGCGGTGTCCTTCGCCTGTTGGCCGACCGTCCCGGAAAGGCCCCGCGCAGGGGCCGCGCTCCCCAGCCCCACCGTGGCGCGGAAGACCACTCCTTCCCCTGTGAGCGAGACCGCCTCGGACGCGGGGACGTAGAGGGAGCGCCCCGGTCCGATCCGCAGCGTGGCGCCCGTCGCGGCCGACGCCGCCTCCGCCCGCCCCTCGGCGCAGAGGACGATCTGCGGGGCGCCGGAGGCGAGCGGGCGCGGCCGGTCCGCGCCGCGGAGCCGGAACCGCGACAGCCGGAAGTCATCGACGGGGGCCGGGTAGACCTCCTCCCCCGCCTCCCCCGCCGCGGGGGTGAGGACATGGCCGGGCCGGGCGGTGAAGCGGACCACGCGCACCAGCTCGTCCCGGTCGACGTGTTTGGACGTGAGGCCGCAGCGCAGGACGTTGTCGGAGCTCGCCATGACCTCCACGCCGAGTCCGGAGAGGTACGCGTGCGGGACGCCGGAGCCGAGGAACAGGGCCTCCCCCGGTTCGAGTTCGACGCGCCGCAGCATCAGGGCGGCCAGCAGACCGGGGTCGCCCGGATGGGCCCGGGCGACCTCCGCGTGGGCGGCGAGGTCGTTCCGGTACGGGCCGGGGTGCGCGGCGGCCGCCGCGACGGCCCGCGCCACGGCGCCGGGCAGCCCGGCGGGCGGGGCGAGGAAGCCGGTGAAGACCTCGGCGATGGCGGTCTCCTCGGGCCGCGTGCGCAGCGTCCTGGCGTACGGGCGCAGGCCGGGCAGGGCCAGGGTGTCCAGGAGGTCGGCGCACTGCCGGGGGTCCCGGAAGCCGCACAGCCCGTCGAACCTGGTGAGGGCGACGATCATCTCGGGCTTGTGGTGGGGGTCGCGGTAGGAGCGGTGCGGGGCGTCGAGGGGCACCCCCAGGGCGTTCTCCCGCGCGAAGCCCGCCTCGGCCCGGGCCGCGTCGGGGTGGACCTGCACGGAGAGCGGGGCGTCCGCGGCCAGCAGCTTCAGCAGGAACGGCAGCCGGGGGCCGAAACGGCGCAGGGTGGGGGCACCGAGTTCCGTCAGGGGGTCCGCGTCGATCACCCGGTCCAGGGGCAGTGGCCCGTGGGCGCGGTCGACACGGGACGGGGCGGCGGGATGGGCACCCATCCACAGTTCCGCCTGGGGTCCGCCGGTGGGCGGCGTCCCCAGGAGGTCCGGGATGGCGGTGCGCGAGCCCCAGGCGTAGGGCTGGACGGTGTTGGCGAGGAGGTCCACGGGTTCCCTTCCTGTGTGGGTCACGAACGGACGGCGGAATCGCCGACGGTGCTGCCGCCCGCCCGTGACGGTCCGGCCGACGCGGCGCCGGCCGCGGCCGCGCCGATCAGCCCGGCGTCGAGCGCGAGACCGGCGGGCACCACCGGGACGTCGCGGGTGAAGTCCAGCGCCGCGTAGTCGGCGAGGTGGCGGCGGATCGGGCCGAAGAGCGTCTCGCCGGCCTGGGCGACGCCGCCGCCCACGACCACGAAATCGAGTTCGACCAGGGCCGCCGTGGCCGCGATGGCCGCCGCCAGGGCCCGGCCGGCGCGGTCGAAGGCGGCTTGTGCCCGCGGGTCGCCGGTGCGGGCGGCGTCCGCGACCGCGGCGGCCGTGGGGGGTACGCCGGGCGGCGGGGTCCAGCCGGACTCCAGGGCGTGGGCGGCGATGGCGGTGCCGCTGGCGAAGCGCTCGACGCAGCCGCGCGCACCGCAGGGGCAGAGGGGACCGTGCTGGTCGACGGTGATGTGCCCGATGTGGCCGGCGTTTCCCGACCTGCCCGCGTGGAGGGCGCCGTTGAGGATGAGACCGCCGCCCACTCCGGTGGAGACGACCATGCAGAGCGCGTTGTCCACGGCCCTGGCCGCCCCCGTCCACTGCTCGGCGGCGGCCATCGCCACCGCGTCGCCCACGAGGACGGGCCGGATCTCGGCCGGCATCCGGGGGTGCTCGCGCACCCGGTCCACGAGCGGGAAGGAGCGCCAGGCGGGGATGTTGACCGGGCTGACCGTGCCGGCGGCGGTGTCGACGGGCCCCGCGCTGCCGATGCCCAGGCAGGACAGGGCGGTCCACTCCGGGCGGGCCGCCAGGTCGTCGAGGACGGCGGTCACCTGCGCCATGAGCTGGGCCGCGGAGCCCTGGGCGGGGGTGTCCCGCTGGGACCGGGCCAGCAGGCGCCCCGCGCCGTCGACGAGGGCACCGGCGATCTTCGTACCCCCGATGTCGAGTGCTCCGTACACCATGGTGCTGACGCCTTTCGTGAGCGCGGACGGGGAATGCGTCCACACTCTGAGTGCAGGATGACAACGTTGTCCAGTTAACGGGTTCAGTTAAGTCCTGGTTTAGTAAAACCAGGGCCGATCCGGCCTCGCGGCCTGGACGGCGCCGCTGAACCCCCGCATGCTCGGCTCTGTTTTCCCGCAGCCGTGTCCACGGCCCCCGAACGGAGGAATCCCTGCCATGGTCGCCCCGCGGCGTTCCCGCCCGGCTTCGAGTTCGGCGCGCCACTCCGCCTACCAGATCGAGGGCGCGACGCGGGAGGGCGGCGCGGGCCGTCGATCTGGGACACCTTCGCCCGGCGCGCCGGGACGATCCTGGACGGCACCACCGGCGACACCGCCTGCGACCACTACCACCGCCACCGCGAGGACGTCGCCCTGCTCGCGGACCTCGGCGTGGACACGTACCGCTTCTCCATCGCCTGGCCGCGTGTCCAGCCGTCCGGGGAAGGCGTCGTGAACCCGGAAGGGCTCGACTTCTACCAGCGCCTGGTCGACGACCTGCTGGACGCGGGCGTCACGCCGGTCGTCACGCTCTACCACTGGGACCTCCCCAGCCGCTGGAGGACGCGGGCGGATGGCGCTCACGGGAGACCGCCCGGCGGTTCGCCCGGTACGCGGAGCTGGTCGCGTCCCGGCTGCACGACCGGGTGCCCCGCTGGATCACCCTCAACGAGCCGTGGTGCAGCGCCTTCCTGGGGTACGCCACCGGCGAGCACGCCCCGGGCGCGTCGGAAGGTACGCCCGCGCTCGCCTCGGCCACCACCTGCTGGTCGGACACGGCCTGGCGATGGAGGCGCTGCGGGCCGTGGGCGTGCGGGAGGCGGGCATCGCGCTCAACCTCGACCACGTCTCACCGGTCACCCCGTCGGCCGCCGACGCCTCCGCCGCGCTCCGGGCCGAGACGCAGCGCGATCTGATGTGGACCGATCCGCTGCTCAAGGGGCGCTACGCCGCCGCCGAGGCGGACACCTGGGGCGAGCTGGTCGAGCGCGGCCGCTTCCGCCGCTAGGGCGACCTCACCCCCGTATCGGCGCCGATGGACTTCCTGGGCATCAACTTCTACACCCCGTCCACCGTACGCGCGGCTCCCTGGCGCGAGCCCGACCCCGCCCGCCGCACCGCGACGGACAACCGCATCGAGGCGGTCCCCGTGCCCGGTGTCCGGCACACCGCCATGGGCTGGCCCGTGGTCCCCGACACGCTGCGGCGGCTTCTGGTCCCCTCCGCGACCGCTACGGCACGGCCCTGCCCCCGATCCACATCACGGAGAACGGCTCCGCCGAACACGACGTCCCCGCCCCGGTCGGCATCGTGCACGACGCCGACCGCGTCGCGTACCTGGACCCCCACCTCCACGCGGTCGCCGAAGCGCTGGCGGAGGGCGTCGACGTACGTGGGTACACCGCCTGGTCGCTGCTGGACAACTTCGAGTGGGCCTACGGGTACAGCAGACGCTTCGGGTTGGTCCACGTCGGCTTCCCGACCGGTCGGCGCACCCGAAGGCTTCCTACCACTGGTACCGGTCGTTGATCGCCGAAAGGCGGAACGGGCCGTGAGACGGGGCGGCCCGGGGTGCCGCTGGCCGTGGTGGGCGGGGGTGCCGGGCCACGGCGGGGAGGTCCGGCGGAGGGCCACCAGCCGCGCCCCGTACTGTTCCGCCGTATGACCGGCTTCCCCTCGATACCGCGGTACGACCACGTCGACGCCCCGACTGACCAGGTCGACGACCCGTCGCAGGAGCGGTCCCGTCCCCTCACGAGAAGCGCTGTCCCCGCGCCGGTGGGCGTGCGGCCGCCGGTCAACGGCCTCCTGGTCGAGCGGATCGTGCCGTTGGGGCGGCGGGAGGTCGTCTCCCCGAAGACCCGTCGTGTGCTCGAGTGCCGACGCGTCGACATCGGCGCCGCCACGCAGTGGTTCATCGGCGGGGAACCGTTCGACGAGAACCTGGTCGGCCGCCTCGCGTGCGACATCGCCCGCTGCGTCGAACTGTTCAAGTTCCGGCCCGAGGCCGCCGCGGTGCTGGGGCTGCCCATCGGGTACACCGGTGTCGTCGACGAGGAACGCGGAGTCGTCGAAGTGCGGGACCCGCGGGGCGCTGTCGTCTTCTCCGACCGGTGACCGTACATACGACTCGCCGGAGCGCAGGGGCAGGTGAAAGGAAGAGAGGCCGGACAGGTGACGCGGGAACGAACCGATCAGGCGACTCCCGATCAGCGGCGGCTGATCGATGTGGGTGTGGGGTACTGGCGGCGAATGGTGCCGCAGGACGCGCCGTTGGCCGTGGAACTGCTGCCGGAGGACGGCGCCGTGGTGGTGTCGCACGCGGTGCGGGGCGGCGGCAGGATCTACGTGGCGTCGGACGAGTCGGTGCTGTTCGCGGCGTCGGGGGCGCCGCCGCACGAGGCGATCGAGGTGTTCCGTTCGGGGCGGCGGACGCCGCCAGGGCAGTTCCGCCCGCGCGGCGGCCGGGCGGCGGCCACCACGGCGGAGGAGCTCTTCGCCCTGGAGTCGCTCCCCCGGCTGGAGGAGCGGCTGCGGGCTCTCGCCGTGTCCATGGGCCACCGGAAGGAGCTGATGACGGCCCGCCGAGGCGACCAGCTCATCCACTTGGGCGACTTCGAGACGTGGCACGACGTGGTCCCCGCCGATGGCGGCTACGCGGTGCGCGTGACGGACCGGGGCCGGACGCGGGTGCTCGGCACCGCGACGCGTGTGGAGGACGCCGCGCGGCTCTTCGTCGTGGCCTGCGATGTCCCGCTGCACACGGACGGGCTGTCCGAGGCCGGGCTGCGAGCCCGGATTCCCGCGGGTGTGGACGTCGCCGAGTCGGACGGCGGCGTGTTCGTCATCGAGTGGACGGACGGCCAACAGCACCATGTCACGGTGCAGGGGGACTACCGGGCGTATCCCTTCGCGGCGTCGATCGGCCGGTCCCTCGACGCGATGCTGAGCACCCGCCCCGGCCGCCGACGCCGCTGACGCGCGAGCCCCCGTACTGAAGCCGGAACGGGACCGGTCTGTGCCAGGCCGCGGTGCAACCGGCGGGTGGCGGGGCGCCGACCCGGGTCAGGGGGCCGGTTCGATGCCCCAGGCGGCGGCTCGGGCGGCTGCGGCCGCGCGGTTGGGCACGTCGAGCTTGGCGAGGATGTGCTCGATGTGGGTGCCCACGGTGCGCGGGGTGATGTACAGCCGCTCGGCGATCTCCCGGTTGGTGCGGCCCGTGGTCAGCTCGGCCAGCACCTGGAGCTCCCGGGGCGAGAGGCCGCCGGGGCGGGGGGCCGGGGCCGGGGCGGTGGCGTCCTCGGGCGTCGGGCCCGTGCGGGGGTCCACGGCCGCGGCCAGGGCCTCGGTGAGCAGCGTGACCACGGCCCGCGCCGGGTCGGGCGCGCGCCGCGGCCTGCGGGTGCTGACGTTCAGCATGCCGACGTACCGGCCGTCGGCGGCGAACAGGCACTGCGCCACGCCGTCCTCGATGCCGAGGGGCCGCAGCACGTCCCGGAACCCGGGGGACGCCGCCAGGAGCGGCCGGGGCACGTCCCCGAGCCAGAGCCCGCCCCGGGCGGGGCTGCGGAGCACGGGGAACACCGGGTCGTGGTGGAGGCGGGTCTCGATGTAGGCGGTGGCGTCGCCCGGGTAGCTTCCGGCCAGGGTCGTGTGGCGGCCGCGCCGGGCGTCCCAGCGGGCGAGGGAGGCGTGGTCGTACTCCATCACCTCCGACAGCGCCTCCAGGACGGTCCCGGCGCCGGTCGCGCCGGTCGTGGCGCTCCTGGCGGCCTCACGGACGTGGACGGCCGCCTCCAGGATGTCCGCCGTGCTCCGCTCCGCTGTCATGCCCCCAGGATGATCACGTGTCCGGATTACGTCAATCGCGCAGGGTGTCGTGCACGACCCGCCCGTCCACGACGGTGAGGACGACGGGCATCTCCGGGATGTCGTGGGGGTCGGCGGCGAGCAGGTCCCCGTCGAGCACGCAGAGGTCGGCGGCCTTGCCCGGCTCCAGGGAGCCCTTCCAGTCGTCGGCGAAGTCCTGCCAGGCCGCCTCGATCGTGTACGTGCGGATCGCCTCGGCCAGGCCGATGCGCTGCTCGGGGCCGCTGACCCGGCCGCCGGCCTTCGACTCGCGCAGCACCATGGTGGCGACGCCCTGACGCCAGTCCGGGTACGTGACGGGGGCGTCGGACCCGCTCGCGACCCGCACCCCGGCGTCGATGGCGTCGCGGTAGGGCCAGGCGTACGCGGCCCGCTCGGTACCGACGAACTCCTCCTCCATGTCGGCGACGGTCCACTTGATGGTGGGGTTCATGTTGGCCCCGAAGCCGTGCGCGGCCAGCACCTTCATGCTGTGCGCCGTGAGGAAGTCGCCGTGGATGACGTAGTGGCGGGCGTCGGGCCGCGGGTGCTCGGCCACGGCCGCGGCGAAGGCGTCCGTGACGGTGTCGGCGGCCCGGTCGCCGGTGACGTGGACGCCCAGCTGGTGCCCCGCCGCGTGGGCGTAGCGGATCATGGCGCCGATCTCGGCGACGCGCTCGTCGTCGGTCTCGCCGCCGACGCACAGGGCGCCGCAGCCGCCGCCGACGTACGGATCGTGCATCCAGGACGTCTTGTTGGGGACGACGCCGTCCGCGAAGATCTTGACGCCGTGGATCGCGAGGTGGCGCGGATCGGCGGCCTCGCCGGTGGCGCAGCGCCTGTCGGGCCCGTCGAGCGCGTCAAAAGCGCGGGCGAACTCCTCGGCGGTGCCGGCCATTCCGGTGGGCAGGAGCAGGACCCCGACGCGGGCGGTGAGTTCGCCGCCGGCCAGCAGCTCGCGGTAGACGTCGAGGGTCTCGGTGCCGAGCGCGCCCCGCATGATGCCGTCGCCGCCGGGGCCGAGTCCGGGTTCGGTGTAGCTGGTCACGCCCAGCCGGGCGAGCGCGGCGAGGGCGGACCTGATCGCGTCGGCGCGCTCCCGTCGGCTGAGCGGCGGCAGGGCGTTCTGGACGAGGGCCTGGGCGCCCTCGTGCAGCAGTCCGGTCGGCTCGCCGTGCTCGTCCACGACGATGGCCCCGCCGGGCGGCGCGAGGGTGTGCCGGTCGATGCCGATGAGCTCCAGCGCCTTGGAGTTGACCCAGGTGGCGTGCCCGGAGAAGGAGTACAGGACGACGGGGTGGTCGGGGCTCACCGCGTCGAGGTCGTGCCGCGAGGGCTGCCGCGACGGGTCGGCGACGCACTCGGCGAGGTAGCCGGGGTCCCAGCCGTGCCCGGTGATCCACTGCCCGCCCGGGGTCCGCCCGACGGCCTCCTTCACCGCCTCGGCGGCGTCCGCGAGGGAGGAGACGGAGGGGTGGCGGATGTCGAGCGAGAGCGGCGGCGTGGCCACGCCGAAGGCGCAGCCGTGCAGATGGGAGTCGTTGATACCGGGCAGGAGGGTCGCCCCGCGCAGGTCGATGACGCGGGTGCCGGGTCCGATGAGCGGCGCGACGTCCTCCCGCGCGCCGACGGCGGTGATGGTCCCGCCGGTCACGGCCAGGGCGGAGGCGACGGTGAAGTGGGCGTCGACCGTGACGACCCGGCCGCCGAGGAACACCAGATCGGCATACGTGTCCACAGAAGGTCCTTTCGGGAGCCGGGCACGCGGGGGCGCCCGGGATCGATCTCCCGAGGACTATGGCCGTGGCGCGTGGTCCGGCACATCGGTCATCCCACCGATACGGGCGCGGCCCGCGGCCCGGGCGGAGGCGGCGCCTCGCGGCGGGTCGACGGGGGTGCTGGGCGGGGCACGTCGTGCGGCGGGGTGCCGGGGAAGGCTGGGCGGGGGCGGTGGGGCCCTGCCCGGGGCGCCGGGCAGGCTGAGGCGAGGACGCGGCAGGCGTCTGTCGGCGGGGGTTCGCGGGGCGCCGGGGAAACGCGCGGGGCGCCGGGCATGGTGGCCGGACTCGCCGCGCCGAGGAGCGGCAGGCGCCGCGGCCGGGCTCGTGCGTTGGCGCGGCGGGGGCGACTGGGTCTTGCCGCCGTGCTGCCGGGTGCGGGGCGGCGGACGTAGTGGCCAGGCTCGCCGTGCCGGGTGCGGCAGGAGGCGCGGGCGCTCGTGGGCGGCGGGGGCGCGGGGCGGGGCCGGGGGCCACCGCCCCGCGTCGGGGTGGCCGTCAGACGCTGGACGGCACGGTCTCCACGGCGCACTCGGCCGCCGCCCGCCACACCTCGGCGGCGAGCTCCGGCATCCGGGTGCTCTGCACCTCGGTGGCCAGTTCCTTCAGGCGGGTCACCGCGCGTACGTCGCCGGCGCGGGCGGCCAGCATCTCCTGGAGGATCCGGAACCGGACGCGGTCGCGGTACGTGAAGAGCTGGAGGCCCTTCTCGGCCCGCGCCATGAACTCGGCGGCACCGGCGGAGTCGCCCTGCTGGAAGGCCAGCTGGGCCCGCAGGAAGAGGAACTCCTGGCAGTGCCGGGGCGGTCCCGCGAAGTTCAGGACCGGTTCGACGGCCGTCAGCAGCTCCCGCGCCCGGTCCAGGCGGGGCGGCAGGCTCTGGAGGCAGAGCGAGGCCGCTCCGAGCCGCAGCCGCATCCAGAGGGTGATGTCTTCCCGGCTGTCCAGGGCGTCGATCGCCTTGTCCAGGTACCGGAGGGCTCCCTCGGCGTCGCCCTGGCGGGTGCTGACGGTCGCGGCGGTCCAGTACGCCTCCGCGGTCAGCGCGCCCCTCTCGGAGGGCAGCGCGGCGAGGACGGCGAGGCTGAGCCGCATCGCCTCCGCGACGTTGCCGAGCTCGGTCTCGGCGGAGACCAGGAGCAGCCGGTTGCGCAGCGGATCGGCGGCCGGCACCCGGACACGGTGGCGTTCGCCCAGCTCCAGGGCCTCGCGGGCCGCCTGCCGGGCCAGCTCCATGTCGCCGCGGTTACGGGCGCACCGGGCGACGCGCTGCTTGGCGTACACCTGGAGTGCGGGCCGCGCCAACTCGTCGCTGAGCCTGCTCAGTTCGTCGAGGACGCCGCTCTCGTCGCCGAACTCGCCGAGGGAGGCGTGCAGCTGGGCGAGGAGGGCCAGCGCCTGCCAGCGGGTGGAGGGGTCCGTGTCCGTCGCCCGCTTGAGCGCGTCGGCGAGGAGGTCGCGCATCTCGGCGTCACGTTCGCTGTCCGGCCGGGAGGCGAGGGTGGCGACGACGTCCGCGAGGTCGTCCTCGCCGCACTCCGCGAAGCTCTCGACGGGGACGCCTAGATGGTCCGCCAGGTACTCGACGGCACGCTGCGTGGGGGACCGGGCACCCGACTCCAGCCGGGAAAGATACGCCGGGGACATGCCCGGCCCCGTCAGCTCCGCCTGAGTCTTTCCCTGATGCAGCCTCAGTTGGCGCAAACGCCGTCCAAAGCCAGGTTGCTCCAGCATGCGACCACCGTCTTCGAGGTATCTCCCGATGCTCCTCACAACCATCGGGGGGACTTTCGCAGTCCACCCTAACGCATTGTGGCAACGATTGACTGTGGATGGCAACCACATCTCGGAAACGGTGGCGCAGCACCGACTGCTACCGGTGGATCACGGCCAGTCGATCGTGATGCCGCCACCATTGGCGAGCGTGTGCGTCTCCCCCGCGGAAACACCCTCCACCACGTCGGCCGAAAATGCGCCACCCAGTAGTAGTACGGAGAAAGCGAACGCGACTATACGGGCAACTACTGTCTTCTTCATGGGATTCCTTCACTGAATCTCAATGATCGTTTCCGGCAGGGCGGTGCCAAGGTATCCGGCCAGATGGCCTTATGGCAACCCTTGACAGCTATGGCAATTCGCCGAACGGACGCATAGGCTTCACCGGTTCTCCATACGGCTGCGGGGAGGCGAGGGAGCGCTCGCGGGCGGCTCGGCGCGGCTCAGGGCGTCCCGGGGTAGAGGTGCTGCTCGTACTCGGGGCCGTAGCGGCGCTCCAGGGACTCCAGGGACGCCTCGGTCCACTCGGTGGCCCGCGCGATCCGCGCCCGGGACGCGACGGCGTCCGGCGCCCACGACTCCGGCTCCCAGAGCCTCGCCCGCATGAACGACTTGGCGCAGTGGAAGTACGCCTCCTCGACGCTCACCACGAGGGCCAGTTTCGGCCGGTTGCGCCCGACCACCATGTCGTCGAGGAATGGCGCCGAGCGCACCAGACGGGCGCGGCCGTTGACCCGGAGGGTGTCGCCGCGCCCCGGAATGACGAAGAGCATTCCCACCCGCGGGTTCCGCAGGACGTTGCGCCACGTGTCGAGCCGGCGATTGCCGGGCCGGTCGGGAACGGCGAGCGTCCGCTCGTCGAGAACGCGTACGAATCCGGGTGGGTCACCCCTCGGGGAGACGTCGCATGTCCCGTCCGCCGACGCCGTCGCGATCAGACAGAAGGGCGAATTCCGAATCCATTCGCTTTCGAAAGCGCGAAGAACGGGGGTGGCCTTGCGGAACACCACGGGATTCGCCGGGCCGACCAGCTCCCGCAGCTCCTCCTCCGTGGTGATCTCCTCGAATTCCAGGGGCTCCCCCGGCTCCCCGGGCCCCACGGGCTCCACGGGCTCCACGGGCTCCACGCGTCACCCGGCCGAGTCAGCCGCGGCGGCCGGGGTGGGTGTCGTGCCGACCCGGATCGTCGCGCAGGCCTTCTCGCACAGCGCCACCGCCGCGTCCGCGTCCGGCGCCACGGCGATCACCTGGCCCAGGCGGTCGAAGCTCGACCGCAGCGGCCGGACCAGACCGCCCTCCGCCACCGACAGGTCCACGTCGACCACCCCGTCCATGGCACGGGCCGCCTCCAGCCCCTCGACCGCCGTCACCGTGCCCGGTTCGGCCGCCAGGAACCGGGTGGCCGCCGCCCGCAGCGGGGCCGGCCGCTCCTCCAGGGCCGGCAGCCCGCCGCCCGGCCAGGCCACCGTGTACCGCTCGATGTCGAAGCCGTACGCCTCCTCGACCAGGTCCCTGATCCGGTCGCCGCCCGGCCGGTTGTGCGACTCGATCACCCGGGGGCCGTGCTCCGACAGCCGCACCTCCGTGTGGCTGGGGCCGCTCACCACCCCGACCGCGTCCAGGAAGGCGGTCACGCACGCCACGACGGCCGCCTCGTCGGCCGGGCCGATCCGGGCCGGCACCACGTGCCCCAGCTCCACGAAGTTGTCGTACGTCAGCTTCTCCGTGACCGCGACCACCACATGGCGGCCCGCGAACGTGAACGCCTCGACGCTGAGCTCGGGCCCGGAGACGTACTCCTCCATGAGGAACCGCTCGATCGGGAAGAAGCGGGCGAACTGGTGGTCCGAGCCGCGCAGCCGGGTGATCGTCTCCCACGCCCGGCCGATCTGGTCGGCGGACTCCACCAGCTGGAGCCCCAGGCTGCCGATGCCGTCGACCGGCTTCACGATGAACGGGTAGCCGTGGGCCGCGCCGAACGCCGCCAGGCTCTCCCGGTCGGTGACCTCCTCCGCCGCGACCGAGACCGACGGGGCCGCGACGGCCAGGTGGCGGCGCATGCTCAGCTTGTCCCGCAGCAGACGGGCCACCTCGTGGGAGACCCCGCCCAGGCCCAGCAGGTCGCTGATCCGTCCGGCGGGCTCCACCCCGGCCTCCGTCGTGGTCACCACGCTGGTGAATCCGTAGGCCCGGTGCGCCGCGGCCACCAGGGGCTCGGTCACCGACCAGTCCGTGTAGTCCACGAGCAGCGCCGCGTCCACCAGGGCGGCGTGCTCGGGGGTGAACTGGCTCGGCTGCTGGAGGTAGACGACGCCGAGGCCCTGCTCCTTCGCCTTCCTGACGTTCTCGATCCGGCCGCCGACGATCAGCACGCACTGTTGGGACATGATGCTCCTTCAGATGGGGGTTCGGTGGTGCGGTCCTGCCGACCGGCGGGCGTCACGCACCCGGTCGGCGTCACGCGCCGGTGACGGGTTCCGCGTCCGGGGCGAGCTCCACCACGGCGGCGGCGGTCAGCTCCCGCGCGAGCGCCCGCGTACGGGCCGGGGTGGCGCAGTCCAGGACCGCCCACGCCAGCCGGTCCCCCGAGTTCTCGGCGGGGCGCACCCGCGTGCCCGGTGCCAGTCTGGTGTCGTGGCGGGCCACTTCCGGCCGGGCCGCCCAGGCGGACAGGTCCAGCGCGGCGAGCGTGCCGGTGCCCGGCGAGGAGAGGAAGAGGCTGCCCGCCGACCGCACCGGGGTGTGGCCGTCCGGCACGGACGGCTCCTCGTCCAGGGCGAGGCTCAGGCACGCCCCGAAGGCGTCGAACCCGTGGGCGCGGGCGACGAGTTCCATGATGTGGTCGCCCGGGGTGCGGACCGCCACCTCCATGATCACCGGTTCGTCGTCCAGGGCCGCCCGGAACTCCAGGTGGACGATGCCGGTCGCCATGTTGAGCGCGGCGACGACGCCCCGGCACAGCTGGTCCGCCGCCTTCCGCAGCGCGGGACGGTCGGCGCCGTACCCGGCCTCGTGGAGCAGCTCCACGAAGTGCGGCGGGCCGGTGGTCTCCTTGCGGGTCAGGTTGGTGAACAGCACCCGGCCCCGGTGGACCAGGGCCTCCACGCTGTACTCCTGCCCCTCGACGTACTGCTCGACGAGCAGCGGCCCCTCGGTGTCCCTGCGGGCGACCGCGTCCGACCAGTCGTCCGGGGTGCCGATCCGCTCCACGCCCTGACTGCCCTGGGAGGACACGGGCTTGACCACGACGGGCAGCCGCTCCAGCGCCCAGTCGGTGGCCTCGGAGAGCCTGCGGGTGTGGCGGTGCGCGGGCTGGGGCAGACCGGTGCGGCCGAACTCGGCGCGCTGCAACGCCTTGTTGCGGGAGACGGTCGCGGCGTCCAGTCCGGGGCCCGGCAGCCCGAGGCGGTGCTGGACCATGGCCGTGGCAAGGACGTGCGGCTCGGCGAACCCCCATACGGCGTCCGGCCGCAGCCGGGCCGCCAGCGTCATCGCGGGGGCGGGCCAGCTCTCGTCCCGGTCGGCCGCGGCCTCGTCCACCGGCTCGAAGTCCACCAGGCACGGGAAGCGGTCCTTGAGCGCCGCGTAGCGGGTGGGGGTCTCCACGACGCCCACCCGCAGTCCCAGCGCCCCGGCCGCGTGCAGATACCCCTCGGCCATCACTCCCGCGCCGACCAGGAGGACCGTGCGCTGCTGCTCGTCTGCCATCGTTCGTGCTCCCAAATCCGTCTCGTACGAGGGGGGTTCAGCCCGCCGGAAGGTCCGGCCCCCACGGGTCCGCGTCCGGCAGCGCCGGACGACGCGCGTCCAGGGCGACCGCGCACAGCAGCCGCTCCAGGGCGGCCAGCCACCGCTCGGCCCTCTCCGGGGGGTGGACGGCGGTGTCGGTCTGGAGGACCAGCCGGATGCCGGAGGCGTCCACGTCGGCGGTGAGGTAGTGGCTCGCCCGCCACGGGTCGCCGTCGGTCCATTCGCTCACGGCCCGCGTCGCGGCGGACGCCAGCTCGTCGGCGGTGGCCGGGCGGGCGGGCAGGGCGGTGGCGCGCGGCCGGTAGTTGAGCGCGGGGGTGGGGTCCAGCCGTACGCCGCGCTCCTCCTCCACGGCCCGTAGCAGCGCGGCCAGCCGGTCCGGCGGGCCGCCGCCGGCGCGGAAGGCGCGCAGGGAGGCCGCGGCGGCGCGGGCGACGAGCTCGTCGAAGGTGGCTCCGGCGGTGTCCGCGCAGGCGGGCACGGGCTGGGACAGCGGCAGGACGGCGGCGGCGGTCTCGGGCCGCAGCCGGTTCGCGGAGATCAGGTGCACCGCCCCGTACCGGGTGACGGCCCCGTCCCCGTCCGGCACGGGGACGGTCCTGACGGCGTCGAAGGCGATCAGGGCGGCCGTCAGTACGGCGGCCGCCGACTCCCCGGTGCGTGCCGCGACGGCGCCCACGGCGAGGTCCAGGGCGGGCGAACGGTGGCTGAGGAACCGGTACCTCGGGCCGGGCGGAGGGCTCGCGGCGGGGCGCGGGGCAGGGGGCGCGGCGGGGGGCATGCGGCGGTACGCCTCCTCGGCGTGGCGCAGGGCCCGCCGCGCGGCCCGCTCCCCCGCCGGGGACGCCTCGGCCACCGCCTGTTCGCGCGGGCCGTGCGGGGGCGCGCCGGGGGCGGGCGCGGTCCGGGCCACCGGGTCGGCCTCGGCGATCCGCTCGACCAGGTGCGCGGAGACCGGTACGAGTGCGTACGCGTCCACGGCGACATGGCTGAACGCCAGGGCCAGGTGGCGCGGGTGGCCGTCCTCGGTGACGAGCGCCGCGCGCACCGGCCACTCCTCCGCCAGGTCCAGGGGCGGGGCGGTGAGGGCGTCGAGGACGGCGCGCGCGTGCTGCTCGGCGGCGCCGGGCGTGCCTCCGGCGCGCACCTCGTGGACGGCGAGGTCCAGGGTGCCCGCGCTGTGGGCCCGTTGCCGTACGCCGCCCGCCTCGTCGTGGACCAGGCGGCTGCGCAGCATCTCGTACCGTTCGAGGAGTGCGCGCAGCGCGTCGGCGGCACCGGCTTCGGTGGTCCCGGGGCGCAGCCGGTACAGGCGGGGCACGTTGAGGCCCCGCCCGTGGGCCCGGGCGGCCTCGACCTCGGCCAGGTAGTACCGCTGGCTCCAGGTGAGCGGCGCGTCGTCCGCGTCACCGGCCGCCGCTCCCGCCGTGGCGGGGCGGGCCGCGGCGAAGCGGACGGGCACGGTACGGGCCGGGGGCGCGGGCGGCGCCGGGGTGGGGCGGGGCACGGTCCTACGCCTCCGGGCCGGTCTCGTCCAGGGGCGACCAGGTGAACGTGAGCCGCTCACCGGCCGCGTGGGCGCGGGCCAGGGCCTCGTCGCGGTCGGCGCCCTCGGCGATGATCCAGGCGGCCCGGTCGCGGTTGGAGCCGTTGGCCCGGTAGTCGATGCCCGCCTGGACGCCGGGCCGCATGTGCACCTCGTGGACGCCCTCGACGGCGAGGGCGTCCTCCACGCCGTCGATGGCGTCGAGGTGGCCGCTGGAGCGGAGCATCAGGAAGTGGATGGCGGCGGTGCGGTCGGCGGTGAGGGTCAGGTCGGGGGTGCCGCCGAGGAGCGCCGTCATGTGGAGGCGGCACATGTCCACGCCGCTGGCGATGCGGACGGCCTCGGGGATGCGGTCGCCCGCGATGCGGCCGTTGACCTCGATCACGCGGGCGTCCTTGCCGTCGGCGGTGAGCTTCAGCTCGACGTGGGAGGGGCCCCAGGTGATGCCGACGGCCTTGACGGCGAGTTCGGCCTTCTCGACCAGCAGCCGCTCCTGCTCGCCGGGGAGGGAGGCCGGGAAGACATGGCCCATCTCCAGGAAGAGGGGCGGCTCGCTGCCGATCTTCTCGGTCAGTCCGAGGACCTTGCCGTGCATGATCTCGGCGGAGTACTCGGCGCCGAGCACGCACTCCTCGACGATCACCTTCGGGGTGACCGCGTGGCCGAGGTACTCGCCGAGGCGCATGACCTCGGTGGTGATGGCGGTGACGTCGTCGGCGTTCTCGCAGCGGCGGACGAACAGGCTGCCGGTGAGGTCGAGCGGCTTGACGACGACGGGGTAGCCGATCTCGTCGGCGGCGGCCGCGGCGGCCTGCGGCGAGTCCACCACCCGGAACAGCGGGTTGAGGCCGGGCACGCCCGCCATCGCCTCGCGCATGGCGGACTTGGAGCGGCAGACGGCGGCGGCGGCCGGGTCGGGGCCGGCCAGGCCCAGCCGGGCGGCGACGCGGGCGCCCATGTCGCAGTAGTACTCGTAGACGGAGGTGACGCCCACGACCTCGCCGCGGGTGGCGAGGTCCTCGCAGAAGGCCACGATCGCGTCGGCGGAGTCCACGTCGCAGGCGCGGATCTCGACGCCGAGTTCGGCGTAGTCGTGGAGCAGCGAGGGGTGCAGGTGCTCCGGGTCGGCGGCCAGGATGATCGGCGTGATGCCCTGCTCCAGCAGGAAGCGGGCGCAGTCCTGACCGGCGCCGGTCCACGGGGAGTCGATGAACACTACGTAGCGGGGGGACACGGGTACTCCATTCGTTCGCTCGAAAAGGGCGGGGCGGGCCTGCTCGGCAAGGGCGGGGCGCGGCTGCTCCGGATGGGTGGGGCGCGGTCCGCTCGGGACGGGCGGGGCGCGGCTCAGGTGCGCACGGGTGCGCCGTCCCCCGACGGGGACTCCTCCGGCGCGGGGAGGTCGCGCAGGGGCCGCAGCCGGGAGAAGACCAGCCACAGGACGCCGGCGCTCATGCCCGCGCCGCCGACGAGCAGGGCGCCGCGGACGCCGAGCCACTCGCCGAGGGCACCGCCGGTGAGCGAGCCGAGCGGCAGGATTCCCCAGACGAGGAACCGCACGCTGGCGTTCATCCGGCCCAGCAGCTCGGGCGGGCACAGCGCCTGGCGGATGCTGACCTGCCCGACGTTGTAGACGACGATGCCGAAGCTCATGGCGAACCAGGGCACGGCGAACAGCAGGCACTTCCAGCCGCTGTCGGCGAACGGGATGAGCAGCGCGGTGGGCACGGTCACGAGGTACGAGGTCCACATGGCGCGGACCTGCCCGATCCGGCGGGCGAGGCGTCCGGCGAGGGCGGCGCCGATCACCCCGCCGACGCCGCTGACGGCCATCAGCACGCCGACGGCCGTGCCGGAGAGGCCCATCTCGTCCACGAGCAGCAGCATCACCAGCGGCAGGGAGACGGCGTAGAAGAAGTTGTAGGTGGCGGCGGAGCCGGTGATGGCCCGGAAGACCGGTTCGCGCAGGACGAAGCGCAGGCCCTCGCGGATCTCGGGGCCCATGCGGCGCCGCTCGGTGCGCTCGGGGACCGTCTCGGGGGTGCGGATGCGGGAGAGGAGGAACGCGGAGACGAGGTGGGTGGCGGCCTGGACGGAGACGGTGGCGACGGCTCCGGCGAGCTGGACCAGGCCGCCGCCGAGGGTGGGTCCGGCGAGCCGGGAGACCGCGTTGGTGCTCTCCAGGCGGGCGTTGCCCTCCACGAGGTTGTCCCGGCCGACCACGACGGGGATGTACGACTGGTACGCGATCTCGAAGAAGGCGGTGGCGAGGCCGACCAGGAGCGTCACGGCGAGCAGGGCGGCGAAGGTGACCGCGTCGAGGAGGAACCCCACGACGATCGCCGCCATCAGCAGCGCCCGCAGCACGTCGCTGACGATGAGGATGGGGCGGCGCCGGGAGCGGTCCACCAGGACGCCCGCGGGGAGGCCCACGAGGAGGAAGGCCACCGTCTGCGCGGCCTGGAGCAGCCCCATCTGGAACGGCGTGGCGGCGAGGGTGCCGGCGGCGAGGAGCGGGATGGCGACCCTGGTCATGTTGGTGCCGACCATGCTGACCGTCTGGGCGCCCCAGAACAGCCGGAACGCCTGGTTCTTCAGGAGGCTCACGCGCTCTCCTGGTGTCCGACGGTGAGGTCGCGGGTCCATATGCCGGGGGCGGCGACGAAGGAGCTGTTGCTGCGGTTGACCCGGACGCGGCCGTCGTGTCCGTCGATGGAGCGCAGCAGCGCGAAGGCGTTTCCGGCGAGGGTGATGTTCCCGGCGTTGCGCCGGGTCCCGTCGGGGGCGACGAGCACGGCGTTGGCGCCGATGGAGAAGTCGCCGGTGATGGGGTTGGAGGTGTGGGCGCCGTTGGCCTGGACGACGTGGAGCACGGTGCGGTCCGGGCGGATCTCGGTGCCGAGGCCGGTGGTGTGGGTCAGCACGAAGTAGCCGGGCTGGACGGTGGGCATCTCCCCGTTGGGTCCGCGGTGGGCGGAGCCGGTGGCGGGGGCGCCCGCCTCGGTGGCGGTGCGGCGGGAGGAGAGGAAGCCGCGCAGGACACCGTCCTCGACGAGCACGGTGGGTCCGGTGGGGGTGCCCTCGCCGTCCCAGGGGGCGGGGAGCGGGGAGCCGGGGGCGGTGGGGTCGTCGGTGAGGGTGACGCCGGGCGAGGCGATCCGCTCGCCGACGCGGTCCTTGAGGGGTGAGCGGCCCTCGATGACGGAGTCGAGGAGGAAGGCGGGGGCGATGAGGGTGAGCAGCCGGGAGACGACCCGGCCGTCGACGAGGAGGTCGTCGTGGTCGAGGACGGCCACCGGCCGGGAGGCGAGGACCCGGGCGAGGGCGACGAGTTCCGCCAGTTCGGTGCGCTCGGCGGCGTCGAGGACCTCTTCCGTGGTGCGGCCGAACAGCTGGTGTCCCATGTAGCCGGTGCCGTCGCCGCGGGCGGTGATCCGGGCGAAGAGCTGGGCGACGCCGGTGTCGTACTGGGCGGGGTCCGAGCCCGCGCGGTGGAGCCGTACGCGGGTGCGGTCGGCGCGGGCGCGCAGCTCGACCTCCAGGTCGCCGGTGCCCTCGGCGAGGGCGCGCAGGCGCTCGGCGGCGCCGGTGCCGATCCGGGGCAGGGGGGCCGCCGGAGGGGTGTGGGGCGCGCGGTCCGCGTGGGGGGCGGGGACGGCGTCTCCGGCGGCGAGGACGCGGCCGATGGAGAGGGCGGTGGTGACCAGGGCGGGGTCGGTGGCGCCGGGGACGTTGCGTACGGCGTAGCCCTCGTCTCCGTCGGCCCACACGGTCAGGGCGGTGGCCCCGGAGGAGACCTCGCTGCGGCGCTCGACGGTCCCGGCGCGGCAGACGAGTTCGTCGGTCTCGTGCCAGGCGGTCCAGACCTCGGCGTCGGCGCCGTGGCGGGCGGCCTCGGCGAGGAGGGCGTCGCTCGCGCCGGACTGTGCCTCGGCGCCGGTGAAGGGGTCGCGAAGGGTGCTCATCGGCTGGTGCCTCCCACCAGGAGGGAGCCGACGCGGAGGGTCGGTCCGACGACGCCGACCGTCACCCACTGGCCGAACTTGCCGCACTTCGCGGCGCCGACCGTGCTGTCGTCGGCGATGGCGTCGATGTCCCTGAGCACCTGCGTTCCCGTTCCCGTGATGGTTGTTTCCTCGATGGGGTCGGTGACCCGCCCGTTCTCGATCAGATGTCCGTTGGTCACCCGGAAGGTGAACTCGCCCGTGGACTCGATGACTTCGCCGCCGCCGACGTGCTCGGCGTAGATGCCGTACTCGGTGGAGGCGATGATCTCGTCCACGGTGGAGGTGCCCGCGGCGAGGCAGGTGTTGGTCATCCGCGGCTGGGGCGGCTGGAGGGCCGTGGTGCAGCGGCCGTTGCCGCTGGAGGCGAGGCCGAGCCGGGCAGCGGACTCCTGGTCGGTGAGCCAGCCGGTGAGGACGCCGTTCTCGATCAGGGTGGTGGGGGTGGCGCGCACCCCCTCGTCGTCGTACGCGTACGAGCCGACGGCGCCGGGGACGGTCGGGTCGTCGGTCAGGGTGACGAGCGGGGAGGCGATCGCCTCGCCCATCCGTCCGGCGTAGACCGAGCCGCGCAGCACCTCGTCGCCCTCCAGCGGGTGGCAGCAGGCCTCGTGGAGGAGGACCATGCCGCGTCCGCCCGCGACGACGACGGGCAGCCGTCCCACGGGGGCGGGGCGGGCGGACAGGCCGGTGACGGCGCGGCGGGCGACCTCGGCGCCGGCGGCGCGCATGTCGATGTCCGAGAGGGGGCCGCTGACGCCGGGTGTGTAGAAGCCGGTGGCGACGCGGCCGCCCTTGCGGGCGATGACGCGGACGGTGAGGTAGCTGAGCAGGCGGGTCTCGTCGTGCACGAGGCCCTCGGTGTCTACGAGGCAGAGGTCCTGCTCGGCGAGTTCGAAGTCGATGACGACCTGGGCGACGGCCGGGTCGAAGTCGCGGGCGGCCTGCTCCAGTTCGCGCAGGGCGGTGAGCGCGGTGCCCGGTTCGGTCCAGGCGGGGGGCCGTCCGGGGCCTGAGCCGTCGAGGGCGCGCTTCGCGGCCGGGGCGCCGCCGGTGGCGGTGCCGCCGGTGGCGACGCGGGCCACGGTCGGGTCGAACCCGGAGACCGACCGGTGCAGGAACGTGTCGCGTGTGACGTACCTGGCCGCGGTGGCCTGCCCCCACTGCACGCTGATGTCGCTGACCCGGCCCTCGGCGAGCCGGCCGCTGGTGCGGTGCCAGGACTGCGCCTGGCCGGACGCGGCGAGCTGGTCCTTCGGGCGGCTGCGCCGCAGTTCGTCGGCCAGGGCGTGGCCGACCGCCCGGAGGGTCTCACGCGGGTGCATCGATGGTCTCCTTGACATGTCGGGACGTTCGGGCGGCGCCGGCGGGGCCTACGGGGTCTTGGTGGACCACATCCGGAACATGTAGCGGTTGACGTCCTCGGTCCTGTCCCGGCTCATGTCGATCTCGCGGGGCGGGTAGCGGTCGTAGAACGCCGTGCGGGTGTGGAGGAAGCGGTCGTCGGCGGAGACCAGGGTCTGGCCGCGCTCCAGGCGGACCCGGTACTGCACGGAGGACTGGTCGAGCACGGCGTCGAAGAAGTCGAGCGCGGCGCGCTGTTCCTCGGTGATGGGCTCGCCGACCTTGTCGTGGGCGACCTCGATGTACGTGCGGAAGTAGCGGACCAGGGGCTCGCCGTCGGCGGTGTAGCGGATGATCGGCGAGCGGAAGAAGCCGGTCTCCCGGGAGAGCGCCATGCCGCGCTTCTCGAACCAGAAGTCCTGGGTGAGGACGGCGAGGACCTCCGGGTGGCGCTCCAGCACCTCGTGGACGGGCTTGGCGTCCACGAGGATGCTCTCGCCGCCGATGTACGCGGACTGGCCGCAGGACAGCAGCAGGTAGTCGATGGGGTCCACGTCGTTGACGGCGTCGTTGTGCATGTACGAGCCCTGCTTGGTCTGGTGGTAGCGGGCGCCGTCCTCGATGGTCTTGCGGATGCCGCGGTCGTACACCTCGATGAGCCGCCAGCCGTCGGTGTTCTGGACCATGGGGCGGCCGAGCGCGGTGCCGAGGACCCAGGCGTACAGCGCCTGGCCGCGCAGGCTGTCCACGCCGGCGATCCGGTCGTACACGATGAAGTGCGCGGTGTCGTCGATGACATGACGGCTCGCGTCCACCTCCGCCGCGAAGAGCGGCACCGCGCCGGGATCGACGTCGATCGCGTCCACCCTGCCCGTGGGGAAGCGCCGGCCGAGCTCGGCGACGTAGGAGGCGACCTCCCGCTGGGCCTGCTCGGAGAAAGTGTGGAACGTGTCGGCCGGGACCTCCAGGGTGCGGGGGTGCGTCGGCGCGAGCGTGGTGCTCATTCTCTGCGGTTCCTCTCTGGGATTCCCGATGACCCGCGGCGGGCTCGGGAAGCATTGCACCACGTAGGCAAGTTATTGACAAGACTATTGACAGATACAGGCGGTGGCCCTACGTTCACTCCCGTGCCGACTGGCGATGGACCTCAACAGCCAGCAACGACACCAGGAACAATCAAGGCAACTACTTGCCTAGCAATTGCTCAATAGCAATGCCTACAACGGCGTAGAGCGATTCGATCCCCCACGGTGAACGATTCAGGAGTCTCAGGCGTGCAGCGGTCCATTTATCCTTCATTTCGCTCAGTTCTGGCCGACAACGAAATTGTTCGTGTGGCGGGCGCCAACCACGCCCTCGGCGGACTGCTCGCGGAGGAGGCCGGGTTCGAGGCCGTCTGGTCGTCCAGCCTCGAGGTCTCCGCGTCGCGCGGTCTGCCCGACGCGAGCATCCTGAGCATGACCGAGTACCTCGAGGCGGCGGCCAACATCCAGAAGGCGCTGCACATCCCGGTCGTCGCCGACTGCGACACCGGATACGGCGGCAACCTCAACGTGGCGCACATGGTCCACGAGTTCGAGGCCGCCGGGATCACCGCCATCTGCGTCGAGGACAAGCTGTTCCCGAAGATGAACAGCTTCGTCGCGGGCGGCCAGACCCTCCTGGGCACCAAGGAGTTCGCCGACAAGATCGGCATCGCCAAGGCGGCCCAGGCCACGCGCGAGATGTTCGTCATCGCCCGCACCGAGGCCCTGATCAGCGGCCTCGACGTGGACGCGGCCCTCGAACGCTGCCGCGCCTACGCCGACGCGGGCGCGGACGCGGTCCTGGTCCACTCCAAGGTGAAGACCCGCGACCAGGTCGTCCGCTTCCTCGACGGCTGGGACTTCCGGTGCCCGGTGGTCATCGTGCCGACGACCTATCCGGACTGGCACATCGACGACATCAAGCAGGCCGGCGTCTCCGTCGTCATCTACGCCAACCAGGGGCTGCGCGCCACCGTCAGCGCGCTGCGCGAGACCTACCGCTCCGTCTACGAGACCGGCGACTCCACGGCGGTCGAGAACTCCATCGCCTCCGTCCAGGACATCTTCGCCCTTCAGCGCCTGGAGGCCTGGCAGAAGCTCGACGTCTGAGCGCCGGGACGGACCGTAGGGGGCGGGACGAAAGAAGCGGACACGACTCTTGGCCATCATCTCCACAGCGGACGAGCTGTTCGACAGCGACGTCTACGTCGATCTCGGACACACCCTCCGCATCCCGTTGCACCTCAAGTGCGAGGGCTTCAACTTCGCCGGTTCGGTGAAGCTCAGGGCCGCCGCCTCCATGATCTCGTCGGCCGTCCGGCTCGGCCTGATCGACGACCACTCCACCCTCGTCGAATCGTCCTCCGGCAACCTCGGAGTGGCGCTGAGCGTGGTGGCGGCCGCCCGCTCCCTGCGGTTCGTCTGCGTCACCGACCCCAAGTGCAACCCCGCCACCGTCAAGCTCATGCGGGCCCTCGGCAGCGAGGTGGTCGTCGCCGACCGGCCGGACGCCGACGGCAGCTATCTGACCGCGCGCAAGACCCTCGTCCGCGACCTGTGCGCCCGCAACCCCGGCTACGTCTGGCTCAACCAGTACGAGAACCCCGCCAACTGGCTGGCCCACTACGAGAACACCGCGCCCCTGATCGCCAAGCATTTCCCGGACCTCGACGTGCTGTTCATCGGCGCGGGCACCGGCGGCACCCTCAACGGCTGCGCCAACTGGTTCCGGGACAACCGCCCCGGTGTGCGGATCGTCGCGGTGGACACCGTGGGCTCGGTCAACTTCCGGATGCCCGCGGGCCCCCGGCACCTGCCGGGGCTCGGCGCGAGCGAGCCGATGCCGCTGGTCGAGGCCTCCGAGGTGGACCACATCGTCCGGGTCCACGAGCGCGACACCGTACGGATGTGCCGCCGCCTCGCCCGGCACGGGTTCCTCCTCGGCGGGTCCACCGGAACCGTCGTCAGCGGCGCGGCCCGCTGGCTCCAGCAGCACGACCCCGGCGCCACCCTCACCTCGGTGGCCATCTCGGCCGACATGGGCGACCGCTACATCGAAACGGTTTACGACGACGCCTGGGTGCGGAGCACCTACGGCGACCTCGACAAGGAACAGGAAGAGAGCAATGGCTGAGCAGCAGGCCGGGCCCCCGGAGTTCTCCGTCGTGCCCGGCGCGGCGGTGCACCGCAGCCTCGAAGGCCGCCGGGCCGAGATCATCGATCTGGTGGAGGACGCCTACCGCCGCCACGGTGAGGGCGGCACCGTCAACCCGCCCTCGTACTTCCTGCGCTTCCCCGACCGGCCCAGCGCCCGGATCATCGCCCTCCCCGCCTCGATCGGCGGCAAGCCCGACGCTGCCGGTGCGGACGGCGCCGACGGTGCGGAGCACGTGGCCGGGGCGGACGGCGCGGCCGGGGTGGACGGCATCAAGTGGATCTCCAGCTTCCCCACCAACCTGGCGCGGGGCATCCCGCGCGCCTCCGCCGTCCTGCTGCTCAACGACCCGGCCACCGGCTACCCGTACGCCTGCCTGGAGGCGTCCATCATCAGCGCGGTGCGCACCGCCGCTTCCGCCGCCTCGGCGGCCCGGCGGATCTCCGCCCAGCGCGGCGGCACGCCCCGCCGCGTCGGCTTCTTCGGTACGGGCCTGATCGCCCGGTTCATCCAGGACTACCTCGCCGAACTCGCCTGGGACGTGGAGGAGTACCACGTCTTCGACCTGAGCGCCGCGTACGCGTCCTCCTTCGCCGCGCAGGTCCTGGAGCCCACCGGGCGCCCGGTCCGCGTCCACACCGAGGCCGAGGACCTGGTGCGCTCCTGCGACCTGGTCGTCTTCGCCACCACGGCGGCCACCCCGCACGTCACCGACCCGGGCTGGTTCTCGCACAACCCGCTGGTCCTGCACGTCTCCCTGCGCGACCTGGGCACCGACGTGATCCTGGACAGCGTCAACATCGTGGACGACGTCGAGCACGTCCTGAAGGCCGACACGTCCGTGCACCTGGCGGAACAGCGCACCGGCGGCCGCGACTTCCTGCACGGCACGCTGTACGACGTGCTCACGGGCCGCTTCACCGCGCCCGCCGACCGCCCCGTGGTGTTCTCCCCCTTCGGGCTCGGTGTCCTGGACCTCGCCGTCGGCGCCCATGTCCACCGCACGGCCACCGCCGCCGGGGACGCCGTCGCCATCGGCGGCTTCTTCCACGAGCTGGACCGCCACCAGAGCGCGGGGGCGTCATGACCGCCGCCACCGCCCCCGGCGCCCCGGACCTCGCCCCGCTGCCGCTCTCGGACGGCGCCGCGGCCCGCGCGACCGCGCTCTCCCTCGGCCGGCACGCGGATTCCGACACCGCCCTCGGTGTCCTCGGCCACGTCGCCCGCTTCGCCGCCGCCACCCCGGACGCGCCCGCCGTCATCGACGGCGACACCACGCTCACCTACCCGCGGCTGCTGACCCGCGCCGCGCGCTTCCGCGCCGTGCTCACCGCCGCGGGCTGCGGCGCCGGGAGCGTCGTCGCCGCCGTCGGCGACCGGTCGGCGGACACGGTCGCCGCCTTCCTGGCCATCGAGGGGCTCGGCGCGGTCTATCTGCCCGTCGCCGCCGACTGGCCGGAGCAGCGGGTCACCGACGTCCTCGAACGGAGCGCTGCCGGGTTCCTGCTCGACTACTCCGGCGACCCGGGAGGCGGCGGCCCCCGGGGCGAGACAGCGGTCAAGACGGCCGCGGGGCTCGGCACCACCGTCGTCGCCGCACCCGGCCCGGACGCGTCCGGCCAGGAGGACGCCCCCGTCGCCCCGTACACGCCGGACGGGCGCGACCAGTCCCTGGAGCCCCGGTACTGCATCTTCACCTCGGGCACGACCGGCCGTCCCAAGGGCGCGGCCGTCGAGCACCGGGGCATGGTCAACCACCTGTGGGCCAAGGTCGCCGACCTGGAGCTGACCGCCGAGGACCGGCTGGCGTTCACCGCGCCCCTGGTGTTCGACATCTCCGTCTGGCAGATGCTCGCCCCGCTCCTCGTCGGCGGCGCGGTCGTGGTCGTCCGGCAGCAGGACCTCGACTTCCCGCGCCGGGTGCGCACCGCCCTGGAGCGCACCGGCGTCACCGTCGTCGAGCTCGTCCCGACCGTGGTCGGCTGGCTCGTCGGCGAGGCCGAGCGGCGCGGCGCGGTCCTCCCCGACCTGCGCTGGCTGATCTCCACCGGCGAGGAGCTGCGCCCGGAGCTGGCCGCCCGCGCCCTGGCGGCCCTCCCCCACGTACGGCTGCTGAACGCGTACGGGCCCACCGAGTGCTCCGACGACGTCACCCACCACGAGGTGACGGCCGCCGACACGTCCCGGTCCCGGCTGCCCGTCGGCGGGCCCGTGGCGGGCGCGCGGCTCTACCTGCTCGTTCACGAGGAGGAGCAGGGCCTGTGGCGGGCAGCGGAGCCCGGGGAGGCCGGGGAGCTGTTCGTCGGCGGGATCGTCGTCGGGCTCGGCTACGTCAACGACCCGGCCAACAACGCCCGCGCGTTCTTCACCGACCCGCTCGACCCCGCGTCACCCACCGGCCGGTTGTACCGCACCGGCGACGTCGCCCGGTTCGAGGACGGCGTCGTGCTGTACCTCGGCCGGGTGGACCGCCAGGTCAAGGTCGCGGGGGTCCGCATGGAGCTGGACGAGATCGAGGCCGTACTGCTGCGCCACCCGGCGGTGGACCGCGCGGCCGTCACCGTGCCCGTCATCGACGGCCATCCGGTGCTCGCCGCCCACTACACGGTCCGCGAGCCCGTGACCCAGGAGGAGCTGCGCGCCCACCTGGCCGCCGCGCTCCCCGAGGCGATGGTGCCGCGCCGGCTCTTCGAGCTGGACGCGCTCCCCCTGACTCCCAACGGCAAGACCGACCACCGTGCGCTGCGGCAGCTGACGCAGGACGGCACGTCCCCAGCAGAGGTGTGACATGGCTACCCAGACCCCTTCCCGCGACCGTGAACTGACCGCCGAGGACCTGCCCGCCCACTCCCGGCTGCTGCTGAGGATGGGCCGGCTGCGCCTCGACGCCGCCGACGTCGCCGCCGTCCGCGCGCTCGCGATCCGCCCCGGCCTCGACTGGGGCGCCTTCCTTGAGGCCGCAGCCCGGCACAAGATGCTGCCGCTGATCGGCCGGCACGTGGACCGCCACCGCCTGGACCGCAAGGACGGCGACCTGCCCGGCTTCCCCTATCCGTGGGTGTTCACCGGCGCGTACCTCGCCAACCGGTCACGCAACCAGGGCCTGTCCGACGAGTTCGGCCGCGTCTTCGCGGAGCTGTCCGCCGCGGGGCTGCGGTTCGCCGTCCGCAAGGGCTTCTCCCTCGGCGAGGGCGAGTACCGCGACCCGGCGCTGCGCCGCATCGCCGACCTCGATGTGCTGCTGGCCCGCGAGGACGCGCCCGCCGCCCACGAGGTCCTGGTCCGCCTCGGCTACATCCAGGGGAAGGTCGCCGAGGACGGCGACCGGATCGAGCCGTACAGCCGCCAGACGCAGGCGTTCTGGAAGATGAACCTCAGCAACCAGCTGCCGTACCGCAAGCCCGGCGGCCGTCCCGACATCACCGACTTCAACGTGGACATCTGCCACGACATCTTCCAGAAGAAGTCCGGGATCAGCGCGAGCGCCGCCGAGCTGCTCGACCGGGCGGTGCCCACCGTGCTGTGCGGCGCGCCCGCCTTCGAGCCCGCGCCCGACGACCGGCTCCTCGACCTGTGCTCGCACCTCCACAAGGAGGCCACGAGCCTGCACTTCATCGAGGACCACCAGGACCTCCAGCTCAGCAAGTTCCTCGACCTCGCCCTGGTCGCCGGGGCCTGCGACGACGACGCCTGGCAGCGGTTCCTCAAGCGGGTCTCGTCGGTCGGCGCCGAGCAGATCGTCTACTACGCCCTGCACTTCACCGCGGTGCTGTACCCGGAGGCCGTCCCGGCGCACGTGCTGGACACCCTGCGCCCCGAGGACACGGAGTACCTGGAGATGTACGGCTCCCTGGACGGGCAGACCGCGCGCTGGGAACAGCCGTTCCTCCAGCGGCTGTTCGACACCGCCCGGCACACCGCCGGGACCGTCTCCAACGTCCCGCTCCAGTGACCGCCGACGTGTCCGCGGCGCCCCGCACCGCACCGGGCGCCGCGCCCGCGACGGCGGCGGCCGGGGAGCCGGGGCTGCTCGTCCTCAAGGTCGGCGGCAGCCTCCTCTCCGACAAGCGGCACAGCGGGGAGACCGACCACGCGACCATCGACGCCTACGCGTCCCAGGTCGCCGAGCTGGTCACCGCGCACCCCGGCCGGATCGTCCTGGTCACCGGGGGCGGCGCGCTGTGCCACCCGGTCGGCCTGCGGATCAAGGCCGCCAAGGACGACCCGTACGCGGCAGTCGCCCTCACCGAACCGGCCTTCCGCATGCGCTGGGCGTGGACCACCGCGCTGCGCGCCCACGGGGTGCGGGCCGTGCCGCTCCAGACCACGTCGATGCTGAACGAGCTGGCCGACGGCACCACCGTCACCGAGACCGGTGTGGTGTCCCGGCTCCTCGCCGAGGGCGCGCTGCCGGTGCTGTCCAGCGACTGCGTGGTCACCGCCACCGGCACCCTGCGCATCCTCAGCAGCGACGACGTCCCCGGTGTGGTGCTGGACGCCGCCGTGGCGCCGGGGCCCGTCCGGGTCGTGGCCCTCACCGACGTGGCCGGCATCCACCTCGCCCGGGACCCGGACAGCCCCGTGCTGCCGCACCTCGACCCCGACGACCTCGGGGCCGTACGGCGGCTGTTCTGGGACGACGCGTGGGACGCCACCGGGGCCATGGAGGGCAAGGTCGAGGCGCTCGCCGCGCACGCCCGCCGCGGCGCCGAGTGCGTCATCACCCGCGGCGACCACCGGCCGGGCGGGCTGCGCCACCTGTTCGCCCCGCTCGACGCCTGGCCCGGCGACGTCCCCCGCACGCTGATCAGCCGCCGTACCCCCGCCGGGCCCGCAGCCGTCACCGCGGGCCCGACGGACCCGGCCGCCACCCCCGCCACCGTCACCACCGCCGCCCAACCGCCCCAGGAGGACCCGACATGACCGGCACGCCCGGACGGCCCGACCGCGTCGTCCTGCTGAACCCGGGGCCCGTCAATGTGCACGACCTGGTCCGCGCCGCCCTCACGGGCCCCGACGAGTGCCACCGGGAACCCGAGACGCAGGCGCTCCTGGGCACCGTCGGCGGCAAGATCACCCGAGTGTGCGGGGCGGACCCGGACAGCCACGCCGCCGTCCTGCTCACCGGCTCCGGCACGGCCGCCCTGGAGGCCGTCGTCAGCTCCGTCGTCCCCGCCGACGGGCGGCTGCTGGTCCTGGACAACGGCCACTACGGGGAGCGGCTGCTGCGCATCACGGACGTCCACGGCATCGCCTGCGTGCGGCTGGAGTTCGGCTGGGCCGCCCCCCTGGACCTCGAAGCGGTCGAGCAGGCCATCGCCGCCGACGCGGGCATCACCCATGTCGCGGTCGTCCACCACGAGACCAGCACGGGCATGCTCAACCCGGTGCGCGAGCTGGGCGCGCTCGTCGCCCGCCACGGCCGCTCCCTGATCGTGGACGCGATCAGCAGCCTCGGCGCCGAGGACCTGGACGTCGTCCGCGACCGGATCGACTGGTGCGTCGGCACGGCCAACAAGTGCCTGGAGGGCATGCCCGGCATCAGTTTCGTGTGCGCCCCCCGTGAGCGCTTCGAGGCGCTCGCGGACGTGCCCGCCCGCACCTTCTACCTCGACCTGTCGGCGAACTACCGCGCACAGGTACTCAAGGGCAGCCCGCAGTTCACACCCGCCGTGCAGATCCTGCGCGCCCTCGACACGGCCCTCGACCTCACCCTCGCCGAGGGCGTCGCGGCCCGCACCGCACGCTACGGCGCACGCGCCGCCGAGATCCGCGCCGGCCTGGAGGAGCGCGGCATCGAACTGCTCCTGCCGCCGGAGCAGCGGGCCCACTCGATCACCAACGCGCACCTGTCCAACGGCATGTCGTACGACGAACTGCACGACGGCCTCAAGGAGCACGGCTACGTGATCTACGCGACCCAGGAGAAGTCCGCCGGGGTGTTCCGCCTCGCCAACATGGGCCGGCTGACCGGTGACGACATCGCCGGTTTCTTCCGCGCGTTCGACGAGGTCGTCGCCCGGTACGCGCCCTCGCATTCCTGACCCCAGCCGAGACAAGAGATGGAGCGGTGAGCCGGTGACAACCGACAACCCCGTGAACGCTGCGCCGATTCACCTGGCGATCGTGGGCGGCGGCCCGACCTGTACCTACGTACTGGAGCGCCTCGCCGCCCTGGTGCGCGACCGGCGCGACCCGGTCGCCCTCAGGATCACGGTCTACGACCTGTCGGGCGAGTTCGGGCCCGGCCAGGTCCACAGCCCGGACCAGACGAGGACCAGCTACCTCAACCGGATCGTCGGCCAGGTCGCGTTCGCCGCCGACGAGAGCGTCATCGACGCGGGCCCGCTGCTGTCCGCGGCCGAGCGGCCCACGCTGCTCGAATGGTGCCGCAGGAAGTTCGAGGAGACCGGCGACCCGCTGTACGACGTGGTCGCCGAGGACTGGCCGAAGCGGTTCGTGCACGGCGAGGCCCTGCGCGACCAGTTCGCCGGGTACGTCGAGATCCTGCGCGCAGCCGAGGGCGTCGAGGTGACCCTGCGCCAGGCGGAGGTCGTGGACCTGGAGGAGCGCGGCGAGCGGTTCGCCGTCATCACCGCCGACGGCGCCGAGCCGTACGAGGCCGACTACGTGCTCATGCTGACCGGCCACTCGTCCAACCGGCCCGAGCTCGACCCGCGCCAGGCCCACCTGGCCCGGTTCGCCGCCGAGCACCCGGCGCACCTCATCCCGTCCGCGTACCCGCTGGAGCGGTCGCTGGACCCGGCGCACACGGGCCCCGGCAAGACGGTCGCCTGCCTCGGCATGGGCCTCACCGGCATCGACGTGCTGCTCTACCTGACGGAGGGGCGCGGCGGCACCTTCGAGCGCGGCGCGGACGGCGAGCTCGTCTACCGCCGGTGCGGCGCCGAGCCGGACTCCATCGTGGCGTTCAGCCGCTCGGGCCTCTTCACCTTCGCCCGGCCGTACAACGAGAAGGAACGCGACATCGCGACCCTGGAGTACAAGGGTCCCTTCCTCACCACGGCGGCCCTGGCGGAGCTGCGGCGGACCGTGGGCGTGCCGAACGTCATCGGCGGCGTCCCCAAGCGGCAGCTCGACTTCGAGCGGCACGTCTTCCCGCTGATCGTGCTGGAGATGGCGCTGATCCAGTACGGCGTACTGTTCGGGCCGGAGTTCCGCGAGGCCGCCATCCGGGCGGCGCAGCCCGCGTACGAGAAGTTCCTGGCCGACGCCGACGCGTTCGCCGACCACCACGAGGCGGGCGACTTCCTCGTCGCCCCGGTGGAGGACCTGGCGCGCTCCACCGCCGACCGGGTGGACTCCGTCCTGGCGGGCCGCGGCGCTCTCGGGGCGCCCGGCGACGCGCTGCCGCCGCTGGACGGGGCCGTACGCGCGTTCCTGACGGTCGTGTACGGCGCGGAGCGGGCCGGGGCGCTGCTCGCCGAGGCCGGTGACCCGGTGGCGTTCGCCGCGGCCGTCGCCGCTTCGGAGTCGCCGTGGCGCCACGACACACGGGCGGCCGACCACCGGTTCTCGTGGGAGCGGACCATCAACCCGGTGCCGCGCAGCGGCTACGCGAGCCCGGAGGAGTACGTCGAGACGTTCCTCGACTTCCTCGACCGGGACATCCGCTGGGCCGCCCAGGGCAATCTGAGCAATCCGGCGAAGGCGGCCGCCGACGCCGCCTGGCGCGATCTGCGCGGTGTCGTCATCGACGCCGTCGACTTCGGCGGGCTGCTGGCCTCCTCGCACCGCACCTTCCTGAGCGTCTACACGCCGCACCACAACCGGCTGTGCCAGGGCGCGTCGGTGGAGGCGATGGAGAAGGTGACCGCGCTCATCAAGAGCGGCATCGTGGACATCTCCGTCGGACCCGGCGCCGGTGTGGAGTGCGACGAGGAGCGCGGCCTGTTCCGTATCAACGGCCCGGTCACCGGAGCCGTGCGGCACGCGGACGCCCTCGTGGACGCGCGGGTCCACGGCTTCGACGCCGAGCGCGACGTGATGCCGGTCTACCCGAACCTGCTGCGCCGCGGCATCGTACGCAAGTGGGCCAACCCCGGTGTCGGAGAACCGGACTTCGTGCCCGGCGGACTCGACCTGACCCCCGAATTCCACCCGGTCCGCGCGGATGGCAGTGTCGATTCCCGCATCACCTTCCTGGGCCCGCCCAGCGAGGGAGTGATGTACCACCAGATCGGCGCGCTCAGGCCGAACAAGGACCACCACGTCATCCGGGACATCCTGTGCTGGATTCACGCCTTCATGCCGCAGGAGTCCCCGGCCGGGGCAGCGACGCAGGAACTCGAAAGGAACCACTCATGACCACCTCCATCGACTACACGGCCCGCGAGTACGGCGGTGTCGACGTGCCCGGGCGGCTGAAGGAGATCCGCGCCGCGCACGACCGGCTGCGCGCCGCCGCGGCGGAGGTCACGGAGGAGGGCGCCCGCGAGGCGATCCACCTTCCGGGCTGGACGCGCGGCCACGTCCTGATCCATCTCGCCGACCTCTCCAAGGCGTTCGCCCGCCAGGCCCGTTACGCGGTCGAGGGCAGGACCGTCGAGGTGTACGACGGCGGGCGGCCCACCCGCGACCGGCGCATCGAGGAGCTGCACGGCGAGCCGGTCGAGTGGCTGCGCGAGCAGCTCGCCGAGGGCCTGACCGCCCTTGAGGAGGCGTGGGACGCCCTCGGCCCCGACGGCTGGGAGCTGCCCTGCGCGTACCGCAACTCGCCGCTGTTCGCGACGCAGCTCGCGTGGTGGCGCGAGACGGAGCTGCACAACGTGGACCTGACCGTGGGCTACGGCTCCGAGGAGTGGAGCACCGCGCTCTCCTCGCACGTCGTCTCCTTCCTCACGGCCCGCCTGCCGCAGGGCGTCGTGCTGAAGGCCGAGGACACCGGCGAGGAGTGGTCCACGGCGGCCGAGGGCTCGGCCCCGGTCGTGGTCGGCGGCTCGCTGCGCTCGCTGGCCGCCTGGATCTCCGGCCGGCCGCACCCGGTCCTGCCCGTCGCCGACGGCGACCCGGCCGCCGCGCTGCCCGAGCTGAACGCCTGGCCGTAACCGCCCCACCCGGGCGGGCCCGCCTCCCGCGGGCCCGCCTTCGGCCCGGCGTCGCTCCCGTCCGGTTCCCGGCCCTGTTCGGCGTGCGGCACCGGCTCGGCTGTCCGGCTGTGCGCCGCTGTCCGGCGGTCCGGCGCCTCCCCGTGGCTCCGTACCGCCCCGCGCCCCGTCCGGAGGTCCGGCCCCGGTCCCGCCCCCGTCCGGCCCTCGCCCGCCGACCGTGCCCGTGCGCGCGTACGGCCGCCTTCGCCCGCCGGTCCCGCCCGTTCCTCCGCCCTGCCCCGCTCCCGCCGGTGACGACCCGTGCTGCCCCTGTCCGGCCTGCGAGCCGTCCGGTCCTCGCACTCCCGTCCCGCCTGCGCCCCCGACCGACCCGCACCAAGCCCGGCCGGTGCCGTGTCCGGCCAGGTGCCCTCCTTACTCCCGACAAGAGAGTCCTCCTCCCATGACAGACGCCCAGACCCTGACCGCCGCCCCACCCTCCGACGCCGCACCGTCCTCCTCCGCCGCCCCGGGCCGCGGGACCGCGGCGGAGACCCTCGTCCAGGCCTTCGTGGACCACGGGTTCACCCACTTCACCGGTGTCCCGTGCTCGCTCCTCAAGGGCGTCTTCCGGGTCCTGGAGTCGGGCACGGGGCCGGCCGAGCAGGTCGCCTACCTGCCCGCGCCGCGCGAGGACTCGGCGCTCGGCGTCGCCTCCGGGCTGTCCGCGGCCGGCGCCCGCCCCGTCGTCCTCATGCAGAACTCGGGCCTGGGCTACTGCCTGAACGTGCTCACCTCGCTCAACCTCATCTACGACCTGCACGTCCCGCTGATCGTCAGCTGGCGCGGCCACGACGGCAACGACGCCGTCGAGCACGACATCATCGGCCGCGAACTGCTCAACCTGCTGGACGTGTTCGACCTGCGCCACACCGTCTTCGACCCGGACGAGCCGTGCGCCTCCGTCGAGCGCTGTCTGGCGGCCGCCGAGGACGGACGTCACACCCCCGTCCTCATCGTGAAGGAAGGCATCTGACCGTGTTCGGCATCCAGGACGCGATCCGCGCGATCACCGAGAAGTTCCCGACGTCCCTGTACGTGTCCACCTGCGGGTTCATCACCCGCGACCTCTACAACACCGCCGACCGGCCGGAGAACTTCTACCTGGTCGGGTCCATGGGCATGGCCGCCCCCGTCGGCCTCGGCGTCGCGCTGGCCCGGCCGGGCCGCCAGGTCGTCGTCCTCGACGGCGACGGCTCCTTCGCGATGAACCCCGGCGCCCTGCCGATGATCGCCGAGCACGGCCCCGATCTGGTGCACGTCGTCCTCGACAACGGCGTCCACGAGAGCACCGGCGGCCAGCGCCCCGTGCGCGTCGCCGACCCGGTTGGGCTCGCGCTCGCCGCCGGGTACTCCGCCGCGTACACCGTCGCCTCGGCGCAGGAGCTGGCCGCCGTGCGTCCCGAGCCGGGCGTCCCCTCGCTGCTGCACATCCGCTGCGCCCCGCGCGGCGCGCACGCGGGCAAGCGCGTGGAGTGGACCCCGCAGCAGCTGGTCGAGCGGTTCCGCGCCGCCGCGGCCGCCTGACACCCTCACGGATAGGAGCAACGCACACCATGGAAGACACCGCCGCGACCGCGTCCGCCCCGGCGGAGCGGGTCCGGAAGGTCCTGTTCTCCGTCCTGGGCACCTCCGTGGACGCCTCCCGCGTCGGCCCGGACACGGACCTGTGGGACGCGGGCATGGACTCGCTGCTCAGCGTGAGCCTGCTGGTCGCCCTGGAGGACGAGTTCGACGTCGAGTTCCCCGACGAGCTGCTCACCCGTGAGACGTTCTCCTCGGTGGACCGGATCACCGCAGCCGTCGGCACCCTGGTGGAGCGGTGAGCGGCACCCCGGCCGGCACAGCGCCCGGTACACCGTCGTCCGGTACGTCCTCCCGCGCGGGCGCGGTCGCCGGTCCCGGCGGCCTCGGCGCGCTGCCGGTCCGCTCGTCGCGGCTCGTGGACCTCAATCTGCTGACGGTACGGATCTCCAGCAACCTGGAGGCGTTCGACGCCTACGCCTACTTCTCCCGCGACGCGCCCGAAGGGACCGCGCCGGACCACGAGATCGTCTGCGTGGACCTGGACCGCGACCCGTACGACCCGCGGGTCCTGGGCGAGCTCGGCGACCGCACGCTGCGCGCCAAGCGCTTCCGCTCCGGCTACTACCTCAACCACATCTTCGGTGACCCCGCGTACCTCGTCACCGAGCCGGGCCGCTCGTTCGTCTTCGGGCGCCGCCTCGAACGCACCGTCTGGCCGTACTTCGTCAAGCGGATCCTCACCGACTTCGCCGTCGACCACGGCTATCTGCATCTGAAAGCCGGGGGCTTCACCTTCGACGACGGCGGCGCCACGCTCCTCGTCGGGCCCAACGGCGGCGGCAAGACCGTGTTCCTCACCCAGGCGTGCCTGGCCGGGGCGCGGTTCCTCACCAACACCCACGTCCTGGTGCGGGACGGCGAGGCGCACGCCGTGCCCTCCGCGGTCCGGGTCCGGCGGGCCCCGCAGTTCGAGGCGCTGATCGACGGACACGGGCTGGTCCCGCACCTGGAGAGCGGCGACTTCGTGGCCGCGCCGGAACTCCTCTTCCCCGGCGAGCCCAGGGACCGGGGCCGCGTCCGCAACATCGTGATCACCGACTTCGCCCCCGACCGGCCCCAGGGGTTCGAGCGGATCAGCGCGGAACAAGCCGGTCTCTTCCTGGGGCTGTTCGCCGACGCGGTCGTCAACTACGGCCTCAAGGACGACCTGCTCGGCCACCACGGCGGTGACCTCGACGCGTTCACCGCGACCCTGGCCACCCTGCGGCGGCAGCTCACCGACCTGGCCGAGGGCGCCCGCTGCTACCGGGCGAACGTGGACATGCTCGACCCGTCCGTCCGCACGGCGGTCCTAGCGGAGCTCGCCTCCGTCAGCTCGTCGGTTGTACCGGACGCGGCGGGCCCGGTGGGTCCGTGACCCCGCTCGTCATCGGGGTGGTGCTGTTCGCCGCGGTCACCCACGCGAGCTGGAACGCCATCACCCACCGCATCAAGGACGAGCTGGCCTGTCTCAGCCTGGTCGGTGCCGGCCGCACCCTGGTCGGCGCCGCCCTGGCGTGCCTCGCGCCGCTCCCGGCGCCGGAGTCCTGGCCGTACCTGATCGCCTCCGTCCTGCTGCACATCGCGTACCAGGTGGCGCTGATGCGGTCGTTCCGGCTGGGCGACTTCGGCCAGGTGTACCCGATCGCCCGGGGCGTCGCGCCCCTGCTGGTCACCCTGTTCGCCGTCTTCGCGCTGGGCGAGCACCTGGGAGGTGCCAGCGCGGCCGGGGTGGCGGTCGCGACGGCCGGCATCGTCGGCCTGGCGCTGTGGGGCGTCCGCGACCGGACCCGCCGCCCGAGCGGGCCCGCCGTGGCGATGGCCGCGACCACGGGCGTGATGATCGCCGTGTACACGGTCGTGGACGGCGTCGGTGTCCGCGAGGCGGGCGCGGCCCTCAGCTACATCGCCTGGCTGATGCTCCTCGACGGGCTGGCGATCCCCGCGTACGCGGCGGCCACGCTGCGCGGGGCGCTCATGCCGAGACTGCGGCCCGTGCTGGTGCCGGGCCTCGCCGGGGGCGCGCTGTCGGTCCTCTCGTACGGTCTGGTGCTCTGGGCGCAGACCCGGGCGCCGCTCGCGCCGGTCGCCGTGCTCCGCGAGTTCAGTGTGATCGCCGGAGCGGTGATCGCGGCGTTCCTGTTCAAGGAGCGCTTCGGCGGCCCGCGCATCGCCGCCGCGACCCTGATGGTCACGGGCATCGCGCTGATGCTCGGCAGCCGCTGAGCCAAGGGCCCCGGTCCGGCGCGAGCCGGGCCGGGTACGAGTACCCGGTGACCGCGCCGGAGTCGGCGGGCAGGGACATCACCGGTGACCGCGCCTGTTCCAACGCGTCGCTCGCCTCCGGTAGTTCCGCACCACCGAAGGCTGTGGACAACCCGCCCCGGAGGGCCCGGCGAGGCGGCACGGACCACCGCGCGTCGCGCGGTTGTCCACAGATCGCGCGCTCGGACGCCGGGGTGCCAGTCGTACCTGCGATGCTCTGATCCATGACACCCACGACCCCTTCCACGCCCCGTTCCCCTGTCTCATCTCCTTCCGCTCCCGCGCCTCCTTCGGTTCCGTCGGCTCCCGCGCCTCCTCCGGCTTCGGGCTCGTCGTCGGCCGCGCCCGATTTACCGCATGCCTTCGCGCGCACCCGGCGGTTCTCGCTGGGTGTCCCCGGCCGGTTGACGGTATCGCCGGACGGCGCGCGGACGCTGTTCGCGCGCACCAGGTCGGGCACGGACCCGGTGGGCCTGCTCTGGCTGTTCGAGGGCGGTGAGGAGCGGCTCCTCGCCGACCCGGCCGCGCTCGGCGGCGCAAACGACGACGACCTGCCGGAGGAGGAGAAGGTCCGGCGGGAGCGGGCCCGCGTCATGTCGTCGGGGATCACGGCGTACGCGACGGACCGAGGCGCGCGCCTGGCCGTGTTCACGCTGGGCGGCGCGCTGTGGGCGGTGCGGACCGGCGGCGGGGCGGGGTCGCCGTGGCGCATACCGACGGCGGGCCCTGCCGTGGACCCGCGCCCTTCCCCGGACGGTTCCCACGTCGCGTACGTGAGCGGCGGCGCCCTGCGCGTCGTCGGCGCGGACGGAACGGGTGACCGGCCGCTGGCCGTGCCCGATGCGCCGGACGTCACCTACGGCCTGGCGGAGCACGCGGCGGCCGAGTCGATGGGCCGGCAGCGCGGGTACTGGTGGTCGCCGGACGGGGACGCCCTGCTGGTGGCCCGCGTGGACCAGTCGCCCGTGTCCCGCTGGCATCTGGCCGACCCCGCGGACCCGGACCGGCCGCCGCGCGTCGTGCGCTACCCGGCGGCGGGCACCGCGAACGCCGTGGTGACCGTCCATGTCGTGACCCTCGACGGCCGCCGCACGCCGCTGCGCCTTCCGGCCGAGGCGGACGTCGGGGAACACCCGCGGGGCGCGTGGACCGACCGGCGCTTCGAGTACGTGACGGCCGCCGGGTGGGACGCGCACGGCCCGTACGTGGAGGTCCAGACCCGGGACCAGCGGACGACGGCGCTGTTCGCCGCGGACCCGGTGACGGGCGCCGTGCGGCCGCTGGGCGTGAGGCACGACGCGGCATGGGTGGCGCTCACCCCCGGCACGCCCCTGCGTACCGCGTCCGGCGCGCTGGTCGTGGCGCACGTCGGGGAGGACGGGACGCGCGCGATACGCGTGGGCGACACCGTGTCGCCGTGGGGTCTCCAGGTGCACGAGGTGCTGGGCGCGGCCGGCGAGCGCGTCTACTTCACCGCGAGCGAGGACCCGACGGAGAGCCATGTGTGGGTGTACGCCCCCGAAGCGCCGGACGCCACGGTGAGCGCGGGCTCGGGCGGCGCGGGGGTCTTCCGCCGGGTCAGCCAGGAGCCGGGGGTGCACACCGCGGCGGTCGGCGGGGACACCGTCGTCCTGGAGACCCTGACGTGGCGGGGCCGTTCCGTGTCGGTGCTGCGCGGCGGGCGACCTGCGGGCCGGATCGCGGTGCTGGCAGAGGCCCCTGAGGTACGGCCGCGCACCGCCCTGCTGTCGCTGGGCGAGCGGGAGCTGCGCGCCCATCTGCACCTGCCGTCCTGGTACGACCAGGCGTCCGGGGAGCGGCTGCCGGTGCTGCTCAGCCCGTACGGCGGGCCCGGGCTGCGGCTGGCGGTGCGGGCGCACGGCTGGTGGAGCGCGGTCGCCCAGTGGTTCGCCGAGCAGGGGTTCGCCGTGCTGATCGCCGACGGGCGCGGCACGCCCGGCCGCGGCCGGGACTGGGAGGTCGCGGTCCGCGGCGACCGGCTCGGGCCCGCGCTGGAGGACCAGGTGGACGCGCTGCGCGCGGCGGCGGATCGGTACCCGGCCCTGGACCTGGAGCGGGTGGCGATACGCGGCTGGTCGTACGGCGGGTATCTGGCGATCGGGGCCGTGCTGCACCGGCCGGACGTGTTCCACGCGGCGGTCGCGGGCGCGGCGCCGACGGACCGGCGGCTGTACGACACGCACTGGGAGGAGCGGTTCCTGGGCCATCCGGACGTGGAGCCCGCGAACTACGAGCGGTCGTCGCTGGTGCCGGTGGCGCACCGGCTAACCCGGCCGCTGATGCTGGTCCACGGTCTGGCGGACGACAACGTGGTGGCGGCGCACACGCTGCGGCTGTCCTCCGCGCTGCTCGCCGCGGGCAGGCCGCACACGGTGCTGCCGCTGCCGGGGGCGACGCACCTGGTGACGCGCGAGGAGGTGGTGAGCAATCAGCTGCGGCTGGAGCTGGAATTCCTCAAGCGGTCGCTCCGGGGGTGAACGGCGCGCGTCCCCGTTCCGTACCCCCGGGTGACAGAGACGCGGACGGACTCCCGGGCGCAGACGACGGGTGGACGGCCGTGCGAGCACATCTGGAAGGGGCCGCGCATGGCCGGAACGACCGGAGCAGCACAGGGTACGAGCGCCGCGGTGGCGCGCCGGGCGGCCGTCGCGGCGGCGGGGGGCGCGGGGCTCGCCGCCGTGCTGACGGCGTGCGGCGGCTCCTCCGGTAATGGGGCGCCGCCCGCGGCCGCCCCGCCGGCCGCGCAGGACCCTGGCACCGCCGCCGGGGCTGGTGGCACGGGCGGCGGCGGTGCGGGAGCCGGGCAGGTCCTGGCGAAGACGTCGGAGATCCCGGAAGGGGGCGGCAAGGTCTTCGCCGACCGGGGCGTCGTCGTCACGCGGCCCGCGGCGGGGCAGTTCAAGGCGTTCTCCGCGCTCTGCACCCACCAGGGATGCGCGGTGAAGGACATCGCGGACGGCGTGATCAACTGCCCTTGCCACGGCAGCAAGTTCGACGCGGCCGACGGCAGCGTGAAGGCCGGCCCGGCGACGAGCCCGCTGGCGCCCGCGCCGATCACGGTGGAGGGCGACTCCATCAGGCTCGCGTGAGCACCACCCCTGCGGCCCGGCCCTGCGCGAGCACCGCGCCCGGCCCGAGCCCGCTCGAGGACCGACCCCGCCGCCCGGAGCCCCGCACGAGGGGCGACGGCCCGGCGCCCCGGCCTGCCGTCAGCCCTCGACGGCGGCCCCGGCCTCCCGCAGCGCCTCGACGGCGGCCCGGATGGAGGGTCGCCGGTCCGCGTCCGCGCGCCACACCGCGTAGATGTGCCGCCGCATCTGCTGGCGCACGGGCACGAGGGCGACGCCCTCGGGCACGGGCCCGCGGCCGAGGCGTGGCGCGACGCACACGCCGAGACCGGCCTGGATCAGCGCCAGTTGCGTGTGGTGCTCCCCGGCGAGGTGGGCGATGCGCGGCTCGATGCCCTTGGAGCGCAGGGTGAAGACGAGCCAGTCGTGGCAGAACTCTCCCTCGGGCCAGGAGACCCAGTCGTCGTCGGCGAAGTCCTCCAGGTCGACCTCGGCGCGCCCGGCGAGCGGGTGGTCGGCGGGCATGGCCACGTCGGCGGCGTCGTCCAGGAGTGCGGCCTGGGCGAGCCCGCCGGGGACGGGGAGGCGCTTGTTGCTCCAGTCCAGCACCACGGCGAGGTCCACGTCCCCCCGCAGGACGTGCCGGATGCCGGGCTCCGGCTCGAGTTCGCTGCTGCGGACCCGCAGTTCGGGGTGGCTCGCCCGTAGCGCGGTGATGGCCCTGGGGAACAGGCCGCGTGCGGCGGTCGGGAAACCGGCCAGCCGCACCTCCCCGACCACCCGGCCGCGCTGGGCCTCGATGTCCGCCTGGGCGAGCGCCACCTGCGACAGGATGCGGGCCGCGTGCCCGGCGAGGAGCTGCCCCGCGTCGGTGAGCCGTACGCCACGCCCGTTCTTCGCGACCAGTTGCTGTCCGACCTCGCGTTCCAGCTTGGCCAGTTGCTGGGAGACGGCGGAGGTCGTCACGTGCAGGCCGTCGGCCGCCCCGCTGACCGAGCCGTGGCGGGCGAGGGCGTCGAGGGTCCGCAGGCGCTCCAGATTCAACATGTAAGCGATGCTAAGGGAATCACCGGAGAAAGTCTCGCTTGTCCTAAGAGGTTCGGTGAGACAGGCTGATCGCCATGAGCACAGCGCCCCCGTCCCGCACCCCCTCGGCCTCCTCGCCGTCCGCGGCGCCCGTCGCCCCCGCCCTCCCTGGCGGCCCTGCCGCCGCTCCGGCCTCGCCCCCGCCGCCGAGCGCCGTCGTGCGGGCGCCGCGTGTGGACTGGCGTGTCCGTTTCGCCGTGCTCGCGGTCGTCTGGGGCTTCAGCTTCCTTCTGATCAAGGTGGGCACGTCGGCGTACGCGCCGTTCCAGGTGACGTTCGGGCGGCTGCTGTTCGGCACGCTGGTGCTCGCCGCCGCCATGGCGGTCCGGCGGACGGGCCTGCCGCGCGGCGCCCGGACCTGGGCGCATCTGACGGTGGCCGCGTTCTTCCTGAACGCCCTTCCGTTCTCGCTGTTCGCCTTCGCGGAGCTGACGATCCCCTCGACGCTGGCGGGCATCTGCAACGCCACGTCACCGCTGTGGGGCATGGCCCTGTCGCTGGTCGCCCTCTCCGAGGACCGTCCCACAAGGCGCCGCGTCGCCGGCCTCGGCGTCGGCTTCCTCGGCGTCCTCACGGTGCTCGGTGCCTGGCAGGGCTTCTCCGGGGTGGACACGACGGGCACGGCGTTGGCGCTCCTGGCGTCCCTGAGCTACCCGGTCGGCTGGATCTATGTGCGCCGTACGCTCGCGGGCCGTGAGGAGTCGCACCTCTCGCTGACCGGGGCGCAGCTGCTGCTGGCGACCGCGCAACTGGCTGTGGTCACGCCCCTGTTCACGTCCTGGCCGGAGGAGTTCCCGCTGCTGCCGATGCTCGCGGTGGTCGCGCTCGGCGCGCTGGGGACGGGCTTCGCGATGCTGCTCCAGTACGGGATCGTCTCGGAGGTCGGCCCGACGACCGGTCAGATGGTCACGTACTTCATCCCGGTCATCGCCACGGCCGCCGGGGTGACGCTGCTGGGCGAGCAGCTGAGCTGGAACACCCCGGTCGGCGCGCTGATCGTACTGATGGGCGCGGCCCTCACCCAGAGCCGCACGGGCAGCGGAGGCTCCCGGCGCCGCACGCTCACCACCCCCACCCCGGGCCCCACGGGCGCCACCCCAGCCCGTACCAGCTCGGACTCCACGCCCACCCAGACCCCAGCGCACACCGCGCCCGGCACCGCGCATCCGATACGCCCCGGGAGGCGGCGGGCGCCTCAGCGGTAGGAGCGCGCCGGTACGGGCCCTGTCGCCGCCGCGACGGCAGCGGCGAGGGGCTCGATGTCGGCGGCCGTCAGGCCGGACACGGTCAGCCGGACACCAGGGGGCGACGCGAGCCGGAACCGGGCGCCCGGCGCCACCGCCCACCCGGCTTGCAGCATCCGCGTCACCGCGCCGGTCTCGTCGGCCACCGGCACCCACACGTTCATCCCGCTGCGCCCGTGCGCCTCGACGCCCCGCTCCCCCAGCGCCCGGACCAGTGCGTCGCGCCGCTCCGCGTACGCGCGCGCCACGGCCGCCCGGTCGACGGCCCCGGTCTCCCACAGGTGCACCACCGCCCGCTGGAGAATGCGGCTCACCCAGCCGGGCCCGAGCCGCAGCCGCCCGAGCACCCGGTCCACGGTCACCGCGTCGCCGGTGAACGGCGCGACCCGCAGGTCCGGCCCGTACGCCTTGGCGACCGACCGGACGAACGCCCACCGGTCGGTGACCCCGCCCAGCGGGTGCAGCGGCACGTCCGCGAAGCCGTGCCCGTGGTCGTCCTCCACGACCAGCACGTCCCGGTGCCGGCCCAGCACCTCCCGCAGCCGCTCGGCCCGTTCGGCGCCCACCGCGGCGCCCGTCGGGTTCTGCGCCCGGGCGGTCACGATCACCGCCCGCGCGCCACCGTCCCGTATCGCCCGCTCCACGTCCCCCGCCAGCGGCCCCTCGTCGTCCACGCCGACGGGCACGGCCCGCAGCCCCAGCGCCGGCACGAGGTCGAACACGCTGCCCCACCCCGGATCCTCGACCGCCACGGCGTCACCGGGCCGCAGGTGCGCGGCGAGGACGCGCTCGATGACGTCGAGCGCGCCGCTCGCCACGCCCACGGGCCCGGCCGGCACCCCGTCCGCGTCCATGGCGGCGCGAACCAGGCGCGCCAGGTCCCCGTCCAGCGGCGGCTCCCCGTACATCACGGGCCGCCCGCCGTCGTGGTGCGCGGCGGCGGCCAGAGCGGGGCCGAGCGCCGGCAGCAGCGCCGGGTCCGGATTCCCGGTGCCCACGTCCCGTACGCCTTCGGGCGCCTCGATCCGCACGGCGTCCCGCGAGGTGGTCACCGGCCGGGGCCGCACCCGGCTGCCCCGCCGCCCGGCGGTCTCGATGACCCCCCGCTCGCGCAGCGTCCGGTACGCGGCCGCGACGGTATTGGGATTCACCCCCAGCTCCGCCGCCAACTCCCGCATGGGCGGCAGGACTTGGCCGGGCCGGAGGCTGCCAGAGCCGACGCCGCGCTCCACGCTGGCCGCGATCTCGACGGCACGACGCCCACTGATCCGATACTCTTCTAGCACAAAGCCCAGTATGCACTAGTGCAATGGAGACCGCAATGCCGGAGACCACCACGTCCGCCGCCGGGGAGCCGGGAGCCCGCGGCGCGTACGAGCCGACCGACCTCACCGTCCCCACCCGCGGCCGGCCGAGGGCGTCGTACGACCGGGAGCTGGTCCACGCGATACTCGACGAGGCGTACGTCTGCCACCTGGGTTTCGTCCGCGACGGCCGGCCGGTCGTGCTGCCCACGCTCTACGGGCGGGTGGGCGAGCGCCTGTACGTCCACGGCTCCACCGGCTCGCGCCCCCTGCGCATGGCGGACGGCGGCCCCGACGCCGACCCGGGGCTGGCCGTGTGCCTGACGGTGACCCACGTGGACGGCCTGGTCCTGGCCCGCTCGGCCTTCCACCACTCGGTCAACTACCGCTCGGTCGTGGTGCACGGCACGGCGTACCAGGTCACGGACGCCGAGGAGAAGCGGGCCGCGCTGGACGCCCTGGTGGACCACGTCGTCCCGGGCCGCTCGGCCGACTCCCGGCCCGCCAACGCCAAGGAGCTGGCCGCGACGGCCGTGCTCCGCCTCGGCCTGGCCGAGGTGTCCGCGAAGGTCCGCACCGGCGGGGTCAACGACGAGCCCGAGGACCTGTCCCTCCCCCACTGGGCCGGTGTGATCCCGCTGACCACCCGGTACGGCACGGCCATCCCGGACGAGGACCTGGACCCGTCCGCCGCCCTGCCCGACTACCTCGCCGCGCTCTGAGGAGGCCGCCCCGATGCTGATCCACCCCTGGGACGCGGCGCACGACGAGAGCGAGTGGCGCCGGTGGCTCCTCCACCACGACTTCGGCCAGCTCGTGGTGAACGGGCTGCCCGGCGAGCCGCCGTGGGCGCAGCCGCTGCACTTCCGGTACGACGCCGGGCCCGGCCCGTACGGCGAGGTGATCACCCACCTGGCCCGTCCCAACCCGCTGTGGCCGGCGCTGGAGGCGAACCCGCGGGTGGTGCTCAGCGTCGTCGACGACTACGTGTTCGTACCGGGCCCGTGGGCCGCGCCGGAGGGCGCCCCGCCGGAGCACGGCACGCCGACCTCGTTCTACGCCGCCGTCCAGCTGGTCTGCACGGCCCGTGTGGTGGACGACCCGGCGGAGAAGGCGGCGCTGCTCAACGAGCAGGTCGCCCACTTCCAGCCGGAGGGCGGCACGGCCCCGGCGGCGCCCGGCGAGGCGCCGTTCGGACGGCTCCTGGCGGGGCTGCGGGGCCTGCGGCTGGAGGTGACCGAGGTGCGGCCCAAGTTCAAGTACGCGCTGCACAAGCCGCGGTACGTGCAGGACGGCATCGCGGCGGGCCTCGCGGAGCGCGACGGCCCCCGTGACGCGGCGGCCCGCGCCCACCAGTCCCGCCGCCGCGCCCACACGGCACCGGCCACCTGAGGACGAGCGACCGTCCGGCACCGGCCCCGCGACCCGCGATCCGGGTACGCGGGGCCGCCGCTTCAGCCCCGCCCGGCCGCAGCCTCGGCCCTCGGGCCCGGCCACCGAGCGCTGGTCACCCGCCCCTGCCGCCGACCGCTCAGCCGAGCGCCCGGACCACGGCCCGACCGGCATCCGGCCCGCCCCCGTCACCGCCAGGGCCGCCCGATACGGCACCCGGCCCGGCGTCCACCAGGGCACCCGCCCCGGCCCGGTCGGCCACCGCCGCCTCCCTGCGCCGTGCCGCCGCGAGCCGGGTCTCGGCGAGCGCCAGTCCGGTGACCGCCGCGAGCAGCAGCAGCGTGCCCACCACGGTCGCGGCGGTCAGGCGCTCGTCCAGGAGGGCGACCGCGATGACCGCCGCGCTCACCGGCTCCAGGAGCATGATCACCGACACGGTCGCGGACCGCACCACGGCCGCCCCGGCGAAGTACAGCGCGTACGCGAGCGCGGTCGGCACGGCGGCCACGTACACGACGAGCACCAGCACCCGCACGGGCTCCGCCGTGACCGGCACCAGCCCCTCGACGGCAGCGAGCGGCAGCAACCCGACCGCGCCCACGGCGAACGCCCAGGTGGTGGTGGCCAGCGCGTCGCCGCCGCCCCCGTCGCGGCCGAGCCACCGGGTGAGCAGCGTCATCGCGGCGTACGCGGCGGCCGACAGCAGCGCCAGGGCGACCCCCGCGGGCCGTACGGTCGCGGCGTCACCGCCCAGGACCAGCACCGTGAGCCCGGCGAGCGCGCCGCCGACCGCGACGACCCCGCCGCGCCCGAGCCGCTCCCCCATGGTGAGCCGGGCGCCGACCGCCATGAGGACGGGCCCCGCCCCCAGCGTGACGACGGTGCCGACGGCGAGCCCGGTCGCGGCGACGGCGGCGAAGTAGGCGCTCTGGAAGACGGTGAGGCCGATGCCGGTACCGAGGACGCGCAGGAGCACCCGGCGGCGCGGCTCGACGGTCCGGCGCCCGCCGGTACGGCCCCGGCCGCCCGTACCGCCCCGGCGTCCCGGCCGGCCCCGGCGCAGCGCGAGGACGCCGAGCATCAGCGCGAGCCCGCCGACGCAGCGCCAGAACGACAGGGCGAGCGAGCCGAGATCGCTGACGCGGAACACGAGCGAGGCGGCCGCCCCGGCGGTGCCCCAGGCGATCCCGGCGACGATCAGGTAGAGGAGGCTGCGCCCGACGGGCGCGGCGGCAGGCGTGGAGGACGTACTGAGGTGGTGCGACACGTGAACTCTCCGAGGAAGACGGCTGTCGGCTGCTCTGATCCGCACGCGGGCAGCGACGAGCCGCTCGGGGCGCGCCCGAGCCGGGTCTTCGTCAGGAGGTGGCCGCCCGCGTTACGCGGCGGGCGGCGGAAGTACGGTCGCGTGCATGCCGGGAAGCCTACGGGGCGGCCCGGTCGGCGGGCAACAGGTCCTCGTCCGGCAGCGGATCGGAGCCCGCCACGGGGCCCGCGCCCCCCTTGGGCGTGGTGGACTGGGCGATGAACGCGCCCACGAGGACGAGCGTGCCGCCCGCGAGCTGCGGCGCCGACAGGTGCTCGCCGAGCAGGACCCAGGCGAGGACGGTCGCGATGACCGCCTCCAGGCAGGCCACGACCCCGGCGACCTGCGGGGAGAGGCGGCGTACGGAGATGACGCCGGTGACGTACGCGAGGACGGTCGCGATCAGGACGATCCAGCCGAGCAGCAGCCACGCGGGCGCGGTCGTGCCGCCCAGGTCGGCGGTGCCGGTCAGGACGCCCCAGTCCATGCCCCAGGGACGGGCGAGGACGGTGAGGACGGCGGCGCCGACGAGGAGCCCGTACGCGATGACGCCGAGCGGGTCGGCGGGCCGCTCCTCGTCGCCGCCCTGGTCGGACAGGACGAAGTAGCCGACCTGGCAGCAGGCGGCGCCGAGCGCGAGGACGAGGCCGAGCACGTCGAAGCGGAGCCCGGACCACACCTCGACGACGCAGGCGAGGCCGGTCACGGCGAGGACGACACCGAGGGCCGCGGCGCGGGTCACCGGGCGGCGCTGCACGAACCGGACCCAGCCGAGGACGAGGGCCGGCGCGAGGTACTCGACGAGCAGCGCGACGCCCACGGGTATGCGGGAGAGGGCGGCGAAGTAGAACGCCTGGACACCGGCGACGGCGAGGAGTCCGAAGCCCGCGAGGAGCGCCGGTCTGCGCCGCACCAGGTCCCGGTGGTGCCAGGCCACGGGCAGCATGACGAGCGCGGCGCCCGTCACCCGCAGCCACACCACGTGCAGCGGGTCGAGACCCGCCTGGATGAGCGGCTTGGCCGCGACACCTGATCCACCGAATGCGAACGCCGAGGCCAGGGCCAGTCCCAGGCCGGCGCTTCTCACCTGAGACGCGTGCATCGCCACATGATGGCAGGCGGCGTCAGGACCGTAAAGGCGGTGACACCTGTTGAGACGGGTGCTCGATCCGGGCGTTCAGCCGGACCCTGTCCACCCCCGCGCGGGCCAGGACCTGCACGGCCCGGCAGTCGGGGTCGGCGGCGAGTCCGGCGAGCAGGTCCAGCGGTTGGGCCCGCTGTTCGCCGCGTGCCCGCGCCCGCGCGCACGCCAGGTCGAGGGCGGCGGCAGCGGCGGGCGACCAGCCGTGGTGCGCCGGGCCGGGTACGGGGGGCGGGGCGCCCGATCTCTCGACGGTGCCGTGCCAGCGGAGCCCATAGCCGATGCTGCGCTGCACGAGGTAGGCGAGGACGCGGGCGGCCCGTGGCGCGCCGAGGGCGTCCCGGACGGCCGGGGCGGCCTCGACCAGCGCGTGGAGGAGGTGGGCGGTGTCGGTCTGCCGGTCGCCGTCCCTGACGGCCCTGCGCCGCGCGCCCACGACGACGGCGGCCAGTTCGGCGGTGAGGCGGTCCTCCGTACCGGCGCGGCCGACGGGCGTTCCGGGCTGCTGACCGGCGGGTGTTCCGGCCGGGTCGCCGGCGGGCCGGGAGGGGGGACCCGAGGTGGAGCTCTGCACCCGACCACCTCATCAGGCGGGGGCGGCCCGGGACATCCCCGTGAGGAAGCATGCCGCGTCCCACACAGGGTGGGCGCCGGGCCTGGCCGCCTCCTTCTCAGGGAGGAGGCCGGAGAAGCGCTTTCCCCGAGCGCGCGCCCCTTGATTCACGCCGAAAGGGCGCCCCGGCCGCGAATCCCGAGGCCGGGGCGCCGTCGGGGCCATCAGGCCCTTCGGTGCGTCAGTCCTCGTCGGCGAGGATCAGATAGAGCTTCTTCCGGGCGTCGCTGATGACGCCGAGCGCCTTCTGCCGCTGTTCGGCGGAGCCCGTCTTCCACACCTGGCCGAACGCCTCCAGCAGCCCGAAGCCCGCCTGACGGATCTCGTTCACGGATTCCCAGTCGATGCCCTTGCCGGCCTCCTCCCAGGGGGCCTCGGGCGCGGACTCGGCCTCTTCGCGACCGCTGTCGGTGAGCGCGAAGAGCCTCTTGCCGCCCTCGCTGCGACTCTCGATCGCCCCCTCGTCCTCCAGCAGCTGGAGGGTCGGGTAGACGGAGCCGGGGCTCGGCTTCCAGGCGCCGCCGCTGCGCTCGGCGATCTCCCGGATCATCTCGTAGCCGTGCATGGGGCGTTCCTTGAGCAGCGCCAGGATCGACGCGCGCACATCGCCCCGCCGCGCCCTGCCCCGGCCACCGCCGCGCCCGCGCCCACCGCCGAACGGCCCCCCGAACGGCCCGAACCCGGAGCCGCCCCCGAAGCCAGGACCGAAGGGCCCGAAAGCGGCCCGCCGCCCCTCGAACTCGCCACGCTCGTGCCGTCCGGGCCCGCAGTACCCGTGCCCACGCCCGCCTTCATGCTCGTGACCATGTGAACGCATCACTACACTCCCCAGTCGCCGATCCGTCGCGATGCTACAACGATATATCGCAAGACGCTCACCGACAAGGAATGCGGACGATTCCCCGGCGCCGGTCCCGGCGGAGCCCGACCGCCCTCCCGGCGGTTGGCGCAGCCCCACGTCGGCGACGGACGAACCCTGGAACGCCTGGCCCCGGTGGCGCGCAAGGGCGCGGCCACGCAGGCCCGTGACTCTCGGCCATCCGATGTACCTCTCGCGGACGGTCCGGAGCGCGCGTGGAGCCGGCCGCGGGCGATGTGGGGTGGGCGGGGGCCGGCAGGCCCTGGCCCTGGGGTACGCGCCGGACGGCTCACCCGGAACGCCCGGCGGGGCGAGCCCGCGGAGATGGGACGGTGGGGCCGACGGCGAGCGGCGGCGCGACGACGTCCGACTCGTCGGCGGCGGTGCCCGCCTGCCCGCCCTCGGGATCGACGCCGCCACCGGCTGACCGATGACCTCGGCGGCCTGGCCGGCATCCGCCGAGACCGGCCGTCGGCCCGGTCCAGATACCGCGGATTGGCATTGGCCCGCGCTCTCCGCCGCCGCATACGGTCGTGGTCATGCGGATTCGTATCGTGGACGCCTTCACCGACCGGCCCTTCTCCGGCAACCCGGCGGGCGTCCTGCTCCTCGACGCCTTCCCCGACGACCACTGGCTCCAGAAGGTCGCCGCGGAGGTCAACCTCTCCGAGACCGCCTTCGCGCACCCGCTGCCGCCCGGTGGCGAGGCCGACTGGGCGCTGCGCTGGTTCACCCCGGTCACCGAGGTCGACATGTGCGGGCACGCCACGCTGGCCACCGCCCATGTGCTGCGCGCGTCGGGCCGGGCCACCGGCACGGTGCGGTTCGCCGCACGCTGCGGTGTGCTCACCACGACCGCCGCCGAGGACGGCACGATCACGATGGACTTCCCCACCTCGTCGCTCACCCCGATCGAGCCGCCGGCAGGCCTCGCCGAGGCGCTCGGCGCGGAGGTCGTCTCGGTCCACGACACGGCGGCCCACATCGGTGACCTGCTGGTCGAGCTGCGGGACGAGAGGACCGTACGCGCGCTCACCCCCGACCTTCCGGCGCTGGCCGCGCTGTCCGAGCGGGGCGTCATCGCCACCGCGGCCGCCGAGGACCCGTCGCGCGGCCACGACTTCGTGTCCCGCTGCTTCTTCCCGCGCGTCGGCATCGACGAGGACCCGGTCACGGGCAGCGCGCACACGGCCCTGGCCCCGTTCTGGTCGGCCCGCATCGGCCGCACCGAGCTGACCGGCCTCCAGGGCGGCGCCCGCACCGGAGTCGTACGCACCGCGCTGCGCGGCGACCGCACCCTCCTGACCGGTCAGGCGGTCACCGTCATCGAGGGCGACCTACGCCTCTGAGCCCACCGCCCGCCGAACCGCCCACGCCCCGCCGAACCCCCCACGGCGCCGCCACCCGCCGCAACCCCCCACCGCGCCTCACCCCGCCGGTCGCACCGCGCGTCACGCTGTGGGCAGCCACCCCACCTTGCCCGCCAGCAGCGCGTACCCGACGAACGCCACGATGTCGAGCAGCGCGTGCGCCACGACCAGGGGCCCGACCCGCCCCCACCGCCGGTACAGCAGCACGAAGACGACGCCCATGACCATGTTGCCGATGAACCCGCCGATGCCCTGGTACAGGTGGTACGAGCCGCGCAGCACCGAACTGGCCACGAGCGCCGCCATCGGGGACCAGCCCAGCTGCCCCAGCCTGCGCAGCAGGTAGCCGACGACGATGACCTCCTCCACCACGGAGTTCTGGAGCGCCGACAGGATCAGGACCGGGAACTTCCACCACTCGCCCGGCAGCGACTCGGGCACGACCGTGAGGTTCATCCCGAGAGCCCGCGACAGCAGGTAGAACGCCAGCCCGGCGCCGCCGATCGCCGCCGCGACCAGCGTGCCGCGCCCGAGGTCGGGCCAGGGCCGGGTGCGGTCGAAGCCGATCGCGCGCAGCCCGGCGCCCTCCCGCAGCAGCAGATGCGCGACCAGGACCACCGGCACGAGGGCGGTGGTGATGGAGAACAGCTGCCACGCGAGGTCGAGCCAGGGCCTCCCCGGCGCGTATGAGCCGTTGAGCGTGGCCGCCTGGTCCTTGAGCCCGCCCGGTCTGGTCAGCGACCCGACGAAGCTGATCAGCGAGGAGACGGCGCTCGCGCCCAGCGACAGGGCGAGCACGATGAGCGTCTCGGACCGCAGTGTCCCGCGCGGCCCGCCCACCGCACCGGCCGTCGCTCCCGCATCTGTTCGCACGCGCGCCTCCCGTCCTCAATCTGGCGCGCTCCAGCTTGCCCGACACGATCGCGGGACACGCGAACGGGTCCCCCGGAACGACTCCGGTGACCCGGTCGCGCCCGGTCGCGCCCGACCGCGCCGGTCTCAGCGGCCCCGCTGCGGGTACCGCCCCGGGGACCGTACGGGCCAGGTGTGGACCGGCTCGCCGGTGAGCGCCAGCTCCCGGTAGCGGCGGGCGGTCGCGGCCAGCGCCGCCTCCCGGTCCAGGCCCGCCTCCTGGGCCCGGTGAAACGTTTCGACCTGCCATGTCGCGCCGTTGACGCGGCGGCGACAGCGCTCCTCGATGATGCCGAGCAAGCGGTCCCGGTCGCCCGGCTCGACACCCCAGGCGTCCAGCCCGGAGGCTGCGAGCGGCAGCAGTTCGTCCCGTACAAGCTTCACGGCGGGTACGGCGGTCACACCACCGCGCCCGGGGCGGGGCCAGCGCAGTTCGGCGTCGATCCCGTACCGGCAGGCGGCGTCGAAGTTGTCGGAGGCGTCCTGGAACGGCATCCGCTTCCACACGGGCCTCGGGTCGTCGGCGAGGGCGCGCACCAGCCCGTAGTAGAAGGCGGCGTTGGCGACGACGTCCTCGACGGTGGGCCCGGCGGGCAGCACCCGGTTCTCCACCCGCAGGTGCGGGACGCCGTCCATCACGCCGTACACGGGCCGGTTCCAGCGGTACACGGTGCCGTTGTGCAGGACGAGCTCCTGAAGGGACGGCGCGCCCCCCTCGTCGAGGACGCGCATCGGGTCCTCGTCGCCGCACAGCGGCAGCAGCGCGGGGAAGTAGCGGTAGTTCTCCTCGAACAGCTCATACGCGGAGTCCACCCACCGCTCGCCGAACCAGGTGCGCGGCCGCACCCCCTGCGCCTGCAGCTCGGGCGGGCGCGTGTCGGTGGCCTGCCGGAACAGCGGCGGCCGGGTCTCGCGCCACAGCTCGCGCCCGAAGAGGAACGGGGAGTTGGCACCGGTCGCGATCTGCACGGCGGCGACGGCCTGCGCCGCGTTCCACACGTCGGCGAAGCGCGCCGGGGTGACCTGGAGGTGGAGCTGTACGGAGGTGCAGGCGGCCTCGGGGGTGATGGACGCCGCCGTACAGCCCAGCCGCTCCACACCGTCGACCTCCAGGGTGAAGTCCTCGCCCCGGGCGGCGACGATCTGGTCGTTGAGCAGCATGTAGCGGTCGACGTCGGAGATGTTGACGAGGTCCACGTCGCGCCGGGTGAGCGTGGGGAGTATGCCGATCATCAGGATGCCCGCGCCCACCTCCTCCGCCTTGCGGTGGGCATATCCCAGGCCGGTGCGCAGTTCCTCGGCGAGCTGTGAGAAAACATGTCCGGCGAGCGGGTGCGGCGCGATGTTCACTTCGAGGTTGAACATTCCGAGTTCCGTCTGGAAATCCCGGCTCGCGATGCGCTCCAGCACCTGCGCGTTCATCATCCTGGGCAGCCCGTCGGCCCCCGCGAGATTCAGCTCGATCTCCAGCCCCATGAGGTTGCGCGGGCGGTCGAACCGTTTCTCCGCGAACAGCCGCTCCAGCGCGTCCAGACAGCTCCGGAGTTTCCTGCGGTACCTCTGCCGATCGGCCAGGTCGAACCTGACTGCCACGACCTTCTCCCCCATCGAAGCATCCCTCCTCGAGTGGGCGGCACGCGGCGTCGCCGCTCGGTCAGGGACGATGATGCCCAGCCCCGCCGATCCGTAACGCCCACGCGGCGAGGGCTTTGCCACTACGCTGGCCGGGACGGTCGCCCGGCACATTCCAAAGGCATGGAACGGCTAGCAGATCTCCGTACGCGGCGTGGTGGAAAAAGCTGACGAGATTCAGCCGTCCACCTGCGGGAGAACCGTGCAGGCAGGGGCTTCGGAGCGGCGGATAATTCACCGGAAATTGCCGTGAATCCATGTCCTGTCGGCGCCTTGACGTATTCACCGGGAACGGCTAGCGGAAACACAAGGTGAACACGTGTCGTATAAACTCCGCCCACGAGGCTGGGACCCGGCGCCCCGGCATGGCGCCCCGGCGCCCACGGCCCCGTCGCTGACAGCGCCGTCCGCACCCACGCACGCTCCACCCTCCTGTCTCTTGAGTGAGAGGCGACCCACCATGCCGCTCCACGTCTCCCAGGCACCCGCGCCTGCCCAGCACAGCGTTCTCGCGGCCCTCGGCTCCCCCGCCCTGCGCGCCGCCGGTACGCCCGCGCTGCGGTCCTTCCCGGGACCGCTCAGCGCCGAACTGCCCCTTCCCGTACACGTCCTCGGCGTCACCGCGCCGACGGCCGCACCGGCGGGCGCACCCGCCACCCGGCTCGCGGGGTGGCGGTTCCTGATCCGCGGCGGGGAGGTGACCCTGGCGGCCGCCGACACCCTGCGCACGGCGGGCGGCTGGACCTTCTCGCACTTCTTCGAAGGCCCCTATCTCGCCTCCACGGAACGGGCGCTGCGCCAGGCCGACGCGTCCGGGTCCCCGTGGCAGCCGCGTCTGCTGTCGATCCCCGATCTGTACATGCTGACGCTGTGGCTGCACGGCGACCCGGCCGCCGACCCCGCCGAGGGCGCGCCCGACCCGGCGGACGTGCTGATCCCGCTCGCCCCCGCGCCGCCCGGGATCGCCGCGCACCGCCCGCACCGCGTCGCGGACCTCCTGCCGAGGCTCACCGTGCGGCTCGTGCCGCCGCCGCTGCTCGGCTCGACGGCCTGATTGGGGGGACACCCCCGGCGCACACCGGTGCCCCGCGCCCCCTGGGGACGCGGGGCACCTTCGCGCGCGCCTCTGGCCCGTCCGGGCTAGTCCACTGTGACCAGGGCGAACCACCCGAAGTGACAGGGAGGTCGTGCTGAACCATCCGCGCGGGTGATACGTCCTTCAGCTATAGGAAGCGCTGCCGTGAAATCCCTGCGGAAACACGCCCGTAGGGCAACACTGGAACGGACCGACCAGAAGACGGGGGGCGGCCATGAACACCACGTCGAGCCGCAGAGCAGACTCCACATCGCAGCGAAAGATCCCCATCATGTGCCAGCACCAGCCACCCTGCCCGACCGCAGACTCCGCCGACCGGGAGGCCGCCCGCGTGGTGGCCCACCACCCGGAGCAGGGCTGGAGCCTGCTGTGCAACGGCGTCCTGCTGTTCGAGGACACGGGCGAGCTGCTGCCGGACGGCCAGATCATCGCGCCGCACCGCCCGCTGACCGCGTCCCGGGTGGCGAGGGCCGCGTAACCGGACGGCACGGGCCGGGAAGGCGCCGCACACGACAAGGCGCCGCACACGGCGAGGGGCCGGTACGGAGGCGATGAACCTCCGTACCGGCCCCGGCGCTTACCGCGTCAGCCGCCCGGCTCAGGCGTCGTACTCGTCCAGCGGCGGGCAGGAGCAGACCAGGTTCCGGTCGCCGAACGCGCCGTCGATCCGGCGCACCGGCGGCCAGTACTTGTCCGCGGCCGAGACACCGGCCGGGAAGACGGCCTCGTCACGGCTGTAGGCGTGGTCCCACTCGCCGCCGAGCGCGGCCGCCGTGTGCGGGGCGTTGCGCAGCGGGTTGTCGTCGGCCGGCCAGTCACCGGAGGCGACCTTCTCGATCTCGCCGCGGATCGCGATCATCGTGTCGCAGAACCGGTCGAGCTCGGTGAGGTCCTCGGACTCGGTCGGCTCGATCATCAGCGTCCCGGCGACCGGGAACGACATGGTCGGCGCGTGGAAGCCGTAGTCGATCAGGCGCTTGGCGATGTCGTCGACGCTGACGCCGGTCTCCTTGGACAGGGGGCGCAGGTCGATGATGCACTCGTGGGCGACGAGACCGCCCGGGCCGGTGTACAGGACCGGGTAGTGCGGCTCCAGGCGCTTGGCGATGTAGTTCGCCGCGAGGACGGCGACCTGCGTGGCGCGCTTGAGGCCCTCGCCGCCCATGAGCCGTACGTACGACCAGGAGATCGGCAGGATGCCGGCCGAGCCCCAGGGCGCCGCCGAGATCGGGCCGACGCCGGTCTCCGGGCCCGCGGACGGCTGGAGCGGGTGGTTCGGCAGGTACGGGGCGAGGTGCGAGCGGACCGCGACCGGGCCGACGCCGGGGCCGCCGCCGCCGTGCGGGATGCAGAACGTCTTGTGCAGGTTCAGGTGCGACACGTCGCCGCCGAACTTGCCGGGCTTCGCCAGGCCGACGAGCGCGTTGAGGTTGGCGCCGTCCACGTACACCTGGCCGCCGGCCTCGTGGACCTGGGCGCAGATGTCGGCGACGTGCTCCTCGAAGACGCCGTGCGTCGACGGGTACGTGATCATCAGCACGGACAGTTCGTCGCGGTACTGCTCGATCTTGGCGCGCAGGTCGGCGACGTCGATCTCGCCGTCGTCGGCGGTCTTGACGACGACGACCTTCATCCCGGCCATGACGGCGGACGCGGCGTTGGTGCCGTGCGCGGAGGACGGGATGAGGCAGACCGTGCGCTGCGTGTCGCCGCTGGCGCGGTGGTACGCGCGCACGGCGAGCAGGCCCGCCAGCTCGCCCTGCGAACCGGCGTTGGGCTGGAGGGAGACCTTGTCGTAGCCGGTGACCTCGGCGAGGCGGTCCTCCAGCTCGTGGATGAGCGTGAGGTAGCCCTCGGCCTGCTCCGCCGGGGCGAAGGGGTGCATCTGGCCGAACTCGGGCCAGGTGACCGGCTCCATCTCGGTGGTCGCGTTCAGCTTCATCGTGCAGGAGCCGAGCGGGATCATGCCGCGGTCCAGCGCGTAGTCGCGGTCGGCGAGCTTGCGCAGGTAGCGCAGCATCGCGGTCTCGGAGCGGTGCGCGTGGAAGACCGGGTGGGTGAGGTAGTCGTCGGTGCGCAGCAGCGCCTCGGGCAGCGCGTCGGCGGTCTCGGCGTCCAGCGCCTCGATGTCGCCGGTCACGCCGAAGGCGGCCCAGACGGCGGTGAGCTGGGCGCGGCCGGTGGTCTCGTCGCAGGCGACGGAGACGTGGTCGGCGTCCACGAGGTGGAGGTTCACGCCGCCCTCGCGGGCAGCGGCGACGACGTCGGCGGCCTTGCCGGGCACCCGCGCGGTGATCGTGTCGAAGAAGTCGCCGTGGACGACCTCGACGCCACCGGCGCGCAGACCGGCCGCGAGGATCGCCGCGTACCGGTGGGTGCGCCGGGCGATCTCCTTCAGGCCCTCGGGGCCGTGGTAGACGGCGTACATGCCGGCCATGACGGCGAGGAGCACCTGGGCGGTGCAGATGTTGCTGGTGGCCTTCTCGCGGCGGATGTGCTGCTCGCGGGTCTGGAGGGCCAGGCGGTACGCCTTGTTGCCGTCGGCGTCGACGGAGACGCCGACGAGGCGGCCGGGCAGGCTGCGGGCGAACGCGTCGCGGACGGCCATGTAACCGGCGTGCGGGCCGCCGAAGCCCATCGGGACGCCGAAGCGCTGGGTGGTGCCGACGGCGATGTCCGCGCCCAGCTCGCCGGGCGAGGTGAGCAGGGTCAGCGCCAGCAGGTCGGCGGCGACGGTGACGACGGCGCCCAGCTCGTGCGCGGCGTCGATCAGCGGCTTGATGTCGCGGACGGCGCCGGACGCGCCCGGGTACTGGAGGAGCACGCCGAAGACACCGCGCTCGGCGACCTCGGCCGGGATGCCGTCGCTCAGGTCCGCGACGACGACCTCGACACCGGTCGGCTCGGCGCGCGTCTCGATGACGGCGATCGTCTGCGGCAGGGCGTCGGCGTCCACGAGGAAGACGCCGTTCTTGACCTTGCCGACGCGCCGGGCGAGGGACATGGCCTCGGCGGCCGCGGTGCCCTCGTCGAGGAGGGAGGCGCCGGAGGTGGGCAGACCGGTCAGGTCGGCGACGACGGTCTGGAAGTTGAGCAGCGCCTCCAGACGGCCCTGCGAGATCTCCGGCTGGTACGGCGTGTACGCGGTGTACCAGGCCGGGTTCTCCATGACGTTGCGGAGGATGACCGGCGGGGTGAACGTGCCGTAGTAGCCGAGGCCGATCATCGGGGCCAGCACCTGGTTGCGGCCCGCGAGGGCGCGCAGCTCGGCGAGGACCTCGGCCTCACTGCGGGCCTCGGGCAGGGCGAGCGTCTCGGCGCTCTTGATCACGTCCGGCACCGCGGCCGCCGTGAGCTCGTCGAGCGAGCCGTAGCCGACCTGCGCGAGCATCTTGGCGCGCGCCTCGGCGTCGGGGCCGATGTGGCGCTGCTCGAAGGGGGTGCCCCGCTCGAGCTGGGAGAGCGGAATGCGGTTGGCGGTCATGTACGGGGGCCTCCTGGTCGTAGCGACCTGCGAGGGGCACCTCGGCGCGGGTGCCCGGACGGCCTCCCCCTCTGTCATCTCAACCTGAGAGCTTCGCCGCGCGACCCGGTGAGGGGTGGCACGGCTTTCACCGTCGGTGAGGGCGGGTGCCGTCCGACGCCCGCCCTGCTTTCCAGAGTGACCTCGTCCGTGCGGTACGGGGGCCTGAGAGATTCCGGGGAGGATTTGCTCCTTCGGCGCCTCCGGACGACTTCTCCGGAGGACTCTCCCGCACGGGGTCAGCAGCCAATGCCAGCCTACCAGCGAGGTTCCGGACGGTTCCCTCGAGTGGCCGACGTCACCGTTGTGCCCTTTCGTAGTGTTTACGGACCAGTTGTGACCAGGTGCGACCGGCTGGAGGAACTGTGCAGACCGATATCGACCCGCGCAGCTTGATCGGGCGCAAGGCGTTCGACCGCGACGGCCACCGGATCGGCACGGTGGACGAGGTGTACCTGGACGACGCGACGGGCGTCCCCGAATGGGCGGCGCTACGGACCGGCCTCTTCGGGCGCGACGCGTTCGTCCCGCTGGAGCCGAGCCGGGTCGCCGCCGACGGCCTGCACGTCCCGTACCCCAAGGCACTCATCAAGGACGCCCCGAACCTCGGGGTGGGCCGGCACCTCTCGCCGGAACAGGAACTCCGCCTGTACCGGCACTACGACCTGGACCTGCCGTCCGCGCCCTCCCCCGGCAGGGACGTCGGCGCCGTGGCGGACGGCGACTGATCCGCGCCCGGCACGAGCGGCAGCGGGTCGGACGGCTCCAGGTCCGGGTCGTCCGTCCGGAACGTCCTGACCCGGCCGGGCGGCGACCAGGGTTCCTCGAACCGTACGGTGACCCGCCCGAGCCCGCTGCCCTGCACCCACCCGGCCCCGTACACGGCGTGCCGCACATCCGCCCCGGCCGCCCACCGCCGCTCCCCCGCGCCCGGCCCCCCACCGGCCTCGGCAGCCCCGCCCGGCCCGGCCTCCGACGGCGGCACCTCAGCCCCCGCCCCGCCCTGCGACGCCGCCCCGCCCTGCGACGCCGCCCCGCCCTGCGACGCCGTCCCGGCGCGCACCGGCTCCGACAAGCCCTCGGAGGCGTCCACACCCTCCGGCGCCACCGCCGCGTCCGCCGACTCCCCGGCCAACGCCTCCGCTGCCGACTCCCCGGCCGACGCCTGGGCGAAAAGGTCCTCCTGCGTGAAGTCGGCCAGCCCCGTGACCCCCACCCCGAGCAGCCGCACCCCACCGGTCGTGTCCACCGCGTCCAGCAGCCGCGCGGCCGCCTCCCGCACCACCACCAGGTCGTCGGTCGGCCCGCGCAGCGTCTCGGACCGCGTCAGCGTCGAGAAGTCGTACCGCCGCACCTTGAGCACCACCGTGCGCCCCGACCGGCCGGCGGCCCGCAGCCGCCGCACGCACCGCTCGGCGAGCCGCTCCACCTCCCACCGCACCCGCACCCGGTCGTGCAGGTCCACGTCGAAGGTGTCCTCCACGGAGACCGACTTGGCGTCCCGCTCCGCCACCACCGGCCGGTCGTCGCGGCCGAGCGCCATCGCGTACAGCGACGCCCCGTGCGCCTTCCCCAGGAGCCGTACGAGCTCGTCCTCACCGGCCTCCGCCAGATCGGCGACCGTGGTCATCCCGGCCCGTCTCAGGTGGTCCTCGGTGGCAGGCCCGACACCGGGCAGGGTCCGCACCCCCATCGGGGCCAGCAGCGCCCGCTCCGTGCCCGGCTCGATGAGCACCAGGCCGTCCGGCTTGGCCTCCTCGGAGGCGATCTTCGCCAGCATCTTGGTCCCCGCGAGCCCCACCGACCCCGTCAGCCCGGTCACGGCGCGGATGTCCGCGCGCAGCCGCTCCCCCACCGCCCGCGCCGTCTCCCCGTCGTACGCGGCGCCCCCGGCCTCCAGGTCCACGAACGCCTCGTCGAGGCTGAGCGGCTCCACCAGCGGCGAAAGCCGCCCCAGCAGCTCCATGACCTGGCCGCTCACCGTCCGGTACACGGTGAAGCGCGGCACCAGATAGGCGGCGTTCGGCGCCAGCCGCCGGGCCTGCGCCATCGGCATCGCCGACCGCACCCCGAACCGCCGCGCCTCGTACGACGCCGTCGCGACGACCCCGCGCGGTCCCAGACCGCCCACGATCACGGGCCTGCCGCGCAGACTGGGTTTCGCCGCCTGCTCGACGGCGGCGAAGAACGCGTCCATGTCGAGATGGAGGATGGTCGGCGCGGCTCTCACACCACCGATGCTGCCCTATGCCACTGACAATCGCCCGCACACACGTACGACACGCGTGCGGCGGCGCACACGTCGCTCAGACGGCCTTGTCGCGGCGGCGACGCGCCAGCTCGTCGGCCGGGTTGTGCCCCACCAGGGTCTCGCCCGTGTCCACCCGCTCGCCGTGCAGCTGCGACAGCGCCACCTCGACGTCCCGCCACACGACACCGACCGCGATCCCGAAGATGCCCTGCCCGCCCTGGAGCAGGTCCACGACCTCGTCCGGCGACGAGCACTCGTACACCGTCGCGCCGTCACTCATCAGCGTCATCCGCTCCAGATCCCGCAGCCCCCGGTCGCGCAGGTGCTGCACGGCGGCCCGGATGTTCTGGAGGGCGACCCCCGTGTCCAGGAACCGCTTGACGATCTTCAGGACGACGACGTCCCGGAAGCTGTAGAGACGCTGCGTCCCCGACCCGTACGCGGGCCGGACGCTCGGCTCGACCAGCCCCGTGCGGGCCCAGTAGTCGAGCTGCCGGTACGTGATCCCGGCGGCCGCACACGCGGTGGGACCCCGGTACCCGATGACGTCGGTCGCCGGCTCGGACGCACTTCCGTGAAGCGGATACGGCCCGCTCTCTACCGGACTCCGTCCGGGGAGACCCCCTGCCGTACCGTCGCCGCTGCTCATCACGCCGACCCTCCGTCCTTGACCTGCCACATCGACGGTAGGCAGTCCCCACGGGTGCGTCAACGATCGCCACACTCGCCACGCCGAGTGATAATCACCCTGAGAGTGGTTTGACGTGTCCGACTTCCGGGAACGGCTTCTCAAATGCGCGGAGAACGCACCGAGCGCCCCTCGGGCGCCGGGTGAACACCACCTCCGTGCGCCCCCGGCGCGCCGCGCACCCGCGCGGCGCCGCCCCTGGTCACTGGTTGCCGGTGCCGAAGTCCTCCGGAGAGATCTGGTCGAGGAACTCGCGGAACTTCTCCACCTCGTCCTCCTGCTCGTCCGGAATCGCGATCCCCGCGTCGTCGAGGACGCCGTCACTGCCGAAGATCGGCGTTCCGGTACGCAAGGCCAGCGCTATGGCGTCGGAGGGCCGGGCACTCACCTCGACACCGCTGGCGAAGACCAGCTCCGCGTAGAAGACCCCTTCACGCAGGTCCGTGATGCGGACCTCGGTCAGCTCCTGGCCCACGGCCTCGAGCACGTCCTTGAAAAGGTCATGGGTAAGCGGCCTGGCAGGGGTCATGCCCTGCTGCGCGAAGGCGATCGCCGTCGCCTCTCCCGGGCCGATCCAGATCGGGAGGTAGCGGTCGCCTCCCACTTCACGCAGGAGCACGATCGGCTGGTTGGACGGCATTTCCACCCGGACACCGACAACATCGAGCTCGTTCACACAGCAACCCTAGGACGTGCCGCACCGGTTTGGATAGTCGGGTTCGGCCGAGGTCAGGGGAAGCGCACTCCGAGAGCCGACCGGACCAGGGCCGCGTGGAGCCGCACGGACAGCGCGGCCAGCTCCTTCGCGGTGGCCTCGGCGTGTGCCCGGGTCTGCGGATTGCGGTGCCGCCGCAGCGGCGCGACGACCTGCTCCACCAGCCCCGCCTCCCGCTCGGCGGCGGCCTTCACGACCCGCAGATGGCGGGGCTCGAGGCCGAACCGGCCCAGCTCGGCGACGAGCTTCGCGACCGTCACGGCCTCCGCGTCATAGCCACCGTCCGCCGTGGGTGTGACAAGCCCGTACGACTCCCACTCGGCCAGTTCCTCCTCGCTCGCCTCGGCGGCGGCGAGGAGCTCGGCACGGCCCAGCCGCGCGGCGGTCACCCGGTCCTCGTCCGGCTCCCACGGGCTTCCGCCGTCCGACGGCTCGCCGCGCGCCCCCTGGGCCGGCAGCTGGATCGGCTCACCGCGCGCCAGGGCGTCCAGATGCTCCCGGATGACCTTCAGCGGCAGGTAGTGGTCCCGCTGCATCCGCAGGATCAGCGCCAGCCGCTCCACGTCGTCCGGGCTGAACTTCCGGTACCCGGACGCCGTCCGCCGCGGCTCGACCAGACCCTCCGCCTCCAGAAACCGGATCTTGGAGATGGTGACCTCGGGAAACTCCTCCCGCAGCTGGTTGAGGACCGTGCCGATGCTCACCAGCCGGTCACCCGCGTCGGCGGCGCCGTGACCGGCACCGCCTGTCGGTGTTCGCAGCATGGACCTTCCCTTGGGTCCCCCCGGACGAGCCCGAGGGCGGTGCCCCCGGACCCGGCCCGGGGGCGGGGGTGCCCCCGGACGGAGTCCGGGGCAGGTCAGACGCCCCGCTGGCTCGTGTAGAAGACCAGCCGGTACTTGCCGATCTGCACCTCGTCACCGTTGGTGAGCTGGACGGCTTCGATCGGCTCACGGTTGACATACGTGCCGTTGAGGCTGCCGACGTCCGCGACGGTGAAGCTGCCGTCGGCCGCCCGGCGGAACTCCACATGGCGACGGGACACGGTCACGTCGTCCAGGAAGATGTCGCTCTGGGGGTGACGGCCGGCGGTCGTCAGGTCGCCGTCGAGCAGGAAGCGGCTGCCGGAGTTCGGCCCGCGCCGCACCACGAGCAGCGCCGATCCCAGCGGCAGGGCGTCCACGGCGGCCTGCGCCTCGGGCGACAGCGACGGCAGCGCCGTCTGACCGGTGGTCTCGCTGTCGTACGCCTCCAGCCCCGAGATGGAGATCGTGGAGGTCGTCTCCGACGCCCGCTCGGCGGGGGCGCCGCCCCGCAGCGGGGCGCCGCAGTTCGAGCAGAACCGACTCGCCTCGGCATTGCGGTGTCCGCACCGCGTACACACCGGCATGGACCCATCCTCCTGCCGCGGCCCGGCCGCGTGGACGCTGGTCGCGTACGGATCGGAACCTATGCGGGCGGGACCGGCAGGGTCAACAGAAGACGCGCCCTGTCCGCCCGTAATGTCACCACCCGGACCAGCCACCTCGTCACGGAAGAGGGGCCGCTCCGCGCCCTGCTCCTCCTCGCTCTGACCGTGCCGCGGCGCGCGATGCCTGGCGTTGCCGCCGTCCTCGCGTGCGCTCTTGCCGAACAACTTCGCAAACAACTTCACGGGCGATTCCCCTTGAACGAAACAGACCCGCCCGTGGGGCAGGACGAACCCTGAATGAACACACCTGCCGACCCGGACACTCTCACAACGTCCGTATCCTCCGGACAGTTTCCACCACACACCACGCTCTTGAAACGGCGACCCCCCGCGACCTCCCGGCCGGGGGTGCCGAACCACCGACGAGTCGCCGGTCCAGCCGTCACGGAAGCTGCCCCCACTGTCTCGCCTCCCTGTCAGGCCCGGTCCCTCGGGCGTTCCCGCCGCGCGGCCCCATATGCCTGGGCCTCACCGCGGTGACGACCGAGCGTAGTCAGGCCGCTCCGCCGGTCGCAAGGCGTCAACAACGATCTTCTCCGAGCGGGTCACCGTGGCCGTGGCCTGCTCCTTCTCCAGGGTCTGCACGATCCCGCCCGGGATATTGAGCGCGGGCTCCAGATCCTGCGGCTTGCCGATGACCTGGAAGCGGTACGGCGCGCTGATCTTCCGCCCGTCCACCTCGACGGCCCCGGCCTCTCCCGAGAAGTACGAGTCGGCGACGACCCGAACGTCGTTGACCTGGATGGCCTCGGCCCCGGCGGCGCGCAGCTCCTGGATCGTGTCCAGCAGCTTGTCCGGCTCGACGGCGGTCAGCGGGTCCTCCACGGTGAATGTGATGCCTGGCCCCTCGGCGGCCACCGTACCGGCCAGCACGCCCAACTGACGCTCCCTCTCCTGCGTCTGCCTGCGGGCCTCTTCGGCCTGGTTGGAGCTGTTCTCCAGCTCACGGCGCTGCGCGTCGAGCCGGGTCTTCTCGTCCTCCAGCCGCTGGCTGCGGTCGTCCAGCTCGTCCAGGATGCGGACCAGGTCCTCCTGGCGGGCGCCGCGCAGCGTGCCGTCGTCGCTGGTGGAGCGTACCTGGATGGCCAGGCCCAGGCCGAGACCGAAGAGCAGCAGGGCGACGACGAGTTGCGCGCGCGTGACCCGCGGCGGCCACAGGCCGGCGACCAGCCGCTGCCGGCCGGTCATCTCCACGGGTTCCGCGGGCGCCGTCTCCGTCCCGCTCTCCGGCCGCCGCGGCTCCCGCGAAGGGTTCATGCCGTCCGGGACGCCGGGGCCGTTCGAAGCGCTCGGGGTGTTCGCGGCCTCCGGGGCGCTCGGGGTGCGGTCTTCGTCGCTCATCGGCCTCACGCCCGGAACACATGCCGCCGGATGGCGGCGGCGTTGGAGAAGATCCGGATGCCGAAGACGACCACGACACCCGTGGACAGCTGCGCGCCGACTCCGAGCTTGTCGCCGAGGAACACGATCAGCGCGGCCACGACGACGTTCGACAGGAACGACACGACGAAGACCTTGTCGACGAAGATCCCGTCGAGCATGGCCCGCAGCCCGCCGAACACGGCGTCGAGCGCGGCGACGACGGCGATCGGCAGATAGGGCTCGACCACCGCCGGCACCTCGGGCCGGACCAACAGTCCGACCACCACTCCCACGACGAGGCCCAGTACGGCGATCACGATGTGCCCTTCCCTGTGTCGGCCGTGCCCTGTCCGTCGCCCGTGCCGGCGCCGGAAGTCCTCGGCTGTGCTGTTCGTACGATCAGACTCGGCGCCGCGGGCAGATTCACCCGGTCCTGCGCGGAGATTCCGCTGCGGATACCGAAGTTCTCCTCCAGCGCGTGCAGGTAGCGGCCGTCCGCGCTGTCCTGGAACCGGGTGCTGAGCCGTTTCCCGTCCCCCACCGCGAGCACCGTGTACGGCGGTACGAGCGGTCTGTTGTCCACCAGTATGGCGTCACCGGCGGCCCTGATCGCGGACAGGGCGGTCAGCCGCTGCCCGTTGATCGCGACGGCTTCCGCGCCGGACTGCCACAGCCCGTTGACGACCCGCTGCATGTCGCGGTCGCGTACCCGGCCGGTGTCGGAGAAGCCGCCGCCCTCACGGGGCCCCCCGCCGCCCTCCGCCGCGCCCTTCGCGTCGTCGATGACGAGCTTGATCCCGGGACCGGTCACATCGGTCGCACCGGACAGCAGGGCCACGAGGCCACCGCGCTCACCGCCGTGCTCCTGGAGGGCCGCGCGCTGTCTCTCCCCCACTTCGCCGCGCAGTTTCTCGATGTCCTCTTCCAGCCGCTCCACGGCCGTCGTCTCGGCCTTGATGCGGTCGATGAGCTCTTCGCGCTCCTTGGCCACGACGGGCGCCGATATCTGCGTCTGGGCCGCGCCCACGGTGACGACCGCCGCGGCGAGGACGAGCCCGGCGGCGAGCCCCAGCTTGGCCCGCAGCGTACGCGGCAGGCCACCGCCCTCGGCGGCGCGGCGGGCGGTCGCCTCCGCGTATCCGTCGTCCAGCGCGTGGTCCATGACGTTGGTCAGCAGCGACATCGACGCGTCGGGACGCGGAGGCGGGGAGCCGGTGCTCCGAACGGGGGGCTGCTGCGACATGCCGCACATCGTCGCATGTCGGAGCGGCCACCGCCGAATGGCCCCACCGATGTGCCGGACCAGGTCGTACGATCGGTCCGGCACACCGGCATACGGGGGCCCTGCCCACCGCTTAGCGGCCGGCGCTGTCCACCACGGCCGCCCATTCGTCGAGCAGCGCCTGCGCGGACTCGTCGTCGGGCCCTTCGGCCCACAGGTGGGTGACGGCCTCGGCCGGGTCGGGCAGGACGAGCACCCACCGCCCGTCCGCCTCCACGACCCGCACCCCGTCGGTCGTGTCCACGTGCCGGTCACCTGCCGCTTCGACGACCCGCCGCATGACGAGTCCCTTCACGGCCCACGGCGTCGCCAGGTCCCGCCGCAGCACATGGGCGCGGGGGATGCGCGCGTCGATCTGGCTGAGCGTGAGCTGCGTCCGCGCGACGAGGCCGATGAGCCGTACGAAAGCGGCGGTCCCGTCGAAGACGCTGCTGAACTCGGGAACGATGAACCCGCCGAGGCCGTCTCCACCGAAGATGGTGGACTCCTCACGCCCGACGCGGGTCAGGTCGTCCGGCGATGTCGTCGTCCAGTCGACCTGCGTGCCGTGGTACGCGGCGACCTGCTCGGCGATACGGGTCGTGGTGACCGGCAGCGCGACACGGCCGCTGCGCCGCTCGGCGGCGACCAGGTCGAGCATGACCAGCAGCGCCCGGTCGTCCTCGATGATCCGCCCGCGTTCGTCCACGAGGGACAGCCGCTCGCCGACCGTGTCGAACCGTACGCCGAACGCGGCCCGCGCGGACGCGACGATCTCTCCGAGCCGTACGAGTCCGGCCCGGCGGGAGTCTGCGGACTCGGTGGGCCGGGACTCGTCCAGACCCGGGTTGATCGTCAGCGAGTCCACGCCGAGCCGGCCGAGGAGGCTCGGCAGGACGAGGCCGGCGCTGCCGTTGGACGCGTCCACGACGACCTTCAGCCCGGCTTCGGCGATGCCGCTCGTGTCGACACTGCGCAGCAGGGCGCCGGTGTACTGGTCGAAGACGCTCGACGGGAAGCTGAGGTCTCCGATCTCTCCGGGGAACGCCCTGCGGTATTCCTGACGCGCGTAGACGCGGTCGAGCTTCCGCTGTCCGCCTTGGGACAGGTCGGCGCCGCGCTCGTCGAAGAACATGATGTCGACGGAGTCCGGCACACCGGGCGTCGTACGGATCATGATGCCGCCCGCGCTGCCGCGCGCGGTCTGCTGGCGGGCTACGGGCAGGGGCACGTTCTCCAGGTCCCGTACGTCGATGGCGCTGGCCTGGAGGGCGGAGATCACGGCCCGTTTGAGGGCTCGGGCGCCTCGGGAGTGGTCGCGGGCCGTGGTGACGGTGGCGCCCTTCTTCAGCGTGGTGGCGTAGGCACCGGCGAGCCGCACGGCGAGTTCGGGGGTGATCTCGACGTTGAGGATGCCGGAGACGCCACGTGCGCCGAAGAGGTGCGCCTGCCCGCGGGACTCCCAGATGACGGAGGTGTTGACGAAGGCACCGGCCTCGATCGTCTTGAACGGGTAGACGCGGACGTTGCCCTGGACGATCGACTCCTCACCGACGAGGCACTCGTCGCCGATGACGGCGCCGTCCTCGATGCGGGCGGCCCGCATGATGTCGGTGTTCTTGCCGATGACGCAGCCCCGCAGGTTGCTGTGGGGTCCGATGTAGACGTTGTCGTGGACGACGGCCTTGTGGAGGAAGGCGCCGCTCTTGACGACCACGTTGGAGCCGATGACGGTGTGCTCGCGGATCTCCACGTCGGCTTCGACCTTGGCGTAGTCGCCGATGTAGAGGGGTCCGCGCAGGACGGCGTCGGGGTGCACCTCGGCGCCTTCGGCGACCCAGACGCCGGGGGAGATCTCGAAGCCGTCGAGTTCGACGTCGACCTTGCCTTCGAGGACGTCGGCCTGGGCCTTGACGTAGCTCTCGTGGGTGCCGACGTCCTCCCAGTAGCCCTCGGCGACATAGCCGTAGATCGGCTTGCCTTCCTTCATCAGCTGGGGGAAGACGTCGCCGGACCAGTCCACCGACGTGTCGGGCTGGACGTAGTCGAAGACCTCGGGCTCCATCACGTAGATGCCCGTGTTGACGGTGTCGGAGAAGACCTGGCCCCAGGTCGGCTTCTCCAGGAACCGTTCGACGCGGCCTTCCTCGTTGACGATGGTGATGCCGAATTCGAGCGGGTTGGGTACCCGGGTGAGGCAGACGGTGACCAGTGCGCCCTTCTCCTTGTGGAAGGCGATGAGGTCGGTCAGGTCGAAGTCGGTGAGGGCGTCCCCGGAGATGACCAGGAACGCGTCGTCCTTCAGTGCCTCTTCGGCGTTCTTGACGCTGCCGGCGGTGCCGAGTGGCTTCTCCTCATGAGCGTAGGTGAGCTCCATTCCGAGCTCTTCGCCGTCTCCGAAGTAGTTCTTGACGAGCGAGGCGAGGAACTGCACGGTTACGACGGTCTCGGTGAGTCCATGCCGTTTGAGCAGGCGCAGCACGTGCTCCATGATCGGTCGGTTGGCGACCGGCAGAAGCGGCTTGGGCATGCTCGAGGTCATGGGGCGAAGTCTGGTGCCTTCGCCTCCGGCCATCACGACGGCCTTCATGTCGGAAGCGTCCTCCTTGCAGAGACGACGATCTGGCCGAATGCACCCGTCTTTGCTGTGGCCCTCTGACGTCACACCGGCATCGTTTTTACGCTGCGGCGAGGAAAGACAGGGTCATTCGGCTGCGGTTTCCGCCTTGACAAGTCGGCGGACCTGGACCACGTAGAGAATCCCTGCCCACCAGTACAGAGTTGTACCCCATCCGGCGAAGGCCCACCCGAAAACTTCAGCGAGTGACGCAAGCCACGTGTCCCCGTCACTGAGCAGCAGCAACGGGAACGCGTACATGAGGTTGAACGTGGCGGCCTTGCCGAGGAAGTTCACCTGCGGCGGCGGATAGCCGTGGCGGCGGAGGATTCCCACCATGACCAGGAGCATCAGCTCGCGGGCGACAAGTGCGGCGGTGAGCCAGAGCGGGAGGATCTCGCGCCAGGTCAGCCCGATGAGGGTGGACAGGATGTACAGCCGGTCGGCCGCGGGGTCGAGGATTCGTCCGAGGCTGCTGATCTGGTTCCAGCGTCGTGCGAGCTTACCGTCGAGGTAGTCGCTGACGCCGCTGAGGGCCAGGACCAGGAGGGCCCATCCGTCGCTGTTGGGCCCGCCGAACTCGGGGCGGAGAATGAGCCACAGGAAGAGCGGTACACCGATGAGCCTGGCCATGCTCAGGATGTTGGGGATGGTGAGGACCCGGTCCGTCTGAACGCGAGTCTCCTGTACCTCCACCCGGGGGCCTCCTGTGGGAACGTGTCAATGCTGCCCCCTGACCTTACCGTCAGCACGGGCCGGCCCATGCACGGGGTGCAGGGCCTGGCCACAAGCGGGCCCATGACGGCCGGAGCACATATGCCTGGAGATGCGAAAAGCCCCGCATCATCAGATGCGGGGCTTCCCGTCACAATTTGTTCGGCGGCGTCCTACTCTCCCACAGGGTCCCCCCTGCAGTACCATCGGCGCTGAAAGGCTTAGCTTCCGGGTTCGGAATGTAACCGGGCGTTTCCCTAACGCTATGACCACCGAAACACTATGAAGATGAACTCAACCAGCCAAACGGGAGTTCGTTACTTCAGAACTAACACAGTGGACGCGAGCAACTGAGGACAAGCCCTCGGCCTATTAGTACCGGTCAACTCCACCCATCACTGGGCTTCCATATCCGGCCTATCAACCCAGTCGTCTACTGGGAGCCTTACCCTCTCAAGGAGGTGGGAATACTCATCTCGAAGCAGGCTTCCCGCTTAGATGCTTTCAGCGGTTATCCCTCCCGAACGTAGCCAACCAGCCATGCCCTTGGCAGAACAACTGGCACACCAGAGGTTCGTCCGTCCCGGTCCTCTCGTACTAGGGACAGCCCTTCTCAATATTCCTACGCGCACAGCGGATAGGGACCGAACTGTCTCACGACGTTCTAAACCCAGCTCGCGTACCGCTTTAATGGGCGAACAGCCCAACCCTTGGGACCGACTCCAGCCCCAGGATGCGACGAGCCGACATCGAGGTGCCAAACCATCCCGTCGATATGGACTCTTGGGGAAGATCAGCCTGTTATCCCCGGGGTACCTTTTATCCGTTGAGCGACGGCGCTTCCACAAGCCACCGCCGGATCACTAGTCCCGACTTTCGTCCCTGCTCGACCCGTCGGTCTCACAGTCAAGCTCCCTTGTGCACTTACACTCAACACCTGATTGCCAACCAGGCTGAGGGAACCTTTGGGCGCCTCCGTTACCCTTTAGGAGGCAACCGCCCCAGTTAAACTACCCATCAGACACTGTCCCTGATCCGGATCACGGACCCAGGTTAGACATCCAGCACGACCAGAGTGGTATTTCAACGGCGACTCCACCATGACTGGCGTCACAGCTTCAAAGTCTCCCACCTATCCTACACAAGCCGAACCGAACACCAATATCAAACTGTAGTAAAGGTCCCGGGGTCTTTCCGTCCTGCTGCGCGAAACGAGCATCTTTACTCGTAGTGCAATTTCACCGGGCCTATGGTTGAGACAGTCGAGAAGTCGTTACGCCATTCGTGCAGGTCGGAACTTACCCGACAAGGAATTTCGCTACCTTAGGATGGTTATAGTTACCACCGCCGTTTACTGGCGCTTAAGTTCTCAGCTTCGCCTGGACGAATCCAAGCTAACCGGTCCCCTTAACGTTCCAGCACCGGGCAGGCGTCAGTCCGTATACATCGCCTTACGGCTTCGCACGGACCTGTGTTTTTAGTAAACAGTCGCTTCTCGCTGGTCTCTGCGGCCACCCCCAGCTCCGGAGGTAAACTCCATCACCAGGCGTGGCCCCCCTTCTCCCGAAGTTACGGGGGCATTTTGCCGAGTTCCTTAACCATAGTTCACCCGAACGCCTCGGTATTCTCTACCTGACCACCTGAGTCGGTTTAGGGTACGGGCCGCCATGAAACTCGCTAGAGGCTTTTCTCGACAGCATAGGATCATCCACTTCACCACAATCGGCTCGGCATCAGGTCTCAGACTATGTGTCACGCGGATTTGCCTACGTGACGTCCTACACCCTTACCCCGGGACAACCACCGCCCGGGCTGGACTACCTTCCTGCGTCACCCCATCGCTCACCTACTACCAGTCTGGGCCACCGGCTCCACCACTCCGTGCTTGTCCGAAGACGCACACGGCGGTTTCACGGGCTTAGCATCGCTGGGTTCAGCGCTGGCGCTTCAAAGCGGGTACCGGAATATCAACCGGTTGTCCATCGACTACGCCTGTCGGCCTCGCCTTAGGTCCCGACTTACCCTGGGCAGATCAGCTTGACCCAGGAACCCTTAGTCAATCGGCGCACACGTTTCTCACGTGTGTATCGCTACTCATGCCTGCATTCTCACTCGTGAACCGTCCACAACTCGCTTCCGCGGCTGCTTCACCCGGCACACGACGCTCCCCTACCCATCCCAGCGGGCGTTGGCCCTCATGCTGGAATGACACGACTTCGGCGGTACGCTTGAGCCCCGCTACATTGTCGGCGCGGAATCACTTGACCAGTGAGCTATTACGCACTCTTTCAAGGGTGGCTGCTTCTAAGCCAACCTCCTGGTTGTCTCTGCGACTCCACATCCTTTCCCACTTAGCGTACGCTTAGGGGCCTTAGTCGATGCTCTGGGCTGTTTCCCTCTCGACCATGGAGCTTATCCCCCACAGTCTCACTGCCGCGCTCTCACTTACCGGCATTCGGAGTTTGGCTAAGGTCAGTAACCCGGTAGGGCCCATCGCCTATCCAGTGCTCTACCTCCGGCAAGAAACACACGACGCTGCACCTAAATGCATTTCGGGGAGAACCAGCTATCACGGAGTTTGATTGGCCTTTCACCCCTAACCACAGGTCATCCCCCAGGTTTTCAACCCTGGTGGGTTCGGTCCTCCACGAAGTCTTACCTCCGCTTCAACCTGCCCATGGCTAGATCACTCCGCTTCGGGTCTTGAGCGCGCTACTGAATCGCCCTGTTCGGACTCGCTTTCGCTACGGCTTCCCCACACGGGTTAACCTCGCAACACACCGCAAACTCGCAGGCTCATTCTTCAAAAGGCACGCAGTCACGACCCACATCCGAAGATGTGAGCGACGCTCCCACGGCTTGTAGGCACACGGTTTCAGGTACTATTTCACTCCGCTCCCGCGGTACTTTTCACCATTCCCTCACGGTACTATCCGCTATCGGTCACCAGGGAATATTTAGGCTTAGCGGGTGGTCCCGCCAGATTCACACGGGATTTCTCGGGCCCCGTGCTACTTGGGTGTCTCTCAAACGAGCCGTCAATGTTTCAGCTACGGGGGTCTTACCCTCTACGCCGGACCTTTCGCATGTCCTTCGCCTACATCAACGGTTTCTGACTCGTCTCACGGCCGGCAGACCGTGAAAGAGAGATCCCACAACCCCGCATGCGCAACCCCTGCCGGGTATCACACGCATACGGTTTGGCCTCATCCGGTTTCGCTCGCCACTACTCCCGGAATCACGGTTGTTTTCTCTTCCTGAGGGTACTGAGATGTTTCACTTCCCCTCGTTCCCTCCACTTACCCTATGTGTTCAGGTAAGGGTGACAGCCCATGACGACTGCCGGGTTTCCCCATTCGGACACCCCCGGATCAAAGCTTGGTTGACAGCTCCCCGGGGCCTATCGCGGCCTCCCACGTCCTTCATCGGTTCCTGGTGCCAAGGCATCCACCGTGCGCCCTTAAAAACTTGGCCACAGATGCTCGCGTCCACTGTGCAGTTCTCAAGCAACGACCAGCCACCCATCACCCCACCGCAACCGCGGCGAGTTCACTGGGGCCGGCGTTCGAAGGGCGAGCAGCGCTCGCACCCTCAGACACCCAACAGCGCGCCCGGCACGATCTCCGCCACTCTTCCTGTGTTCCACGCCGAAGCAGTACTAACAGAAGGCTTTGAAGAATCGTGCCGAATAGTCAACGTTCCACCCATGAGCAACCAGCATCAGACATTCGCTGATGTTCTGGCCTCTGACCAGGCCGAAGCCCGGTAAGAAGTGCTCCTTAGAAAGGAGGTGATCCAGCCGCACCTTCCGGTACGGCTACCTTGTTACGACTTCGTCCCAATCGCCAGTCCCACCTTCGACAGCTCCCTCCCACAAGGGGTTGGGCCACCGGCTTCGGGTGTTACCGACTTTCGTGACGTGACGGGCGGTGTGTACAAGGCCCGGGAACGTATTCACCGCAGCAATGCTGATCTGCGATTACTAGCGACTCCGACTTCATGGGGTCGAGTTGCAGACCCCAATCCGAACTGAGACCGGCTTTTTGAGATTCGCTCCACCTCACGGTATCGCAGCTCTTTGTACCGGCCATTGTAGCACGTGTGCAGCCCAAGACATAAGGGGCATGATGACTTGACGTCGTCCCCACCTTCCTCCGAGTTGACCCCGGCGGTCTCCCGTGAGTCCCCAGCACCACAAGGGCCTGCTGGCAACACGGGACAAGGGTTGCGCTCGTTGCGGGACTTAACCCAACATCTCACGACACGAGCTGACGACAGCCATGCACCACCTGTACACCGACCACAAGGGGGCACCCATCTCTGGGTGTTTCCGGTGTATGTCAAGCCTTGGTAAGGTTCTTCGCGTTGCGTCGAATTAAGCCACATGCTCCGCCGCTTGTGCGGGCCCCCGTCAATTCCTTTGAGTTTTAGCCTTGCGGCCGTACTCCCCAGGCGGGGAACTTAATGCGTTAGCTGCGGCACGGACGACGTGGAATGTCGCCCACACCTAGTTCCCAACGTTTACGGCGTGGACTACCAGGGTATCTAATCCTGTTCGCTCCCCACGCTTTCGCTCCTCAGCGTCAGTATCGGCCCAGAGATCCGCCTTCGCCACCGGTGTTCCTCCTGATATCTGCGCATTTCACCGCTACACCAGGAATTCCGATCTCCCCTACCGAACTCTAGCCTGCCCGTATCGAATGCAGACCCGGGGTTAAGCCCCGGGCTTTCACATCCGACGCGACAAGCCGCCTACGAGCTCTTTACGCCCAATAATTCCGGACAACGCTTGCGCCCTACGTATTACCGCGGCTGCTGGCACGTAGTTAGCCGGCGCTTCTTCTGCAGGTACCGTCACTTTCGCTTCTTCCCTGCTGAAAGAGGTTTACAACCCGAAGGCCGTCATCCCTCACGCGGCGTCGCTGCATCAGGCTTTCGCCCATTGTGCAATATTCCCCACTGCTGCCTCCCGTAGGAGTCTGGGCCGTGTCTCAGTCCCAGTGTGGCCGGTCGCCCTCTCAGGCCGGCTACCCGTCGTCGCCTTGGTGAGCCGTTACCTCACCAACAAGCTGATAGGCCGCGGGCTCATCCTGCACCGCCGGAGCTTTCCACCACCATCAGATGCCTGAAGTGGTCGTATCCGGTATTAGACCCCGTTTCCAGGGCTTGTCCCAGAGTGCAGGGCAGATTGCCCACGTGTTACTCACCCGTTCGCCACTAATCCCCCACCGAAGTGGGTTCATCGTTCGACTTGCATGTGTTAAGCACGCCGCCAGCGTTCGTCCTGAGCCAGGATCAAACTCTCCGTGAATGCTTCCGGGTTATCCCGGTGACACTCGCGTTGAGCGGAACCCGAAGGAGGAATAGTCCTTCCGGTTCTCAGCGTCCTCGCTGTGTTTTTTCAAAGGAACCTCGTCTCAGAGAGACGGGGTTATCAACATATCTGGCGTTGACTTTTGGCACGCTGTTGAGTTCTCAAGGAACGGACGCTTCCTTTGTACTCACCCTCAGTTCCCTGCGGGCTTTCCTCCGGGCGCTTCCCTTCGGTGTTTCCAGCTTAGCAGATCCGTTTTCCGTTTCTGCCACCCGCTGGAGCGGGCTGCCGGGCCGTTCTTCGCTTTCGCGCTTTCCCTTTCCGGCGGTGCCGACTCTATCAGGATTTTCCCGACCCCCTGACCACACCCTCCGGTCGGTCACACGCAGAGGTGTAGACCACTAGTGGTGTAGACCAGTTAGGATCTCGCCCTGACAGGCGGCACTGCCTGCCCCGGGCATCGTCGTGCCGGGCGTGAGGCAGGCCTACGACGGTACTCCTGCCTGGCAGTTGAGGCAAATCGCCCCCGTGGTTCCCGAGGCCTGCCAACCGGGCCTCTCGCACGGAACCCGGACTTTCCATGACATACGCTCTGAACAGTACGCCGTCCAGGACAGGCAGGGACGGCGCCACTCCATCTCCGCCCTCTGGGAGGCCCTCCATGACCACCGTGACGTCGCCCCTCGCCGGACACGCCATCGGACTCGCCGCCGTACCGGACCCGGTCTTCTCCGGGGCCATGGTCGGACCGGGCACGGCCATCGACCCGGTGCGTGGGCCCTCGACGGCGGTGGCGCCGGTCGACGGGGTCGTGGTCTCCCTCCACCCGCACGCCTTCGTCGTCGTCGACGGTGAGGGGCACGGTGTGCTCACCCACCTGGGTATCGACACGGTCCAGCTCAACGGTGAGGGCTTCGAGCTGCTCGTCAACAAGGGGGACACGGTCACGCGCGGTCAGGAGATCGTCCGCTGGGACCCGGCCGCCGTCGAGGCGGCGGGCAAGTCGGCGATCTGCCCGGTCGTCGCGCTGGAGGCAACGCCGGGCGCCCTCGGAGACCTGCGCGAAACGGGCGAGCTGAAGGCCGGAGAGACGCTCTTCGTCTGGCAGTGACGTCACCGCCGCCCGTGCGGCGGCGGTGAGACGGGATGTTCCCAGCGGCGGCGCCGGGCCGCCGCTCGATCGGAGACGGGTTGAAGATGGAGACAACACTGCGCGGCGTCGGCGTGAGCCACGGGGTGGCGATCGGCGAGGTGCGGCACATGGGCACGGCGGTGCTGGAACCGCCCGCCAAGCAGATCCCCGCCGAGGAGGCTGAGCGGGAGCAGGGTCGCGCGCGCAAGGCCGTCGAGGCGGTGGCCGCCGACCTGATAGCGCGGGGCAACCTCGCCGGTGGTGAGGCCCAGCACGTGCTGGAGGCGCAGGCCATGATGGCGCAGGACCCCGAGCTGATCGCCGACGTGGACCGTCGGATCACCGTGGGTTCCACCGCCGAGCGGGCCGTGTACGACGCGTTCGCCGCGTACCGGGCGCTGCTGGCGGGTGCCGGGGAGTACCTGGCGGGGCGGGTCGCCGACCTCGATGACGTACGGAACCGGATCGTGGCGCGGCTGCTCGGCGTGCCGATGCCCGGGGTGCCGGACAGTGACGAGCCGTATGTGCTGATCGCACGGGACCTGGCGCCCGCGGACACGGCGCTGCTGGACCCGTCGCTGGTACTGGGCTTCGTGACGGAGGAGGGCGGGCCGACCAGTCACAGCGCGATCCTGGCGCGGGCGCTCGGGGTGCCGGCCGTGGTGGCGCTGCCGGGGGCGTGCGAGCTGGCCGAGGGCACCGTGATCGCGGTGGACGGCAGCACGGGTGAGGTCTTCGTCGAGCCCGGTGACGAGAAGCGGGCCGAGATGGAGCGGGCCGCGCGGGAGCGAAAGGCCGCGCTGGCGGCCTCGACCGGTCCCGGTGCGACGTCCGACGGGCACAAGGTGCCGCTGCTGGCGAACGTGGGCGGGCCCGGGGACGTGCCGGCGGCGGTGGAGGCCGGGGCCGAGGGCGTCGGGCTGTTCCGTACGGAGTTCCTGTTCCTGGACGACAGTGAGCGGGCGCCGTCGGAGGAGAAGCAGGTCGAGGCGTACCGGAAGGTGCTGGAGGCGTTCCCGGAGGGGCGGGTCGTCGTGCGGGTGCTGGACGCGGGGGCGGACAAGCCGCTGGCGTTCCTGACCCCCGCTGACGAGCCGAACCCGGCGCTGGGTGTGCGGGGTCTGCGGACGCTGCTGGACCATCCGGAGGTGCTGCGGACGCAGCTGACCGCGCTGGCGAAGGCGGCCGAGGGGCTGCCGGTGTACCTCGAGGTCATGGCGCCGATGGTGGCGGACCGGGCGGACGCGCGGGCGTTCGCGGAGGCGTGCCGTGAGGCGGGGCTTCGGGCGAAGTTCGGCGCGATGGTGGAGATCCCCTCGGCGGCGCTGCGGGCGCGGTCGATCCTGCGGGAGGTGGAGTTCCTGTCGCTGGGGACGAACGACCTGGCGCAGTACACCTTCGCGGCGGACCGGCAGGTGGGTGCGGTGTCGCGGCTCCAGGACCCGTGGCAGCCCGCGCTGCTGGACCTGGTCGCGATGGCGGCCGACGCGGCGCGCGCCGAGGGCAAGAGCTGCGGCGTGTGCGGTGAGGCCGCGTCCGATCCGCTGCTGGCCTGTGTGCTGACGGGTCTGGGGGTGACCTCCCTGTCGATGGGGGCGGCGTCCATTCCCTATGTGCGGGCCACGCTGGCGAAGTACACGCTCGCGCAGTGCGAGCGGGCGGCCGCGGCGGCGCGGGCGGCTGACTCGGCGGATGAGGCGCGGGTCGCGGCGCAGGCGGTGCTGTCCGGCGAGTGAGCCCGGCCGGTGTGGTGCCGGGTGGTGTGGGGTGAGGGGCCTTCCCGTGGTCGCGGGAGGGCCCCTCACCCTTTGTGGGGTCGGGCGCTGTGGTGGGCGTCAGTGGTGGGTGGGGCGGCCGTCGTCGGGGGCGAGGTCGAAGCCGGCGTGGTATTCGACGCCGTGTTCCGGTGGGAGGGGTTCGCCGGTGTCGGCGTCGGTGCAGTAGGCGTTGAAGACCTCGGCCTCGGTGAGGGGGACGAGGCGGCCGTGGTCGAGGCGCCAGCCTCGGAGGCGGTCGGGGCCGGCGGGGCCGCTGGTGCGCAGGACGAGTCCGCCGGGGGTGTCGCGGGCGATGCCCGCGGCGAGGACGGTGAGGAACTCGGTGCCCTCGGTGGAGTCGAGGCGGGCGGGGTCGGGGACCGTGCGGTCGGTGCGGAGGACGGCGAGGAGGTGTTCGTCGGCGGCGGGGACGCTGCACACGAGTTGGTGGGCGCCGGGTCCCGCCAGGTCGAGGATGCGCAGGACGGCGCGGGAGGCCTGGTCGAAGGCGGCGCGTCCGATGTCCTGGCCGCAGTCGGCGCAGGGGCCTGCCTCGTCCAGGAGGAGCGTGGCGTACGCGTGGGTGGCGTGGCGGACCGCGGTGTTGACGAGGAGTGGTACGAGGTCCTCGATGGGCTGGCCGGTGTAGGGGACGCGGGCGCCCCTGGCGGCGATCTCGGCGGTGTAGCGGGTGCGGCTGGCGCGGGTGTCGGGGTCGAGGCCCGTTTCGGCGCAGTAGGCGGCGTAGTCCTCGGGGTCGAAGAGGGTGACGGTGGTGTGGGTGCCGTCGGCGGCGAGGATCCTGAGGAGGCGCTCGGTCTCGCGGAGGTAGGTGGGGTGGTCGTGGAAGGTGAAGGTGCGGTAGCGGCGCATGGCCGCGAAGTCGTGCTCGTCGGCGAGGAGGCCGAGCGTGGTCGGTGCTTCGCGGCGCAGCGCGTGGCGCAGGGCTGTCGTGTTGGTCGGGTGTGCCATCGGTCCCCCTGGTGATCGAATGTGGCTCGATGCTCACTCAGCGTAATCAGGGGGACTGACAGTGGCGGTGGGCCGGTCAGCCGGCGCGCTTCTGGGCGCGCTGTCGGGCGAGGTCCTCGTAGAAGCGGAGGAGGTCGACGTTGTCCACGGAGCCGGGGTTGACGGCCTTGTCGAGGGGGGTGCCCTGGAGGAGGCGCTTGACGGGGACCTCGATGCGCTTGCCGGTGAGGGTGTGGGGGACGGCGGGGACTTCGATGATCTCGTCGGGGACGTGGCGGGGTGAGAGTTCGGCGCGGATGGTGCGCTTGACGCGGTCGATGAGGGCGTCGTCGAGGGTGGCGCCTTCGGCGAGGTGGACGAAAAGGGGCATCCAGTAGCCGCCGTCGGGTTCCTCCAGGCCGATGACGAGGGATTCCCTGATCTCGGGGAGGCGTTCGACGGCTTCGTAGATGTCGGCGCTGCCCATGCGGACGCCCTGGCGGTTGAGGGTGGAGTCGGAGCGGCCGTGGATGACGACGGAGCCGTGGTCGGTGAGGGTGATCCAGTCGCCGTGGCGCCAGACGCCGGGGTAGGTGTCGAAGTAGCTGCCGTGGTAGCGGCTGCCGTCGGGGTCGTTCCAGAAGCGGATCGGCATGGACGGCATGGGGTTGGTGACGACGAGTTCGCCGACCTCGCCGACGAGGGGCTTGCCGTGGGGGTCCCAGGCCTGGAGGTCGGTGCCGAGGCAGGGGGCCTGGAGTTCGCCGATGTGGACGGGGAGGGTGGGGACGGCTCCGGCGAAGCAACTGCACACGTCGGTGCCGCCGCTGACGGAGGCGATCCACAGGTCGGCGCCGTTCTCGGCGAACTCGTCGTGGAGCCAGCGGAAGCCGTCGGGCGGGAGGGGCGAGCCGGTGGTGGCGACGCACTTGATCCGGGACAGGTCGTGGTCGCGGGAGGGGTGGACGCCGGCCTTGAGGCACGCCATGACGTAGGCGGCGGAGGTGCCGAAGAGGGTGGCGCGGGTGCGTTCGGCGACGCGCCACTGGGCGTCGGTGGAGGGGTGGCCTGGGCTGCCGTCGTAGAGGACGACGGTGGTGCCGGTGAGGAGGCCGGAGACGAGGAAGTTCCACATCATCCAGCCGGTGGACGTGTACCAGAAGAACACGTCGTCGGGGCCGAGGTCGCAGTGGAGGCCGAGCTGCTTGAAGTGCTCGACGAGGATGCCGCCCTGGGACTGGACGATGGCCTTGGGCAGGCCGGTCGTGCCGGAGGAGTAGAGGATCCACAGGGGGTGTTCGAAGGGGACCTGCTCGTACGCCGGGGTGGCGGTGCCGGAGGTGACGGCGTCCCACTCCAGGGCGCCCTCGGGGGCTTCGGTGCCGAGAAGGGGGATGTGGACGACCGCGCGGAGCGTGGGCAGTTCGCGGCGGAGTTCGGCGACGGTGTCGCGGCGGTCGTGTTCCTTGCCGCCGTAGCGGTAGCCGTCCACGGTGAACAGGACGACGGGTTCGACCTGCTGGAAGCGGTCGAGGACGCTGCGGGCGCCGAAGTCGGGGGCGCAGGAGGTCCAGACGCCGCCGACGGCGGCGGTGGCGAGGAGGGCGGTGACGGCCTGCGGGATGTTGGGCAGGTAGCCGCTGACGCGGTCGCCGGGGCGTACGCCGATGACGCGGAGCTGGTCGGCGAGGGCGGCGACCTGGCGGCGCAGTTCGGACCAGGTGACGGGGGCCGGTTCGTGGGTCTCGTCCACGTGGAGGAGCGCGGGCGCGTCGGGGCGCTCGTCGGCTGCGCGCAGGGCGTGCTCGGCGTAGTTGAGGGTGGCTCCGGGGAACCACCGGGCGCCGGGCATGGCGCGGTCGCCCAGTACGCGCGCGTAGGGGGTGGAGAAGCGGATGTCGAACCACTCGGTGACGGCCTGCCAGAACGTGTCGAGGTGTTCGATGGACCAGCGGTGGAGGGCCGGGTATCCGCCGTTCGCCGGGGCGCCGTGGCGCTCGGCGGCCCAGGCCTGGAAGCGGGTGACCGCGGCGGAGGCGATGCGGTCCTGGTCCGGCTGCCAGAGCGGCTCGGGGGGCTCGGAGTGCGCTGTCGCTGACGTCGATGTCATGGGGGTGTGCTCCCTGGCTGTACCTGTGACGCGGATCTGCGTGTGTCGCGCGCACGGGCTGGGTGTGCGCGTGACGCGGCTGACAGGGACGATGCCATGACGGCGGGTTTCGCACCAGGTCTCCTCTGCCTGGTCGGCGGCCTGAACATGTGGTGTCACCTCGGGTGAACGGTTGTTGAACGTCTCACTGGCGCGGCTTCGCGGGTGGCAGGGTGAGCGGCATGGACGGTCGTGAGCTGGTGCGTTCGATGTGGGTGTTCGGCAGGGTGCGGGGGCCTCGGGCGCTGCGCTCGGCGTGGCGGCAGCGGAGGGCGGACGCGGCGGCGCTGCCGGGGCGGGGGCCGGAGCGGGCGCGGGTGCCGGGCCGGGTGGTGGGGGCGGAGCCGCTGCCGGGCGGGGGGATCGTGCGGTTCGCGCGGGCGGAGCTGCGGGTGTGCGTGACGGTGGGGGCGGCGGTGTTCTGGGGGTGGGACGGGGCGGAGGCGTCGCCGTCGTACGCGGTGTCGGGTGAGGTGCCGGAGCCGGACGCTCGGGTGGCGCTGGAGCCGGACACGGAGGGCGGCTGGCGGGGGGTGGCCGAGCGGGTGACGGTCGCCGTGTCGCGGGACGGGGCGGTGGAGGTGCGGACGCCGGGCGGGGTGGTGCTGCGGCGGGAGCTGCCGCCTCGCTGGTGGGAGCCGGTGGGCGGGGGCGAGGCGCGATGGGTGCAGCGGTCGGAGGTTCCGGCGGACGCGCGGTTCTTCGGGCTCGGGGGGCGGGCGGCGGGGCCGCGGTTGCCGGAGGGGACGTACCGGCTGTGGAACACCGATCCGCGGGGGACGTTCGGGCCGGGGACCGATCCGCTGTACATCACGATGCCGGTGCAGTGGGTGGTGGCGGACGCGGGGACGCATCTGGCGTTCTACGACAGCACGTGGGACGGGCGGGTGTCGCTGCGGGAGGGCGAGGAGGGCGCGGGGTCGGGGCACGACCGGCCGGGGCTGAGCGAGGTGCGGATGAGCGGGGGGCCGCTGCGGTGCTGGGCGGTGGTGGGGTCGCCGGCGCGGATCGCGCACGGGTGGGCGCAGTTGACGGGCGCTCCGGCGGTGCCGCCGTCGTGGGCGCTGGGGGCGCAGCACGCGCGGTGGGGGTTCGGGAGCGCGAAGGAGGTGCGGCGGGTGGTGGCCGGGTACCGGGAGCGGGGGCTGCCGCTGTCGGCGCTGCACCTGGACATCGACCACTACGACGGGCACCGGGTGTTCACGGTGGACCGGGAGCGGTTCCCTGATCTGCCGGGGCTGGCGGCGGAGCTGCGGGAGCGGGGGGTGCGGCTGGTTTCGATCGTGGACCCGGCGGTGAAGGCGGAGCCGGGCGGGGCGGTGTACGAGGCCGGGGCGCGGGTGGGGGCGCGGGGGGCCTTCGTGCGGGACACGCGCGGGGAGGTGGTGCGGGGGGTGGTGTGGCCGGGTGAGTGCGTGTACCCGGACTTCACGGACCCGCGGGTGCGGGAGTGGTGGGGCGGGCTGTACGCGGAGCGGCTGGAGCAGGGCTTCGCCGGGGTGTGGCACGACATGAACGAGCCGGTGTCGTTCACGCCGTTCGGGGACATGACGCTGCCCCGGTCGGCGCGGCACGCGCTGGAGGGCCGGGGCGGTGATCACCGGGAGGCGCACAACGTGTACGGGCTGGCGATGGCGCGTGCCGGGTACGAGGGTCTTGTGCGGCTGCGTCCCGAGACGCGGCCGTTCCTGTTCTCGCGGTCGGGGTGGGCGGGGATGCAGCGGTACGGCGGGACGTGGTCGGGGGATGTGGCGACGGGCTGGCAGGGGTTGCGGGCGTCGTTGGCGCTGGTGCTGGGCCTGGGCCTGTGCGGGGTGCCGTACTCGGGGCCGGACGTGGGCGGTTTCGACGGGCATCCGTCGCCTGAGCTGTATCTGCGGTGGTTCCAGCTGGGGGCGTGGCTGCCGCTGTTCCGTACGCACTCGGCGATCGACGCGGGGCGGCGTGAGCCGTGGGAGTTCGGGCCGGAGGTGCTGGCCCACGCGCGCGAGGCGATGGAGGAACGGGAGCGGCTGCTCCCGTACTTCGTGACGCTGGCGCGGCTGGCCCGGTTGACGGGTGCTCCTTATGCGCGGCCGCTGTGGTGGTCGGCGCCGGAGGACCGGCTGCTGCGGGACTGCGGGGACGCCTTCCTGCTGGGGGACGCGCTGCTGGTGGCGCCGGTGCTGGCGCGCGGTGTGGAGCGGCGGGCGGTGCGGCTGCCGCGGGGCCGCTGGTACGACGTGGCGACGGGGCGGGCGTACGAGGGGCCGGGTCTGGTGCTGGTGGAGGCGCCGCTGTCGCGGGTGCCGGTGCTGGCGCGGGCGGGGGCGGTCGTTCCAGTGCGGGGTGCGGCCGGGGCGGTGGAGCTGGAGGTGTGGGCTCCCGCGCCGGGCCGGGCGGGCGGGGGTCTGGTCGTGCGGGATGTGGGTGACGGGTGGGAACAGGCGGAGGTGGAGCGGTACGTGTCGCGCTGGGAGGGGGGCGAGGTGCGGGTGGAGCGTGTGACGGACGACGGTGCTGTCGCGGTGGGGCCGGAGGGGGTGCGGGTGCGGGGGCTGGGTGCTTCCGGGGAGGGGGCGGGCTAGCGCAGGTGGTCGTAGTCGCCCGCGAACCATTTGCGGGCGGCTTCGGTGTGGAGGGGGAAGGCGAGCCGGGTCGGGGCGTGCAGGAGGTGGTGGCCGGCGGTCTCGGCGGTGGGGGCGGAGGGCGGCAGGGCGCTCGCCGGGCGTTCGGGGAGGAGGCCGAAGAGGAGGAGGTGGCCGCCGGGCGAGCTCATGGCGTCGGCGAGGCGTACGTCGTGGGCGGGGGCCTCGATGCCGGTCTCCTCGTACAGCTCGCGGACGACGGCGTCCCGCCAGTCCTCGGCGTGGTCGATGAACCCGCCGGGCAGGGCGATGCCGCCGCTCTCGGGTTCGATGGTGCGGGTGATGACGACGAGGCCGGTGCCCTCGGGGCCGGTGGCGGGGAGGAGGGCGACCGCGACGGGCAGTGGGTTGCGGTAGGTGACGGTGGTGCAGGAGGGGCAGGTGCGGGGCCAGGGGCCGGTGGGGTCGGCGAAGGGGGTGCCGCAGTGGGCGCAATGGGTGTTCTGCACGGGGCGCACTGTACCGAGCGGCGTACGACTGCTAGACGGGGTGCATGACGGGATCTGCTGCTGGTGTGCGAAATGTGGTCGCCGCTGTCGTCGCTTGCGCCGTGGGGCTCCTGGCCCTCTCCCCCGCTCCCGGCGCGGAGGCGGCCGGAGCTGCCGGGCCGGGGCGGGTGGGGCCGCCCGTGCCGCGCGAGTTCACGGAGCTGCGGGCGGTGGACCGGACGATCCTTCAGGAGATGCGGTACACGACGGAGCACTCGTTCGTGGGCGCGCCGGTGGACGGGTACCGCGAGCCGGTGTGCCTGCTGACCCGGCCGGCGGCGCGGGCGCTGCACCGGGCGCAGGTGCGGCTGCTGCGGCGGGGCTATTCGCTGAAGGTGTACGACTGCTACCGGCCGCAGCGGGCCGTCGACCACTTCGTGCGGTGGGCGAAGGACCTCGGGGACGAGCGGATGAAGGCCGAGTTCTACCCGCGCGTGGACAAGGCGCGGCTGTTCGCCGACGGGTACATCGCGGAGCGGTCGGGGCACAGCCGGGGCTCGACGGTGGACGTGACGCTGGTGCGGCTGCCCGCCGCGCCGACGCGGCCGTACGTGCCGGGTGAGCCGCTGGTTGACTGCGCGGCGCCGAAGGAGCAGCGGTTCCCGGACAACTCGGTGGACATGGGGACCGGCTTCGACTGCTTCGACACGCTGTCCCACACCGACGACCCGCGGGTGCGGGGCGCGGCGCGGGGCATCCGGGACCTGCTGCGGGGCGTGCTGGCGGCTGAGGGGTTCGTGAACCTGCCGGAGGAGTGGTGGCACTTCACGTACCGGCCGGAGCCGTTCCCGGGGACGTACTTCGACTTCCCCGTGGAGGGGCTCCGCGAGCGGCCGGTTCCGGGACCGCCGGTCAGGTCGTGGCAGGCTCCGGGGCGGGCTCGGTGAACGTCATCGCGTGCCGGACGACGGCCACGAGGACCTCCTTGACGGACTCGCGGCGCCGCGCGTCCGTCATCAGCAGCGGTACGCCCGGGTCGAGGTCCAGGGCGGCCCGCACCGTCTCGGCGGGGTGGACGTCGGCGCCCTCGAAGCAGTTGACGGCGACCGCGAAGGGTATGCCGCGCCGCTCGAAGTAGTCGATGCACGCGAAGGAGTCCTCCAGGCGGCGGGTGTCCACCAGGACCACCGCGCCGAGGGCGCCCTGCGCCAGCTCGTCCCACAGGAACCAGAAGCGGTCCTGCCCGGGGGTGCCGAACAGGTACAGCACGAGGTCCTCGCGGAGGGTGATCCGGCCGAAGTCCATGGCGACGGTCGTCGTGGCCTTGGACTCGACGCCTGCCAGGTCGTCCACCGGCCGGCTCGCCTCGGTGAGGCTCTCCTCGGTGCGCAGCGGCCGGATCTCGCTCACCGCTCCGACCAGCGTGGTCTTGCCCACGCCGAACCCGCCCGCGACCAGGATCTTCAGCGTCACCGGCTCGACCGGCGGCGGACCCTTGCGGCTAGAGCGCCCGAAGACCATTGATCACCTCACGCAGAATGCTCTCGTCCGGCAGTTCGGCCGGCGGAACGGGACGGGTTACGTGGACGAGTTCGTCCTCGACGAGGTCGCCGACCAGGACGCGGACCACCCCGACGGGGAGGTCCATCCCGGCGGCGAGCTCGGCGATCGACTGGGGGAACTCGCTGCAGCGCTCGACGATCTCCACGTGTTCCGGGGAGAGCGTCTCGTCGCGGCCCGGGTCGTCGGCGGCGGGCTCGGGCACGACCACCGCGATCAGGTCGAGTCGGTGACGGATGGGGCTGGTGGTGCGTCCGCGCGTCATGGCGTACGGGCGTACCACCGGCCCCGCCTCGTCGTCGAACCAGTGGTGCGCGTCGCCGGTCCGGCGTCCGCGTCTCAGCTGTCCGGCCGCTGCGTCGCTCATGGCATCCCCCCTCACCCGCCGGTGGTCAGACCGGACCGGGGGGCGGTCGCCAGATGCGCGCCGACGCGCTTGACCATCAGCGTCATCTCGTAGGCGACGAGACCCACGTCGGAGTCGGAGTCGGCCAGTACGGCGAGGCAGCTGCCGTCACCGGCGGCCGTGACGAACAGGAAGGCGTCGTCCAGCTCGACCACGGTCTGGCGGACCTTTCCGGCGTCGAAGTGGCGGCCCACGCCCTTGGCGAGGCTGTGGAAGCCGGACGCGACGGCCGCGAGGTGTTCGCTGTCCTCCCGGCTGAGGTCCTTGGAGCCGCCCGTCGGCAGGCCGTCGCTGGAGAGGACCAGGGCCTTGCGGACGGATCCGACCCGCTCGACCAGTTCGTCGAGGAGCCAGTTGAGCCCGCCGGTTGAGTTGGATGCTGCGGCGTTCGGTGCGGTCATCGACCGTCCCCCTCCGGTGTCGTTCCTGGTGCTGTCTCACCGCGGGCGCGCTGCCAGCCTCGCTGCATCGCGGCCATACGGTGGCGTACTTGGTCGGCGTCGCGCTCGTCGTCCCCGGAGTCCGCCGGGCGGGGGGCAGGCGGCTGGCCGGCCTGCTCCCTCAGCTGGGGGACGAGGCTGGCCTGGCGGACACGGCGGGGCAGGCCGCCGAGGGTCAGTGTCGTCTCGTCGGACGCGGGAGCGGGGGTGCCGGGAGCCCCGGTGCCTTTGGCCGGAGCGCCGGGAGCGGGGGTGGAGGCGCCACCGGGGCCGTTGCCCGTGCTCCGGGGGGCCTGGGGCGCGTCCCGGTCGGCGGCGGGCTCGCGCGGGCCCTGGGGCGGCGTTTCGTGGTCGGTGCGCCGGGGCTGGGACGTTTCGTGGTCGGTGTGCCGGGTCGTACCGGCGGGGTCGTCCACGCGGCGGCCGTGGCGGGCGACGAGGGCGGGCCTGCGGCGGGGCAGCGGGACCGGCTGCGCCAGGTGTTCGCCGGGCGCGTCGGCCGCCCGCTCCCGCTGCTGCTGCTGCGGCTGCTGTGGGGCGTCGGCGGGGCGCAGCGGCGGGCGGGGGCGGAACAGGCCGCCGTGGTCGGGGTCCTCGCCGGACCTGAGGTCGCGGTCGAGGGTGCCCGCCAGTTCGTCCAGGATGTCGAGCGGGCCGTCCAGCTCGACCGGGCCGTCGATGACGGAGGACACCTGCGTGAGCGCGGTCCGCCGGTTCGGGGCGTCCGCCGTGCGGCGGTCGGGGCTCTTGCGGTCCAGCCGGAAGCCGACGCCCTCCGTCTCGGGGGCCTCGGTGAGCAGGTCGGCCGGGATGAACACGACGGCGGTCGTGCCCCCGTACGGGGAGGGCTGGAGCGAGACGCGGACGTGCTGGCGGCGCGCGAGGCGGCTGACGACGAAGAGGCCGAGCCGGTCGGTGTCGGACAGCTCGAACTCGGGGGTCTCGGCGAGTCGCAGGTTCGCGTCGATGAGGTCGTCCGGGGACATGCCGAGGCCCCGGTCGTGGATCTCCAGGGTGAAGCCGTTGGTGACGCGTTCGCCCTGCACCTGGACGGCGGTGTGGGGCGGGGAGAAGACCGTGGCGTTCTCGAGGAGTTCGGCGATGAGGTGCGTGAGGTCCGCGACGGCGGGCCCGGCGACGCCGATGCGCGGCAGGCGCCGTACCTCGATGCGTTCGTAGTCCTCGACCTCGGCGACGGCCGCGCGGACCACGTCCATGAGCTGGACGGGCCTGCGCCACTGCCGGGAGGGGGCGGCTCCGGAGAGGATGACCAGGCCCTCGGCGTGGCGGCGCATGCGGGTGGTGAGGTGGTCGAGGCGGAAGAGGTCGGCCAGTTCCTCGGTGTCCTCGGTGCGCCGCTCCATCGCGTCGAGGAGGGTGAGCTGGCGGTGGAGGAGGACCTGGTTGCGCCGGGCGAGGTTGACGAAGACCTCGGAGACGCCGCGGCGCATGTCGGCCTGCTTGACGGCCGCTTCGACGGCGGCCCGCTGGAGGGTGTTGAGGGCCTTGCCGACCTGGCCGATCTCGTCCTTGTCGTACTCCAGCCTGGGGACCTCGGTCTCGACATCGACGTGCTCCCCGGCGGCGAGGCGGCGCATCACGCTGGGGAGCCGGACGCCCGAGACCTCCTGGGCCTCCTTGCGCAGCCGGGTCAGGTCGCGGACGAGGCCGCGGCCGACGCGTACGGAGACGACGAGGGAGCCGAGGACGGCGAGGAAGCCCAGGACACCGGCTATGCCCGCCTTGAGGAGGACGCTGTACGCCGCCGGTTCGACGCGGTCCTGGTAGCGGTCGCCCGCCAGCCGGTTCTCGGCGGCCAGACCGCTGAGGGCGGTGGTGGCGGCGTCCTCCCAGCGGGCCGCGTCGGTGGCGCGCGGGTCGTCGGTGGCGCCGGCGGTGATGAGGGCTTCCTCGGTCTGGCGCAGCGGCTGCGTCTCGGGGCTGCTCCAGTACTGCTGGAAGGCGTCGCGCTCGGAGGTCGGCAGGATCTCGAGGCTGGTCTCGTAGAACTGCCGGCGGCGGGCGACGAGGTCGGAGACGAGGCGGATCTCCTCGGCGGTGAGGCGGTTGCCGACCAGCGAGGAGACGACGAGGGCGTCCTCACGGGCGAGCATCTCGCGCGCGCGGGCGAGGCCGACGAGCGCGCGGCCCTGCTTCTCCATCTCGACGTTGTCGATGGCGTGGAGGTGGACGAGGAAGCTGTAGCAGGGATCGACCAGCCGGTTGTAGAACTCCAGGGCCTGGAGGCGGCCGACGGAGCGGCTGTCGACGGAGTGGCGCAGCGAGGCCAGGCCGTCGAAGGCCGTGATGAGGGATTCGAGCCGCCGGGCCGCGGGGTCGTGCATGGCGTCCACGACGCGCCGGTCCCGGGCATGGGCGCGGAGCGCGGCGAGGGCGCGGTCGGTGGCGGCGCGGTCGCGGCGCAGGGTGGTGAGGGCGTCGGCGGTGCGCGGGTCGGCCAGGTAGAGGAGGCTCTGGCGGCGCTCGCGCTGGATGACGTGGACGGTCTCCTCGAGGGGGTAGCCGACCTTCTGCATGATCTGGCTGACGTCGAGGAGGTGGTCGGCCTCGCGGCCGGTGATGAAGGTGGCGAAGCCCCAGAGGCCGGTGAGGGACAGGAGCGGGACGAGCAGCAGCGCCACGATCTTCCTGCGGATCGACTTTCCGCGAAAGCCCATGGCCTCCCCCAGCTCGCCCGGCCGCCCGGCGCGGCGCGAGCGCACACTTCAACTCAGCAGCAAACGGCGCGAGCCTACTACTGTCACCAGGGCAACTCGAAGGTCCGCCCGGTCGTTTTTCGGCCGCCACACAGGCTCTTGATCATGACTTGTCCTGGTATCACGGGAGTTGACAAACCGGGCCGGGTCAGAGGACACCTGGCGAGGCGTCATTTCTCCCGAGACGCCGTATGGCTGGAATTGAACGTTCCGGGAATCTTCGCGCGTCGTGGCGCGTCTAGTGGGACGGGGGGCTCGCCATGGGGGCGGCGGCATCCGCGGCGCCCATGGCGTCTGTGGGGGCGTCCACGGCGCTTGTCGGGCGTCTACGGCGTCTTCGGCGTGGATCCGCGCAAGACGGGCAGTCACCCTGTTGTCGGTCGAGTGGTGGGGAGTGACGGTGGATGAGCACGGGGCGGCGTGAGCTGTGGGTGGAGGACCCGGTCGGGCGGCGCAGGCTGCCTGATCCGGTGCGCACGGCGGCGGTGCGGGCCGGTCTGATCGCCGCGGTGACGCTGATCCAGGCGGTCGCGGCGTATCTGCTCACGCTCGCGGGGTCCTGGCTGGCGTTCCCGCTGGTGCTGAGCAGTGTCGGGAGCACGGTGGTGGCGACCTGGGCGGTGCTGGACGTGTGGGTGACGCGGCAGGTGTGGAAGCAGCGGTACGGGGTCGTGTCGGAGCCGAGCAGTACGGCGCGGCAGCTGCGGCGGGAGCGGCGCCTGGCCCGGCGGGCCGCCCGCGAGGCCGAGCGGATACGCAAGCGCGAGGAGCGGGCGGCCGGGCGGTCGCCGCGTGGCGCGGGTGCGGGCGCTGGTGCGTCGTCGGTGCCGGTTTCCGTGGACGGGCCCGCTGGTGGCGGCGACGCGGCGGGGCGGCAGGGGGCGCGCGCCGCGCGGACGGAGCGCGGGGAGCTGTCGCGGGCGTGAGGCGTCGTGCGGCCTTGGGAAGCCGGGCTGGGTGATGCCTGCGGGCAACCGGGTCAGTGGGTGGTCGGGCCGGGGCTGAGTCGGGCCCGGGCCGCCGGGGCCGGGGTCGGCCGCGGCTCGGGGGAGCCGGGTCTGCGGGTGGTCGCGGCTGGAGGCGGCCGGGCCGGCCTGCGCGGGCGCCCGGGCCCGTCGGTCCGCGTGGGCGGCCGGGCTGGTCGGTCAGCGTGGGCGCGCTCCAGAGGACCTGGTGCCGGGGCGGCGCCGGTGTGATCCGGGCCTGGCCGGGCACCGGGTGTCCGGGGCGCGTCGGTGTGACCGCGCGTGGGCGGGTGTCGTCGTGAGGCGGGTGACGGCCGCGGGGGTGTACGCCGCGGCCGCCGCCTCGTCGCTCAGTCGGCGTTCTGCGGCTGCGGGGCCGCCGTGCTCCGCCTGAACATCCGGGTCGCCGTGATCTCGCCGTGCACCGCCGGCTCCCCCTCCTGCGCGGGTTGCGGCAGGCCGGGCCGCAGGTGTTCCTCGACGCTGATGTACTTCAGGCCCGCCCGCAGGTCCGCGTCGTTGCGCAGCCGGATGACGAGGGGGAACTCGGCGAGCGCCGTCGTGTCGAACAGGCCCGTCGTGTACAGCAGCTGGACGCCCAGCGCGTCGGACACGGCCCGCTGGAGCTCCAGCAGGTACGTGGCGTTGGCGCGGCCGATGGGATTGTCGAGGAACAGCGTGCCGGCGTGCCGGTGCTTGTCGCGGCCCCGGTCGTTGCTGCGGAGCGCGGCCATCGTGCAGTACAGGGCGATGGCGGCGGTCAGCAGCTGGCCGCCGGAGAACACGTCGCCCATCTGCCCGACGGGGACCCGCTCGGCGCGCAGCACCGCGTCCGGCTTGAGGATCTCCACGGCGACGCCCTTGGGCTGGAGGGCGGCGTGGACCCCGCGCAGCAGCAGGGACATGCCGTCGCGGCGCAGGTCGGAGTTCTTCTTGACGGCGGCGCGCGTGGCCTCGTCGATGACCTCGCCCAGCCGTTCCACCAGCGTGGTCTGGTCCGGCTCCTCGAAGCGGATGCGGAGGAACTCCTGCCCGGACCACTCGCCGAGCCCCTCGGGGAGGCGGGACAGCCGCTGGGCGGAGCGGAGCGTCGTCAGCGCCGACTCGACCAGACCGCGCAGCCGGTCCACGATCGAGTCGCGGTTGCGCTCCAGCTGGGCCAGTTCGTCGGTGAGGACGCGCAGGCGCGGCGCGAACGCCTCGGCCCACTTGGCGGCGTGCTCCGGCAGCGCGGAGGCGGGCAGTTCGCGGATCTGCTGGCGGGCCGGGGTGCGGACCTGCTCGTAGCGGGTGGAGTTGGCGTGCCGTACGAGGACGTCGCAGGCCTCCCGTACGGCGGCGTCGGCGGCGGACAGGTCGGCGGCGCAGCCCCGCAGGGACCGCCGGGCCTCGGCGGCGGCGCGGCGGGCCTCCTCCAGGGAGTCGGTGTAGGGCTGCGGCTCCCGCGGGTCGTCGTCGGCCTGTTCGCGCAGGAGGTCGCGCAGGAGCGCGGCCAGCTCGCCGAAGGCGCCCGCGGCGTCCTCGGCGGCCCGGTGGGAGCGCTGGAGGTGCGCGAGGGTGGCGCGGGCGGTCTCCAGGTCGTCGGTGCGGGCGGCGAGGTCGCCGGTGGCCGTGCGCAGCAGCGTCTGGGCCTGCTCGGCGTCGGCGGGGACCAGCTCGTCGGGCAGTTCGGTGTGCGCGTCGCCGTCCGTGGGGGCGAGCCGCTCGGCCTCGCCGCGCAGCCGGCCCAGCTTCTCGCTGGCCTCGGACGCGCGGGACTCCAGCAGCTGGACATGGGCCTCGGCGCGGGCCACGGCGGCCTGACGGGAGGGGCCGTCGGCGCCCTCGGGGCTGTCGAGGAGCTGGGCGGCGCGGGTGCGGACCTTGTTGGTGAGGCGGTCCAGCTCGGCCAGGGCGGCGCTCTCGTCGCTCTCGGCGCGGGCCTGTTCGGCGCGCAGGTCGGCGCCGACGCCCACCTTCTCGTACAGCTGCGACGCCGCCCGGTACGCCTCGCGGAGGGCGGGCAGGGACGGGCGGGGGACGCCGCCGTCGAGGAGCGCGGTGCCGTCGGGCTTCTCCTCGGGGAGGTTCTCCGGGGCACCGGCGATCTCGGCGCGTTCGGCGCGCAGGGCGCGGGCGGTGCGGTGGGCGTCGTCGGCGGCGCGCTGGGCGGCGCGGCGGTCCTCGTCGGCGGCGCGGGCGCGCTCCAGGCAGGTCTGGGCGCGGGCCTCGGCTTCGGCGGCCTCGTCGGCGAGTTCCCGGAGGCGGGCCTGCCACCCGGCCCGTTCGCGGAGGCGGAACGCGAGACCGGAGAGGGCGTCGGCGGCGCGGCGGGCGCGCTGGGCGGCCTCCTGGCGTTCGTCACGTACGCGGGCGGTCTCGGCGGCGGTCTCGTCGGCCTCGGCGCGGGCGGTGCGGGCCTCGGCGAGCGTGGTCTCGGCGGCTTCGGCGGCTTCGCGCGCGGTGGCGGCGGCCTCGGCGAGCTCGGTGAGCATGCCGGGCGGGCAGTCGGCGCGCCAGGAACCGATGCGGGCGGCGAGGGACCGGTCGCCGGTGAGGCGGGCGGCGAGGGCGCGGATCTCCTCGTCCCGGGAGGCGGCGCGGGCGCGCAGGGCCTGGCGCTCCTCGTCGGCGGCGTGCTCGTCGTGCATGGCCGGGTTCGGCGGCACGAGGAACACCTCGGTGTCGTCGCCGTCCTCGGCGCGCGGCACGGGGGCGAGGAGGGCGGCGGCGGTGCCGACGGCGACGGCGGAGCGCGGCAGGAGCGCGGCGCCCGCGAGGGCCTCGCGGGCGCGGGCGTACGACTGGGGGTCGGTGACGACGACGCCGTCCACCAGCTCGGGGCGGGCGGCGAGGACCGCCGCGTGGTCGGCGGGGTCGACGGACTGGGCGAGGTAGCGCCAGCCGGGCAGGGCGGGGACGCCGTGCTCGCCGAGGAACTCGACGGTGGCGAGGACGTCGGGGCCGGGCGGCAGGAGGCCGCCGTCGCCGAGGGCGCCGAGGATGCGGGCGTCGTCGGCGGCGGCCGTGCGCAGGTCGAACAGCTTGCGTTCGGCGGAGGCGATGTGCTGGTCGAGGAGTTCGCGCAGCTCGTCGGCGTACCGGTCGAGGTCATCGGCGGTGAGCGCGCCCTGCACGGCGGGGCGTGCCGGGGCGGTGGGCGGCGGGGTGTCCTCGCCGGTGTTCTGCCGGGGCAGCTGCGGGGTCGTACGGGGGGCGGGGAGGCTGAGGAGTTCGGCGAGGCGCTCGTCGGCGGCGATGGACTCGGCGGCGCGCCGCTCCGCCTGGTAGGCGTGGTCGGCGGCCTGGGCGGCGTCGGCGGCCCGGGCGGCGGCCAGTTCGGCGCGGGCCTCGTCGGCGGCGGCCTCACGGGCCCGGTCGGCGGCGGCGCGGGCGGCCTCACGGGCGGTGTCCCAGGCGGCGACGGCGGTCTTCTCGGCGTCGCTGGCGGCGAGGGCGGCGCGCGCCGGGTCGGCGTCCGGGGCCGAGTCGTCGAGCCAGCCGGCCCGTACGGCCTCGGCGGTCTCCTGCTCGACCTCGGCGAGGCGCTGGCGCAGGTGTCCTGCCTCGCTGCGGGCGCGCTGGGCCTCGGTGGCGGCGGCGGTGGCGTCGCGGTGCCCGGTCTCGGCGGCCTCCTGGAGGGTGGCGGAGCGCCGCTCCTCCTCGTTGGCGTGGCGTTCGCCGTCCTCGGCGGCGGCGTGGAGGGCCCGTACGAGGTCGGCGGCGGCCTTGGCGCGGGCGGCGAGCGCGGGCGCGGCGTCCCGTTCGGCCTCCTGGATCGCGGCGGCCACGCGCGCGGAGCGGTCGGCGGCGGCGCGGTGGCGCAGGACGGTCTCGGTGGCCTGCCAGGCGGCGTGGAGGGTGCGGGCGTCGGACAGCTCGCGACGCTGGGCGGCGGCGCCCTTCTCGGCGGCCGCGAGGGCCAGGGAGGCGTGCCGGTAGGCGAGTTCGGCGGCGACGAGGGAGCTGCGGGCGCGGGTCTGCTCGGCGTCCGTGACCGTGTCGGCGGCGGTGGTGACCTGCTCGGCCAGTTCGGCGGCGCGGCCCCGCTCCTCGGCGGCGCGGGCGGAGAGGCGGCGGGCGAGGGTGCGGGTGCGGCGTTCGGCGGCGGCGTGGATGTCGCGGGCGCGGGAGCGCGCGTCGGCGGCCTCGACGATGCGGCCGAGGAGGTCCACGGAGCCTGCGGTGAAGTCCCGTTCGGCGGTCAGTTCGGCGCGGCGGCCGAGCTTGTTGCCGAAGCCGCTGACGAGGTCGGCGAGGCCGTCCGTGTCGCGGGTGTCGGTGACGGCGCGCAGCAGCAGGTCGGTGAAGTCGGAGTCCTTCTTGACCGCGAACAGGCCCGCGGCCTCGCCCTCGTCGGCGTTCATCTCGCGCTGGTAGCGGAAGAGTTCGGGGTCGAGGCCCAGCTCGCCGAGGTGCTCGTTCCAGCGGTCGTGGATCTCCTCCCAGTACACCTCCAGGTGCGGGTAGGCGCGGCCCGCCTCGGTGAGGGCGTCGCGGAAGCCCTTCATGGTGCGGCGGCGGCCCTGCGCCCCGGAGGTGCCCTCGGCGTGCGGGCGGACGGCGGTGGACTCGGCGACGGGCAGGTTGTCGAGGCTGAGGCCGGGGCCGGGCCGGAAGGAGTACCACGCCTCGGCGAACTTGCGGGGGTCGTTGGAGACCTGGCGGCCGCGCCACTCGCTGACCTTGCCGACGACGACGAGCTCACCGGTGAGGGTGTGCTGCCACTCCAGGGCGACGTGCCCGCAGTCGTCGGCGAGGAGGAACTTGCGCAGCACGCCGGAGCTGGCGCCGCCGAGGGTGTTGCGGTGGCCGGGGAGCATCACCGAGAAGATCAGCTTGAGGAGTACGGACTTGCCTCCGCCGTTCTCCAGGAACAGCACGCCCGCGGGGGCGGGGCGGCGCGGCGGGCCGACCGGCTCTTCCTCGAAGAACTCCGCCTGGGTGGGGGCGGGGTGGGGCACGGGGGCGCCCACTCCGCGCAGGTCCAGAACGGTGTCGGCGTAACGCGCACCGGCGGGTCCGATGGAGTAGAGGCGGACCCGGGACAGCTCGTACATGGCGGCGGACTCTCGTCGGTGGTGGTTCGGAGGTGCGGTGATCGGTGCCCGGGGCGGCCGGGCGCGGCGGGGCCGGGCGGGTGGCGCGGTCAGCCGTGGAACGGGAGGCCCGCGTCGGCGGCCAGCTCCAGGTCGTCGCCGTCGGGCGGGGGTACGAGGCTGGCGGAGCCGTCCGTGACGGGGACGACGCCCAGGTCGAGGAGCTCGGCCATGGCGGCGCTTCCGGCCATGTCGCGGACCTGGAGCTGGTAGCGGGCGGTCGTGCGGTACGTGCCGCCCGCGTCGTCGCCGGTGCGCTGGAGGAAGCCGGAGTCGGTGAGGAAGGCGACGGCCTTGCCGATGATGCCGGTGGTGGACCCGGCGAGGCGGCGGGCGTCCTTGGTGGCGCCGGTCGCGCTGCGGCGCGTGTAGATCCGCCAGGCCGCTTCGAGGCCGGGCGCGTCGGACGCCGGGTCGGTGTTCTCGCCGTCCCGCTCGGCGCGTTCCTCCAGGCGGCGGCAGGCCTGCCGTACGAAGGCGTCCACGCCGTTGACGGTGACGCGGCCGATGTAGGCGTCGTCGGCGAGGTCCTCGGGGCGGGGGAACGCCAGCGCGGCGACAGCCAGGTGGGCGAGGCCGTGCAGGAAGCGGTCGGCGGAGTCGGCCGAGGCGCGACGCGCGTAGTCGCCCATGCGGACGGCGAACACCGAGTCCTCGGCGGCGGTGACGGCCATCCCCGCGCGCGGGGACACCTCCAGGACGACGAGGCCGAGGCCGGTGGCGACGGCGTCGGCGAGGCGGGCGAACGCCGGGTCGTCCCGGTAGCGGCGGAGCAGTTCGGCGTACTCGGCGTCGCGGGCCGGGAGCAGCTTGGGCTGGAGGCCGAAGGAGACGAGCCGGGCGGCGTCGGCCGCGTCGGCGGGCGTGACGCCGCCGGACGGGACGGGCTCGGGGGCCCGCTCGGTGTCGGGCTCGCCCCACGCGTCGGTGTGCTCGGCGTGGTGGTCGCTCACGGCTGGGGCTCCTCGGTGCTGCTGGTGGTCGCGGTCATGTCCCGGCGGTACGGGCGCGGGGCGGGGCGGTCGGGGCGGCTGGGCACGGCGGGGGCGTGCCGACGGGGCGCATCGGGGGCGTGCCGGTGGGGCGCTCGGCGGCCGTGGCCGCGCGGCACGGGAGGACCGTGGCCGTGGCCGTGTCGGCGGGGCGCTTCCGGGCCGTCCGGGCGGGGCGCCTCGGGGGCGTACGGGCGGGTCATGTGGCGTCCGTACGGTCGGCGGCCATGCCCGCGGCGTCGAGCAGCGCCGTACCGACGATCAGGTCGGCGCCGCCGAACTCGGGGTCGTCCAGCTCCGTGCCGTCGTCCACGGCGAACAACAGGCGCTCCTCGCCCTGGCGGTAGGCCGTGCCGACCGGGGGGCTCGCTGCGTGGACGGCGAGGAGAGCGACCAGGTACGGCAGCTCGGTGCCCGGGGCGCGCGTGCGGGCCTCGGCGAGGAGCCCGGAGAGGCGGCGGGGCGCGTCGTGCTCCAGGTCGAGCAGGTCCATGGCCATGGCCAGCTCCTCCTCGCTGAAGCGGCTGTCGTCGGGCGTGGCGATCAGGTCGGGCTCGGGCATCTCCGCGCCGAGGTGCTCCCGCTCCACGGGCGGGGTGAGGAGCAGGTCGACCAGGTCGCCGACGCGGACGGCGGCGGGGGTGCGCAGGCCCGTACCGCGCGCGAAGTACGCGTCGGTGACGCGGATGGCCTGCTCCACGGGGAGCGGCAGCAGCGGGGCGACGAGGTGGCCGTACAGGTCCAGGCCGGTGCGGGCGGCGGGCTGCGCGAACGCCTGCCGGTCCTGTTCGGCGCGGAACAGCGGACCGGCCTCCAGGAGGCGGGACTGGAGCTGCGTATGGCGGCGGATGCAGTCCTTGACTATGTCCACGAGCTCGGCGGCGCGGCGCTTGTGCTCGGCACCCTCGGCCTCGTCGCGCGCCTTGCGGATGTTGGTGAGGATCGCGTTCTCGTGGCGGTAGCGGTCCGCAACGTGCGCGAGGGCCTCGTCGATCATGTCGGGGACGGTGTTGAGCCAGTCGACGGCGCGGACGTTGCGCCGGGTCGCCTCCAGCGTCTTGCGGAGGGTCTCGGCGTACTGGACCGTGCGGTACCGGGCCTGCTCGGCGGCGAGCTGGGCGTCCGCGAGCCTGCCTCGGCTGATCAGCACCTCCAGCTTGACCTCGGCGGCGATCTGCGCGCTGGTGACGTCCGTGTCGAGGGCGCCCACCAGGACGTTGACCGCTTCGTCGGTGGTGCGCAGGTAGACGCCGCCGCCGTAGCCGGGGACCTCTTCGATGAGCTTGAAGTCGTAGTCGCGGCGGACGTACACCCCGTCGGGGCCGAACGTGCCGTAGACGGCGCGGAAGCCGCGGTCGACGCTGCCGACGTTGATCAGGTTCTCCAGGACCCAGCGGGCGACGCGCTCGTGTTCGGCGGCGGGGCGCTCGGGGGCCTGGGCGGCGACGCGGGGCAGCAGGCGGGCCACTATCTGCTCGTGGTCGGCGCCCGTGTCGAAGTCCATGTTGAGCGTGACGAGATCGATGGCGGCGAGGGCGACTTCCGCCATCGTGTAGACCGAGTACTCGCCCGCCAGGTTCGCCTTGCGGGTGTCCAGGTCGTGCAGGGGCGCGGTGCAGGCGAGCGCGCGCAGGCGCCGCGCCAGCCCTTCGTCGGCGGCCGGGCCCTGCGCGGGCCGCGGCCCCGCGCTGAGCTGGGGCGGAACGAGTTCCGTCGGTTCCGTCGGGGCAGGCGAAGTCACGCTGCACAGAGTAGGTCCTCACGGTGACAGCGGTCGAAACGGCGCGGGGCGAAGGCGCCCGGTCCGGGGTGGTGACGGCCGCGGGCTGTCGGGGGTGAAGGGGCTGGTGGCAGTGGTCGCGGCGGCGGCGCGGGCCGGTCAGGCGTGCGGCGTGACGCCATCGGGGACGTGACGGGCGTACGCCTTGACGAGTTGGGTGCGGGAGTCGCGCAGATAGTCGGTGAGCAGACGCTCGGCCGTGGTGCGCTCCCCCGCCCGCAGCGCGTCCAGGATCTCCCGGTTCCGTCGCAGGTATGGCTCGTGGAGGGTGTGCGGGTCGTCCACCACGTGGAAGGCGAGGCGGAGTTCGGCGAGGACCCCGCGCATCAGCTCGTCGGTGCGTTCGCTCCCGGCGAGGGCGACGAGTTCGCGGTGGAAGTGGATGTTGGCGGTCGAGACGCCCTTCCAGTCCCCGGCGCGGGCGTGCCGCTCGCCTTCCGACACGGCGGCGGCCAGGCCGTCGAGGGGGAAGGGCGGGTCGCCGAGGTCGTGGATGACGGCGCACTCGACCAGTTGCCGGGTGCGGTAGATGTCCACCACGTCCTCCACGGCGAGCACGCGGACGAACACCCCGCGGTTGAGCTCGTGGACGAGCAGGCGCTCGTGGGTGAGCAGGCGGAAAGCCTCGCGCAGCGTGTTGCGGGAGACGCCGAGTGCCCCGCCGATGGTGTCCTCGGACAGCCTGGTGCCCGGTGGGAAGTAGCCCTCGGCTATGCGGGTGCGCAGGATGTCCGCGACCCGCTCGGCCGTGCTCGTACGCCCCAGCAGGACCCGGTCGTCCGCCAGTCCGCCGCTCGTCGTCGCCACCTGCACCTCTTCTCGTGTCGTACCGGCCTCGCGCCCGCGCACGGCGCCGGGCGGCGGGGTCGGCCGTCGGGCCGTCGCCGTCGTGACCGCCTGCGCTTGGCCGTCGCGCCGGCCGTCGCTCGGCCGCCGCGCCGGTCATCGCCCGTCGGTCGTGTCGGCCGTTGCCCGGCGGTCGTGTCGGTCATCGTAGAACGAGTTGTCCACAGGGCTTGTGGGATCGTTCAACGATCCTCTACCTTCACAGTCACTGTACGTCTCCACTCAGGCACGCTCCTCACCCACTGCGAGGTGCAGATGAGCACGACCCGGACCGGACCGACCAAGACACCCCAGGAGCCGGAGGCCGAGCGCCCGTTCGGCTGGCTGCGCGCCCTGGGACCGCGCGGCAGGCGCGCCTTCACCGGCGCGTTCGGCGGCTACGCCCTGGACTCCTACGACTTCTTCACGCTGCCGCTGAGCATGGTGGCCGTCGCCGCGTACTTCAGCCTGGACAGCGGCCAGACCGGGCTGCTCACCACCGTCACGCTGGTCGTGTCCGCGGTCGGCGGCGCGGGTGCGGGGATGCTCGCCGACCGGATCGGCCGGGTGCGCGCGCTGATGGTCACCGTCGTGACGTACGCGGTGTTCACGGTCGCGTGCGGTTTCGCGCCGGACTACGAGACGCTGCTGGTCTTCCGCGCCCTCCAGGGGCTGGGCTTCGGCGGGGAGTGGGCGGTCGGGGCGATCCTGGTCGCCGAATACGCGTCGGCGCGGCACCGGGGGCGGACGCTGGGCTGGGTGCAGAGCGCCTGGGCGGCGGGCTGGGCGCTCGCCGTGATCGTCTACACGCTGGTGTTCCACTTCCTCGACGCGGACACGGCGTGGCGGGTGATGTTCTGGACGGGCGCGCTCCCGGCGCTGCTGATCGTGTACGTCCGGCGGAACGTGGAGGACGCGCCGGAGGCCGCGCGGGTGCGGCGGGAGAGCGCCGAGCGCGGCTCCTTCACGGGGATCTTCCGGGCGGGGCTGCTGCGGACGACGCTGTTCGCGGTGTTGCTCTCGACCGGCGTGCAGGGCGGGTACTACACGCTGGCGACATGGGTGCCGACGTACCTGAAGACGGAGCGCGGGCTCACGGTCGTCGGCACCGGCGGCTACCTCGCGTTCCTCATATCCGGGGCGTTCCTCGGTTATCTGACCGGCGGGTACCTCACGGACCGGCTGGGCCGGAAGCGCAACATCGTGCTGTTCGCCGTCCTGTCCGCGGTGAGCGTCGTGGCGTACACGAACATCCCGGCCGGGGCGAACGGGCTGGTGCTCGTGCTGGGATTCCCGCTCGGCTTCTGCATGTCGGCCATCTTCAGCGGCTTCGGGTCGTTCCTGGCGGAGCTGTACCCGACGGCGGTGCGCGGGACGGGCCAGGGGTTCACGTACAACACGGGCCGCGCGGTGGGGGCGTTCTTCCCGACGCTCGTCGGGTTCCTGGCGGACGGCTGGGGAGTGGGCGGGGCCCTGGTGTTCGGCGCGGTCGCGTACGGCATCGCCGTGGTGGCGCTGTTGGGGCTCCCCGAGACGCGGGGGCGGGAGCTGTGGTGATGCCCGGCGGGGCGTGGTCCGCTCCGCCGGGCAAAGGCAAGGATTCTCCAAGGAGTTGACGAACGTGACCGGGGCATCGATCGATCTCAACGCCGACCTGGGCGAGGGCTTCGGCCGCTGGCGGCTGACCGACGACGAGCAGTTGCTGTCGGTCGTCACCAGCGCCAACGTGGCGTGCGGCTTCCACGCCGGGGACGCGCCGACCATGCGCCGGGTGTGCGCGCTCGCCGCCGGGCGCGGGGTCCGGATCGGCGCCCAGGTCTCCTACCGCGACCTGGCCGGCTTCGGGCGGCGCGCCATGGACGTGCCGCCCGGCGAGCTGGCCGCGGAGGTGGCGTACCAGATCGGCGCTCTGGAGGTGTTCGCGCGCGCTGCCGGGTCGCGGGTGTCGTATGTGAAGCCGCACGGCGCCCTGTACAACCGGGTCGTGCGGGACGAGGAGCAGGCGCGGGCCGTCGTCGAGGGGGTGCTGCTGGCCGGTGGGCGGCTGCCGGTGCTGGGGCTGCCGGGCTCGCGGCTGCACGCGTGCGCGCGGGAGGCGGGTCTGCCGGTGGTGGAGGAGGCGTTCGCGGACCGGGCGTACGCGGCGGACGGGACCCTGGTGCCGCGTGGACGGGAGGGCGCGGTCATCCACGACCCGGACACCGTGGTCGACCGGTCGCTCTCCCTGGCGCGGCACGGGACGGTGACGTCGCTGTGCGGGCGGACCCTGTCCGTGCGGGCCCGGTCGCTGTGCCTGCACGGGGACACGCCCGGCTCGGTCGGGCTGGCCCGGCGGGTGCGGGCCCGGCTGGAGGAGGAGGGTGTGCGGGTGGAGGCGTTCGCGTGAGGGCGCTGGAGGTGGGTGAGGCGGCGCTGCTGCTGGAGTTCGAGGACGGGGAGGAGACGCGGGCGTTCCACGCCGAGTTGCTGCGGAGGCGGGCCGCGGGCGCGCTTCCTCCGGTACGGGAGATCGTGCCGGCCGCGCGGACCGTGCTGCTCGACGGGGTGGCCGACCCGGGGCGGCTCGCGGTGGAGGCCGCCCGGTGGGAGGTGCCGCCGCTGGACCCGCGCGAGGGGCCCGTGGTGGAGGTGCCGGTTCGGTACGACGGGCCGGATCTGGCCGAGGTCGCCGCGCTGTGGGGGGTGGCTCCCGGGGAGGTGGGCCGGGTCCACGCGGGCGTCGAGTACCGCGTGGCGTTCTGCGGGTTCGCACCGGGCTTCGGATACCTGACCGGGCTGCCCGAGCGGTACGCGGTGCCGCGCCGGGCCACGCCCCGCACGGCCGTCCCGGCGGGCTCGGTCGCGCTGGCCGGCCCGTACACGGGGGTCTACCCGCGCGCGTCGCCCGGCGGATGGCAGCTGATCGGGACGACCGACGCGGTCCTGTGGGACACGGCACGGGAGCCCGCGGCGCTGCTCACGCCGGGGTCCCGGGTGCGGTTCACCGAGGAGGGGGTGTGAGGGACCGGGCGTTCGCCGTCGTACGGGCCGGGGCGCTGACCACGGTGCAGGACCGGGGCCGGTTCGGGCACGCGCACCTGGGGGTGCCCCGGTCGGGGGCGCTCGACCCGTACGCCGTCGCGCTGGTCAACCGGCTGGTCGGCAACGACGGGGGCGCGGCCGTCCTGGAGACGACGCTCACCGGGTGCGCGGTGCGGCCCCGGTGCGCGGTGACCGTGGCGGTGGGCGGCGCGCCGTGCCCCGTCACCGTGGACGGGCGGCCGGCGCCGTGGGGTGCGGCGGTACGGGTGGAGGCGGGTGCCGTGCTGGAGGTGGGCACGGCGGTGCGGGGCGTCCGGTCGTACGTGGCGTTCGCCGGGGGTGTGGCGGCCGACCCGGTGCTGGGCAGCCGGTCCACGGACCTGCTGTCGGGCCTCGGGCCCGCGCCGCTCGTGGACGGTGCGGTCCTGCCGCTGGGCGCCGCACCGCCGCCGGATGCCCCCCACTACGAGGGGGCGCCCTGGCGGGGCGTACCGGACGAGGTGGTGCTGCGGGTGCGGTTCGGGCCGCGGGACGACTGGTTCACGGCCGGGGCGCTGCGGACGCTCACCACGAGCACGTACGTGGTGTCGGCCGCCTCGAACCGGGTGGGTCTGCGCCTGGAGGGCCCGCCGCTGGAGCGGGCGAGGGCGGGTGAGCTGCCCAGCGAGGGCATGGTGCTGGGGGCGGTGCAGGTGCCGCCGGACGGGCACCCGGTGGTGTTCCTGGCGGACCACCCCACGACGGGGGGGTATCCGGTGGTGTGCGTCGTCCGGGAGCCGGACCTGGCGGCGGCCGCCCAGGCGGCGCCGGGGGCGCGGGTGCGGTTCGTGCGGGGGCGGTGAGGCCGGGGGTTCGGGTGGTTCGTGCGGGGGTGCGGTGGGGAGCGGGGCGCTGGTCGGTCCACGACTTCCCGAGCCCAGCCGTGCCGTCGTGTCGGCAGGCGCCCGGGCTCCGGCCCCTCTCAGGGGCGGCGTCCGGAGCGGCGTCACTGAGCCGGGGTCGGCTGGGTGAGGTTCACCGGGTTGCCGTCGGGGTCCTGGATGTGGGCGACGCGCTGACCCCACGGCATGTCGTTGGGGCCGCCGCTGACCGAGCCGCCCAGAGCCGTCACCCGGCCGAGGGTCTCGTCGACGTCGTCGACGCCGACGCTGAGCAGGATTCGCGGAGCCGCCGGGTCCCCCGTTTCCGCCTTGGCCACCAGCCCGAGGTCGCTGTCGCCGATGCGCAAGCCGAGGTAGAAGACCGGGCCTTCCTCCGGTACCCGGAAGACCTCCTCGGCGCCGAACAGCTTCGTGTAGAAGCCGAGCAGGACGTCCGGGTCGGCCGTGGTGATCACTGGCTGGATGGTGGACATGGCTCTCCTTCGCGAACGGTCGTGTCGCCGGGTAGACCGTTCGAGAAGGGTGAACTCATCGGTGATACCGCTACCGCCCTGCCAGACGGCCCCCGTCCCCGGACAGTGCGGCGTGAGGGCGGACCTCTGGCCCTCCCCTCGCACCAGCCCCCGGAACGGGGCGGAGTCGCGGGACGGCAGCGCCGGGTTCGTCATGGAACCCGGCGGGGCCGGCCGTCAGCACGCCCGAGTCCGCCCCGGGGGCGCGCCGCCCGGGAGGCGCGCCGCTCAGTGGCCACCGCGCCCCCAGGCATCCCCGGCCCGCAGGCGCCCCGCCCTCAGGGGGGCGCCGCCGGTGGCTGCCGTACCCGGAAGGGGGTCAGAGGGCCGACGTGTCGGGGCTGATGCGGCTGCGGACGGCGGTCTGGACCTCGTCCTCCTCCACCGGGTCGGCGGCGAGCCTGCGCAGGCGCTCGGCGACGCGTACGTCACCGGTCTCGGCGTGCAGGGCGGCGATCTCCCGGGTGGTCTCCTCGCAGTCCCACAGGCATTCGACGGCGAAGCCCGTCGCGAAGGTCGGGTCCGTCGCGGCGAGGGCCCGCGCGGTGCGGCCGCGCAGCTCGGACGACGCGGTCTCGCGGTAGACGTGCCGCAGTACGGGAGCGGCGCAGGCGATGCCGAGGCGTCCGGCGCCGTCCACGAGCGGGTACAGCGAGCGGGCGTCGGGCCCGTCCGTGCGTACCGCCTGCCGCAGCGCGCCGAGGACCAGCGGGACGTCCTTCTCGCCACCGCGGGAGGCCAGGACCCCCCCGGCGGACCTGCCGAGCGCGTCGGGCCGGTGCACCCAGCCGCGAGCCCGGTCCACGGCCGCCTCGCCGCACATGCGCTCGAAGGCGGCGACGGCCGCTTCCGCGACGGTGGCGGACGGGCCGCTCACGGCGGCCTCGATCAGGTCCAGCACGGCCGGGTCGCGGCTCTCCGCGAGGTAGTGGAGCGACGCGCATCGGGCGCCGTCGGGGCCGCTGCGGGCGGCCTCCACGATCAGCTGCCGGTCGTCGGGGCCGGCGACGGCGGTGAGACATCGGGCGGCCGGCAGGTGCAGGACGCTGCCGCGCTCCAGGCCCTGCTGGGCCCAGTCGAAGACGGCTTGGACGCTCCAGCCGGGGCGGGGCCCGGCCGGGCGCATCTGGCGCTGCCAGCGGTCGAAGGAGCCCTGCTCGCGAGCGGCGCGCACCCGGCCGCCGACGGTGCCGCGCGGGTCCTCGGCCCACAGGCGCCACGGGCGCGGCTCGTAGGCGTCGCGGACGGCGGCGGCCAGCTCGGCGTCGCCCTCCGGGCCGTCGGGGAAGCGGGCCAGCACGGCGTCGGCTAGGCCGCGCAGGGCCGTGTCGTCGTCGCGGAGGGCCAGCTCGTCGAGGGCCCACGCCCAGTTGCTGCCGGTAGCGGTGTAGCGGCGCAGCAGCAGGAGGGCGTCGCGGCGCCCGTACGAGGCGAGGTGGCCCAGCACGGACAGCGCGAGGCCGGTGCGGCACTCGTCGGTGTCGAGGTGGTCGTCGGCGCCGAAGAGGTGCTCCTCGACGGCGTCGAGGCCGCCGTGCAGGTCGAGGTAGAGGCGCGCGTAGTAGAGGGAGCGGTTCTCGACCTGCCAGTCCTGGCGCGGGTCGTGCAGGACGCAGTGGTCGAGGGCGGCGAGCGCCTCGGCGCGCGGCGCGGCCAGCGCGTGCAGTGTGCCGTCGCCTCGGCCCCTCTGCAGCAGGCCGAGCAGGGTGCCGCTCGGCGCTATGACGGGTTCGAACATGGGAAAACGCCTCACATCAAGCTGTCGACTGGGCGGGCGCGGTCGGCTGGGCCGATTCCGCCGGATGCCTGGACCGCCCGCTGCTCGGCTAGGCCGCGCGGTGCCATCGGATACCGCCCGTCGTCTTCTGCTTGGTGTCGACCATCTTCCTCTGCCTCTGCCTTCTCTTCGGGGCCCCCTGCGGGCCCGTCGTCATGATGACCCAGCGTTTTCGCCGCCGCGACCACATTTACGGCGCGGTGTCCATCCCCGGTTCGCTACCCGTTTCCGGGCCGTTCACCGGGTGCCGAACAGCTCCAGGAGGTCGGTCTTCCCGAACATCCGGGCCGTATCCACGGCGGACGGAGTACCGGCCTCCGGATCGGCGCCGCCAGCCAGGAGGGCGCGGATCACGGCGTCCTCGCCCTTGAAGACGGCACCGGCGAGAGGGGTCTGGCCGCGGTCGTTGGCGGCGTTCGCGTCGGCTCCGCGCGCGAGGAGGGCTTCCACGGTCGAGGCGTGCCCGTGGTAGGCGGCGAGCATCACGAGGGAGTCGCCCTTGTCGTTGGTGAGGTTCGCGGGGGCGCCCGCGTCCACGTAGGCGGCGAGGGCGTCGGTGTCGCCGTGCCGCGCCAGGTCGAAGATCTTCGACGCGAGGTCGAGGACCTCGGGGTCGGGGGTCTCGCTCATCAGGGGCCCGCCTTTCCTGCTGTTTCCGCTCCGTTGCCGTGCGTACGACGAGGTCAGCCGTACGAGTGAACCGACAGGGTACTGCCCCGCCGGAGCATGGCCCGACGTGCGCCGGTCAAGTGAAAACGCCGAATATTCACCCGTTTGCACCTTTTGTCACATAGATGCTTCCTGTGAGCCTGGAATGACTCATGGTGACTGTCCCTCCAACCAGGAGAAACCCTCATGATCCTGTCGATCTCAGGCGTGGTTCTGCTCGGCATCATCGTCTTCCTCTTCTTCAAGAAGGACGGCCTCAAGGCGTCCCACGCCCTCGTCTGCGCGCTGTTCGGCTTCTACCTGGCGGGCACCGCGATCGCACCGAGCATCACCGCGGGCGGTCAGAGCCTCGCCAGCCTCCTCGGCGGCATCAACTTCTGACGCCGCCCGGCCCCCGGCCCGGCCCTTCCACGACTTCCACGGCCCAGGACACGACGGCAGGACACGACCCCAGGAGACGACGTGGCACGGCGACCACTCCCCCGCATTCTGAGCAGCGGCAGCGCGTCGATCACTCGCGGCAAAGAGCTCGCGCGCACGGCGGCCGACGGCGCCACGGACGTCCTCCATCCGCTGTTCACCGTCTCGCGCGGTCTGCGGAAGCTGGCGGCGGCGGGACGCGCCAGATGGTCGGCCACCCCCAAGGAGCGGCGCGGTCCCACGCTGTTCCTGGCCGCCGCGTGCGTCCTGGGGGTCGCGCTCATGCCGTACGGGCCGCTGCTGGCGCTCGTGTCGCTGATGGGCGCGGCGGCGTGGAAGGGCAGGGAGCGCCCCGCTCCCGGGCCGGGGCCCGACGAGCTCGGCAAGGAGCGGCTGCGGGCGCTGTACGAGGCGCTGGTGCCGCACTTCTCGCTGCCGGGCGACCCGAACCCGCTGTTCGCCCACGGCGGCGAGTGGGCGCGGGCCTTCGGGGACTGCGCGTTCGACGCGGACGGGCGGCCGACCAGGCTGCGGATCTCGTACCCGGCGTACTTCCCTGACGGCGACCCGGCGGAGCGCGCCCGGATCGAGCGGCTGCTGCACGCCAAGTCGGGCCGCGGCCGCGAGTACCGGTTCGACTGGGACGAGGAGGGCAACCAGCTGCTGATGACCGTGCCGGGCGCCCTCCCGGCGGCGGTCGTGGCGCAGAGGTTCGTGACCGTGCCCGGCGAGACGGTGCTCGGTTTCACGGACGCCGACGCGGTGCGGCGCACGGTGCCGGTCCGGGACGGCGAGGCCACCCGCGACGCCCCGGCGGTCGTGTGGCGAACCGGCCCTCGCTCGACGGAGCCGCACCTGCTGGTGGTGGGCCAGCCCGGCGGCGGCGTCAGCACCCTGCTGCGGTCCATCGCGCTCCAGGCGCTCCAGCACGACGGCGAGGTGCTCGTCCTGGAGGGCTTCGGGACCGGCGAGTACGCGTGCCTGGCCGGTCGCCGGGGCGTGCTGGGCGTCGAGTGCGGCCCGGTCGGCGCGCTGGACGCCCTGGAGTGGGCGGCGCACGAGACGGAGCGGCGCCTGGCCGCCGCGTACGAGGCCCGGCAGGCTGGCCAACCGGCACCGGCGGAGACGCGCCGACCGCTGTGGGTGCTGCTGGACCGGCCGACCGTCCTGGCGGACCTGGCCGCCGCCGAGGGGCGTACGGGCCCGCAGGACCTGCTCCAGGTGCCGCTGCGGCACGGCAGGGCGGCGTGCGTGACGGTGGTGGTGGCCGAGCAGTTCGACACGGTGGACGCGCTCGGCGACGTCGTGCGGGCCCACACCCGCGCACGCGTGACGCTCGGCTCCGCGCCCGCCGACCAGCTCGCGGCGGTCCTGGGCGCCCCGCCCCGCACGACACCGCCGCCCGAGGTCCCGCCGGGCCGGGGGTACGCGCGCCTGGGGACCGGCGAGGTCGTGCGCGTCCAGGTCCCGGCCACGCCCGACCCGTACGACGAGACGGCCCCGGAGGCCCACCGCCGCGCGGTGCTGGACCTGCTTCCGGACCGCCCGGTCCACGAGGCCGCCCTCCCGGCGGACACGCCGGTACCCCACCCGGCCGACACGGCGGCCCTCCCGCCAGCCGGCCACGCCCCCGTGCTCCCCGCCGACGGCGCGACCGTGCTCCCGGCCGGCGGGGCCGCCGTACCGAACTGACCGCCCCGCGTCAGGCGACGAACGTCCTCGGCTCCTCCGCCACCGGCCCGCCGGCCGCCCCCGCGCGCACCATGCGGGCGGCGGCCGCGAGCCGTGCGGCGGCCTCGTCGGCGACCGCCCCGCCCACGGTGAAGGGCAGCCGTACGTACCCCTCGAAGGCGCCGTCCACGCCGAAGCGGGGCCCGGACGGCACGCGCACGCCGACCCGCTCCCCCGCCTCCGCCAGGCGCGAACCGGACAGGCCCCCGGTCCGCACCCAGAGGGTCAGCCCGCCGCGCGGCACCTCGAACTCCCAGCCGGGCAGCTCCCGGCGCACGGCGGCGACCAGCGCGTCCCGGTTCTCACGGGCCTGGGCGCGGCGCAGCGCGACCGCCTCCTCCCAGCCCTCGCCTCCCATCAGCCAGTTGACGGCCAGCTGCTCCAGGACGGGCGTGCCCAGGTCGGCGTAGGCGCGGGCGGCGACGAGCGAGCGGATCACGTCGGGCGCGGCCCGCACCCAGCCGATCCGCATGCCCGCCCAGAACGCCTTGCTCGCCGAGCCGACCGTCAGCACCGTGCTGCCCGCGGGGTCGAAGGCGCACACCGGGCGCGGCATCTCCACACCGTCGTCCAGCCGCAGCTCCGACATGGTCTCGTCCACCACCAGGACCGTGCCCGCCGACCGGGCGGCGTCCACCAGGGCCCGCCGCTGGTCCTCGTCCGCGAGCGCGCCGGTCGGGTTGTGGAAGTCGGCCACGACGTACGCGAGCCGGGGCGCGGCGTCCCGCAGGACCTGCCGCCAGCGGGGCAGGTCCCAGCCGGTCAAGCCGTCGGCCATGGCGACGGGCACCAGCCGGGCGCCCGCCTCCCGCATCAGCTGGAGGATGTTGGCGTACGACGGGGACTCCACGGCGATCCGCTCGCCCCGCCCGGCGAACAGGTGGCAGATGGCGTCGATAGCGCCCATCGCCCCGGTCGTCACCATGATCTGCTCGGGCATCGTGGGGATGCCGCGCGCGGTGTACCGGTCGGCGAGGGTGCGGCGCAGCGCGGGCAGGCCCGCCGGGTAGTCGCCGTGCGTGTGCGCGTAGGGCGGCAGCTCCTCCAGCGCGCCTTGGAAGCCCCGGCTGAGCCAGGGCTCGGGCGCGGGCAGCGCGGCGCAGCCCAGGTCGATCATCGAGCCGAGCGACTCGGGCGGCAGCGGTTCGAGGCCGCGCGCGGGCAGCGGGTTCCCGGCGGGCACGGTCGTCCAGCTCCCGGCACCGCGCCGGGACTCGAGGAAGCCCTCCGCGCGCAGCGCCTCGTACGCGGCCGCGACGGTGGTACGGCTCACGGAGAGCGCGAGGGCCAGCTCCCGCTCGGCGGGCAGGCGGGCGGCGACGGGGACGCGGCCCTCCAGCACGAGGAGGCGGATGCCGTCGGCCAGCGCCCGGTACGCGGCGGGCTTACGGGTGCCGGGGCCCGCGGGCCGCGTCTGCTGGGCGGTCAGCTGGCGGGCGAGCTGAGCCGGGCCCACCGCCGAAGTCCACTGAGCCATGACTTCAGTCCACCTTCCTCGAATTGGCCATGGTTGGCATCCATTGGCACGCCAGAGAGTGTCATAGGTCAGTCCACCACACCAGCACTCCGGGGGTCACCTTGTCCCGATCGTCGTCCACATCGCCGTCCGAGCCCGGCGGCCGGCCGCCGGGGCGGCGCCTCCCGCGCCGGCTGACACAGCTCACCGCGGGCCTCCTGCTGTACGGGGCCAGCTCGGCGCTCCTGGTCCGCAGCGGTCTCGGCCTGGAACCGTGGAACGTGCTCCACCAGGGCCTGTCGAACCTGACCGGCCTGTCGATCGGCGTCGTGGTGACGATCATGGGCGCGGTCGTCCTGCTGCTGTGGATCCCGCTCCGGCAGCGTCCGGGCCTCGGCACCGTCGCGAACGTCCTGCTCATCGGGGCCGCGATGGACGCCACCCTCGCCGTCGTCCCGGACGCCGAGGGCCTGCCCGCCCGGATCGCGCTGATGGTCGCCGGTGTGGTCCTCAACGGGCTGGCGACCGGCCTCTACATCGCCGCCCGCTTCGGTCCCGGCCCGCGCGACGGCCTGATGACCGGGCTGCACCGGGTGACCGGCCGCTCCATCCGCCTGATCCGTACGGCCCTGGAGCTCACCGTCGTCGCCACGGGCTTCCTCCTCGGCGGCTCCCTCGGCGTCGGCACTGTGCTGTACGCCCTGGCGATCGGCCCGCTCGCCCAGCTGTCGCTGCGCCTGTTCGCCGTACCGGAACCCGCGTCGCGCACGGCCCCCGAAGCCGCCTTCCCCACGGCTCCGGGAACCACCGGCCCCGGCACGGCTCCGGAGGCCACCGCCGGTCCCGAGGCGGCCACCCCGGCTCCGGGAACCACCGCCGCTCCCGAGGCGGCCATCCCCGGTACGGCGTCCGGCAGGACCGCGGTCGCCCCCGGGTCACCGGATCGGGTGATACTGCCGCGGTGACTCGTCTACCGCGCCCGCGACCCGGCCACCCGTACCTGGACCACCCCTCCGCCATCCCGTTCGCCCACCGGGGCGGCGCGGCGGACGGGCTGGAGAACACCGCGGCCGCGTTCCGGCGGGCGGCCGACGCGGGGTACCGCTACTTCGAGACGGACGTGCACACGACGGCGGACGGCAGGCTCGTCGCATTCCACGACCCGACGCTGGACCGGGTCACCGACGCGCGGGGGCGGATCGCGCGGCTGCCGTGGAGCGAGGTCCGGCGGGCGCGCGTCGCGGGCCGGGAGCCGCTGCCGCTGTTCGAGGAGCTGCTGGAGGAGTTCCCCGAGGCCCGCTGGAACGTGGACCTGAAGGCCGAGTCGGCGCTCGTCCCGCTGGTGGAGCTGATCCGCAGGACCAACGCGTGGGACCGGGTGTGTGTCGGCTCGTTCAACGAGGGGCGCGTCGCCCGGGCGCGCCGGGCGGCGGGCGAGCGGCTGGCCACGTCGTTCGGCGTGCGCGGCGTGGTGGGGCTGCGGCTGCGCTCGTACGGGATACCGGCGGCACTGCGCGCGGGCGCGGTGGCCGCGCAAGTGCCGGAGGCGCAGGGCGGCATCCGGGTCGTGGACCGGCGGTTCGTCCGCGAGGCCCACGCGCGCGGGCTCCAGGTGCACGTGTGGACGGTCAACGATCCGGACCGGATGAACGCGCTCCTGGACCTTGGCGTCGATGGCATCATGACCGATCATCTTCAGACGCTGCGCACGGTGCTCACCGGCCGGGGAGCGTGGAACTGACCCCGGCGCGGTCCGGGGCGGGACGAACGAGGGGGCGCGTGTGACAGCCGAGACCGCCGACCGGGACGCCGGTGCCGCCGCGCCGCCGCCCGACCGCGGACGCGAGCAGCGCGGCTGGTACTTCTACGACTTCGCGTGCTCCGTGTACTCCACGAGCGTCCTGACCGTGTTCCTCGGGCCGTACCTGACGTCGGTGGCGAAGGCGGCGGCCGACGCGGACGGCTTCGTGCACCCGCTGGGCATACCGGTACGGGCCGGGTCGCTCTTCGCGTACTCGGTGTCCCTGTCGATCGTCGTCGCGGTGCTGGTGATGCCGCTGGCGGGGGCGGCGGCGGACCGTACGGGGCGGAAGAAGCCGCTGCTGGCGGCCGCCGCGTACACCGGGGCGGGCGCGACGGCGGGCATGTTCTTCCTGGACGGCGACCGGTATCTGCTGGGCGCGCTGCTGCTGATCGTCGCCAACGCGTCGCTGGCCGTGTCGATGGCCCTCTACAACGCGTACCTGCCGCAGATCGCCACGCCGGAGGAGCGGGACGCGGTCTCGTCGCGCGGCTGGGCGTTCGGCTACACGTCGGGCGCGCTGGTGCTGCTCCTGAACCTGGCGCTGTACACGGGCCACGAGTCGTTCGGGCTCAGCGAGTCGGCGGCGGTGCGGATCTGCCTGGCCTCCGCCGGACTGTGGTGGGGCGCCTTCACGCTCGTACCGCTGCGGCGGCTGCGGGACCGGCGGGTGGCACCCGACGGCGAGGGCGCGGTCGGATCGGGCTGGCGGCAGCTGGTGGCGACGCTGCGGGACATGCGGAGGCATCCGCTGACGCTGTCGTTCCTGCTCGCGTACCTCGTCTACAACGACGGGGTGCAGACCGTGATCTCCCAGGCCTCGATCTACGGCTCCGAGGAGCTGGGCCTCGACCAGACGACGCTGATCACGGCGGTGCTGCTGGTGCAGGTGCTGGCGGTGGCGGGGGCGCTCGGGATGGGCCGGCTGGCCCGCTCGTACGGCGCGAAGCGGACGATCCTCGGTTCGCTGGCCGCGTGGACGCTGATCCTGGCCGCCGGGTACTTCCTGCCCGCCGGGGCGCCGGTGTGGTTCTACGCGCTGGCGGCGGCGATCGGACTGGTCCTGGGCGGCAGCCAGGCGCTGTCGCGGTCGCTGTTCTCACACCTGGTGCCGCGCGGCAAGGAGGCCGAGTACTTCTCGGCGTACGAGATGAGCGACCGGGGGCTGGCCTGGCTGGGGCCGCTGGTGTTCGGGCTCGCCTACCAGCTGACCGGGAGCTACCGCGACGCCATCGTCTCGCTGGTGCTGTTCTTCGCCGTGGGCTTCGTGCTGCTGGCGCGGGTGCCGGTGCGGCGCGCGGTGGCCGCCGCGGGGAACCCCGTGCCCGAGCGGATCTGAGACTTTGGCGGCCCGGTTTAGACGGCGAGGTCAAAGGGCGGTAGTGTACGCCTTTGGCCTGCCAGGCGGACCGTTACTGCGTGTGCAGTGCACGAGAGCGCCGGGTGACATCTTCTGCCAGATGTGACAAACCGGGCGCTTGTGGGTACAACAAGGGGCGGCACGACGGGCGACGCATGACCCGCAACGGGAATCTTTACCGCCGACCGGACGTTGACCGGATGACGACGACAGCGACACCTGTCCTGTGGGCGACAAGCCCGGGAGGCACGATTCATGAGTGAGCGAGCTCTTCGCGGCACGCGCCTCGTGGTGACCAGCTACGAGACCGACCGCGGCATCGATCTGGCCCCGCGCCAGGCGGTGGAGTACGCATGCGAGAAGGGGCATCGTTTCGAGATGCCGTTCTCGGTCGAGGCGGAGATCCCGCCGGAGTGGGAGTGCAAGGTCTGCGGGAGCCAGGCGCTCCTGGTGGACGGCGACGGCCCCGAGGAGAAGAAGGCGAAGCCCGCGCGTACGCACTGGGACATGCTGATGGAGCGGCGCACGCGCGAGGAGCTGGAAGAGGTGCTGGCCGAGCGGCTGGCGGTCCTGCGTTCCGGCGCCATGAACATCGCGGTGCATCCGCGTGACAGCAGGAAGTCCGCGTGACGGGTTAGCACCCGGCTACACGCGAGAGCCGCGGGGCGCGGTACGCATCGACGTACCCCGCCCCGCGGCTTTCGCGTGCCCGCGTACGGTTCGTGCGCGGCGTACGGCCCCCGCGCGGCGTATACCCCCGCCCGCGTGCGCTCCGGTCGGTGTACGGCCCCGCCCGCGTGCGCTCCGGTCGGTGTACGGCCCCCTACGCCTGGACCGCGCGCGGCCTGGCCGGGTGCACGGCCCCGGGAGCGGGAGCGCCCTGGGCCGCGCGGGGGCCGGCAGGTCAGGACGTCAGCGGGGGCCGGTTGTCCCTGGGGCCCGCCGGGTCGCCGGGAGTGTCGCGGATCACCTCGCCCGGCACCACCTTGCCGTCCGGGCGGCGGATGCGGGCCTGCCGCAGGGCGGTGCCCATACGGCGGTCGAGGGCGCGCTCCCCGTAGCGGGCGGCGGCCGCGCGGACCGGCGGCACGAGGAGCAGCAGCCCCGGCACGTCGGAGGCGAGACCCGGCAGCATCAGCAGCAGACCGCCGAGCATGAGCATGCCGTTGCCCGTGCTGCCCTTCTCGGCCGGGCCCGCCGCACCGCCCGTCTGCTGGCGCTGGAGCGTCTCGGTGAGCGCCGTGAACGCCCGGCGCCCCGCCCGCTTCACCACGGCGGCGCCCAGGACCCCGGAGCTCACCAGCAGGGCGAGCACCACGAGGCCGCTCGTGGCGTCCGCCACCAGGGTCAGGAGCCAGATCTCCAGCACCAGCCAGGCGGCCAGGCCGAGGGGGACAAGGGTGCGGGCGCGGGAGCGCCCACGGGTCGGAGGCAGCGGTGCACCGGTCGTCATGCCCCCAGTGTGCCTGGGGCGATGCCAGGATGGCGTAAGCGCCCCGTCCCACCCGGTCTGGCCCCGGTCAGGCCCGGTGGTCTGGCGCGCCCGTTCCCCGGTCGGCCCCGGTCCGGCGCGCCCGGTCCCGGTCGGGCCCCGGTCCGGCGCCGCCCCGTCCCCCGTCGGGTGCGCCCTCCCCGGTCAGCCGCGAGCGCGGCCCGTCAGCCGTCCGGCGCGGGTGGTCACGCCCCAGGCGGTGACCCGCCACAGGGCCTCCACGACGATGTCCCGGCTCATCTTGGAGTCGCCGTGCTCGCGCTCCACGAACGTGATGGGCACCTCGGCCACATGGAATCCGGCGGCGACCGCGCGGCGGGCCAGGTCGATCTGGAAGCAGTACCCCTGCGAGGCGACGTCCTCCAGGCCCAGGCCGCGCAGCGTGTCCGCGCGGAACGCCCGGAAGCCGCCGGTGACGTCCCGGATCGGCACGCCGAGGAGGACCCGGGAGTAGACGCTCGCGCCGCGCGAGAGGTACTCGCGGGACTTCGGCCAGTTCACGATCCGCCCGCCGGGGATCCAGCGGGAGCCGAGGACGAGGTCGGCGCTCTTGAGCGCGGTGAGGAGCCGGGGCAGTTCCTCGGGCCGGTGGGAGCCGTCGGCGTCCATCTCGACCAGGACGTCGTAGCCGTGTTCCATGCCCCAGCGGAAGCCGGCCAGGTAGGCCGCGCCGAGGCCCTCCTTGCCCTTGCGGTGCAGCACGTGGACGTGCGCGTCGTCGGCGGACAGCTCGTCGGCGATCTTGCCCGTGCCGTCCGGGCTGTTGTCGTCGGCGACGAGGATGTGCGCGTCCGGCACGGCTTCCCGTACCCGGGAGACGATCGGCCCGATGTTCTCCGCCTCGTTGTAGGTCGGAATGATCACCAAGGCTTTGCCCAGCGGTCCGTACCGCCGCTGACTCTGACCGTCGTCTTTCACTACTGCCCCTTACGTCCTAGCGCGGATGCCCACCATAGCGAGCCCGCGGCACGGACGATCGACGAGCCGCGTCGTACACCGGCTCGTCGGTACGGGAGCGGGCGCCTGTCGGTCCGCACGGGGGCCCGGCGTCCTTCGGGCCGACCCTGGGGCCCGCTGGCTGCGGGTCGTCCGAAGAGCCGTTGTCTACTGAACGTCCGGGCCCCACCCGGGTCGCACCCCGCCCCGGCTCCCGGGAGCCGGGGGGACGTCCGCCGGGGACCTCCCCCGCCGCGCGGGGCGCTGGCACTGAACCTGGCTCCCAGCGGTGGTGCGCCGGTGCGGCACACCACCCCGCGATCCAGCGGCGCTCCGCGGCCGCGGTGAGGCGTGCTCGCCCGGCCGGACGTCCGTGGTGGACCCGCCGAACCTACCGGCCGTTCACCGCTGCCTGTCAACACCCGCGCGACCTGCGATGTCCGGACGAACGCCCAGGTCAGCGACGAAGATCCGCAGGTCGTGGCGGAACGCCCGGTACGCCTCCCGCCGGGCGGGCCCGGGCCCATCTCACTCGTTCGGTCGTACGAAAACCGTCCGTCCGCCCACCACCGTGCGCAGGCACACCGGCAGCGGCTTGCCGGGGGTCAGGTCGGGGAGCCCCGGCGTGCCCGAACGGGGGTCGGTGGACCAGCGGGCCACCCGGTCGTCGGGGGCCTGGACGACCAGGTCACCGGCCTGCCAGACGGCGTAGTCGGCGGGCGCGCCCGGCACGAGGACGCCCGCGTCGTCGCGGCCGACGGCCCGCCAGCCGCCGCGCGTGTGGGCGGTGAAGGCGGCGCGGACGGAGACGCGGTGCTCGGGCGTCCGGTGGAAGGCGGCGGCACGGACGGTGCCCCACGGGTCAAGGGGGGTGACCGGGCTGTCGGAGCCGAAGGCGAGCGGCACCCCGGCGCGCAGCAGCGCCGCGTACGGGTTGAGGGTGCGGGCGCGCTCGACGCCGAGCCGCTCGGCGTACATGCCGTCGTCGCCGCCCCAGGCCGCGTCGAAGGCGGGCTGCACGCTGGCGGTGAGGCCGAGTTCGGCGAAGGCGGCGATGGTCTCGGGGGTGAGCATCTCGGCGTGCTCGACGCGGTGCCGGGCGGCGCGGACGCGGTGCAGGCCGATCTTGTCGGCGGCGGCCCGGACGCCGTCCACGACGGCGGTCACGGCGGCGTCGCCGATGGCGTGGAAGCCCGCCTGGAGCCCGGCCTCGGTGCAGGCGGCCACATGGGCGGCGACGGCGGCCGCGTCGAGGTGGGCCGTGCCGGTGTGCGCGGCGTCGGCGTACGACTCGTGGAGGCAGGCCGTGTGGGAGCCGAGCGAGCCGTCCACGAAGAGGTCGCCCGCGGCGCCGACCGCGCCGAGGTCGCGGACGCGCCGCGCGTCCTCGGGGCCCGCGACGGCCTCGGCCCAGTAGCCGACGACCCGCGGCAGCGGCTCCCCCGCCGCCAGCTCCAGCAGGGCGGTGAAGTCCTCCTCGTCGGAGATGTCGGGGCCGCCGCACTCGTGGACGGTGCCGATGCCGAGGGAAGCGGCGCGGCGGAGCGCGGCGCGCTGCGCCTCGGCGCGCTGAGCGGGCGTGATGGCGCCGTGCGCGGCGGCCCGTACGGCGTGGTGGGCCGCGCCGGTGAGGGGCGCGTCCGGGTGGTAGCCGTCGAGGGCGGTGACGCCGGGGACGAGGTCGAGGAGCGCGGTGGTGACGACGGCGGAGTGCACATCGACGCGCGGCAGGTACAGGGGCCGTCCGCCGGTCACCTCGTCCAGTTCCCCGCGGCTCGGGTGGCGCCGCTCGGGCCAGCGCGCGGCGTCCCAGCCGTGGCCCAGCAGGACCAGGTCACCGGGCCGGGAGGCGGCGAAGTCCCGTACGAGCGCGAGGGCTTCGCCCAGGTCGCGGGCGCCGGACAGGTCGAGGCCGGTCAGCGCGAGCCCGGTGGCGGTCGTGTGGACATGGGCGTCGGTGAACGCGGGGGTGACGAGGGCGCCTTCGAGGTCGATCACCTCGTCCACGCCGGAGGCGAAGGCGTCGGCCGCGCCCTCGGAGCCGACCCAGGCGACGTGGCCGCGCTCGACGACCATCGCGGTGGCGAAGGGGTCGGCGGGGCTGTGCACCTCGCCGCCGCGCAGCAGCAGGGTGGGGGTCTCCCCTGCGGGGGCGGGGGCGGGCGCCTGGGGGTCGCGTTCGTGCTCGGTCATGGTGACCAGCGTAGACAGCGCCGACGGCCGTACCGGGGCGGGGGCGGACGCGGGATCAGGGGGCCGAGCGGGCGACCGGGAGGGAACGGGGACGATGGCGGCACCGGGCGGCGGCGGACGCGACACGGTCCGTCGGGGCGCGGCACCGGGACGCGGGGGCAAGTACGCGGGGAGCCGGCGGTGCGGCGAGCGCGGCACCGGGGCGGCGGGTGCGGCACGGGCCGGGATGCGCGACCGGGGCGGGGGCGGGTGCGTGGGTGAGCCGGGGCAGCCACGGGCGCTTCTGCTCCTCGGTGCCCACGCGGCGGCGAGCGCGGCACGATGGTGCGCGGCCGGGGCACGGGGTGCGGGTGCGGCACGGGCCGGGGTTGCGGCGAACGCGGCGTCCGGGCGCGCGGCCGGGGCCCGCGGGGGCGGTGCCGGTGCGCCGCGCGGCGGGGACACGGCGCCCGGCGTGCGCGGGGGTCAGACGCGGGGCGGTCTCGCCTCGTACGGGGTGGAGAGGACGACCGTGGTGCGGGTGGAGACACCTGCCTGGGAGCGGATGCGGGTGAGCAGGTGCTCCAGCTCCAGCGGGGTCGCCACACGGACCTTGAGGATGTAGTTCTCCTCCCCGGCCACGCTGTGGCACGCCTCGATCTCGGGGATGTCGGCGAGCCGGTCCGCGATGTCGTCGGGGGCGCTGGGGTCGAACGGCTTCACCGAGATGAACGCGGTCAGGGGCAGCCCCACCGCCTCGGGGTCCACGACGGCGGCGTACCCGCGGATGACGCCGCGCTGTTCGAGACGGCGGACGCGCTGATGCACCGCCGAGGTGGACAGGCCCGTGGCCTTGCCCAGGTCGGTGTAGCTCATGCGCCCGTCCTTGACGAGCAACTCGACGATCTGACGATCCAGCTCCTCCATGCGGTCAACCTATTGCCCCGGCGCCCCTCCGGCCCAGTCGGCGGCTCCCCGTACGCGCACCTGCGGGCGGCATGTGACCAACGCCACACCTTCATGGTCGCGGTCGTTCGAAACCGGACGGTTACCCGCCGGGCGCGAGGGGAATTGCTTGCTGTGGTCGGGGCCGCATTGCCTGGTCGGCCCGTCTGAGGGGGAGATTCTCCATGCAGGAGCCTGTTGATTCGGCCGAGGCCGAAGAGCTCGACGCGTACGACATGTTCGAGATGTTCCGGGTCGTCTGCCCGGACTGCGCGCAGCCCATCGCGCTGCTCGCCGACGAGGACGTTCTGCCGGAGCACGCGCTGTGCCCGACGCCGTGGAACCCGTTCGTCCTGTCGGTGTGCACCGGCTCCGGGCGGCCCGCGTCGGACGCGAGGCCGGTTGACGAGGGGTCGGGTCCCCAGGAGCAGGAGGTGGGGCTGCTGCTGACGCTCCCTCAGGGGATCGACTGGCGTACGCAGCCGTTCTCACACGTGGGCGGGCCCGGCTCCCGTCCGATCAAGGTCCAGGTGCCGCGGATGCGCGACGCCTCCTCGCGGATGCGGCGCGCCGCCTGACGGTACGCAGCAGCTGAAAGCCCTCCGCCCCGGTGCGCACGAGCGCGACCGGGGCGGTTTCGTCATGTCCGTACCCCACGCATCCGGAGCAGCCCGGAGGCCTGCAGATCCACCCGGCGGGCACGGCGCCAGGGGGAGCGGGCCGGACTCACGGCGGCGCCGTCGCCGGCGCCGCGGCGGCGTCAGCGGCTCTCGGGGCCCGCGAGGTGGCGGGCGATGACCATGCGCTGGATCTGGTTGGTGCCCTCGACGATCTGGAGGACCTTCGCCTCGCGCATGTACCGCTCCGCCGGGAAGTCCGACGTGTAGCCGTACCCGCCGAGCACCTGGACGGCGTCGGTGGTCACCTTCATCGCGGCGTCCGTGCAGAACAGCTTCGCCATCGCCGCCTGCCGGGAGAACGGCTTGCCCGCGTCCCGCAGCCGGGCGGCCGCCAGGTACAGGGCGCGGCCCGCCTCGATCTGCGTGGCCATGTCGGCGAGCATGAAGCGCAGCCCCTGGAAGTCCGCGATGGGCCGCCCGAACTGGCGCCGCTCCCCCGCGTACGCGACGGCCTCGTCCAGCGCCGCCTGCGCGACGCCGATGGCGCACGCCGCGATGCCGAGGCGCCCGGAGTCCAGGGCGGACAGGGCGATCGTGAAGCCCTGGCCCTCGTCGCCGATGCGGCGGGAGTCGGGGACGCGGACGCCGTCGAAGTGGAGCTGGGCCGTGGGCGAGCCCTTCATGCCCATCTTCTTCTCGGGCACGGCGGCGGTGAGCCCCTCGGCGTCGCCGGGGACCAGGAACGCCGTGATGCCGCGCGGGCCCTCCACGCCGGTGCGGGCCATCACCGTGTAGAAGTCGGCGACGCCGCCGTGGGTGATCCACGCCTTGGTGCCGGTGATGACCCAGTCGTCGCCGTCGCGGACGGCCTTGGTGCGCAGTGAGGCGGCGTCGGAGCCGGAGGCGGGCTCGGAGAGGCAGTAGCCGCCGAGGAGGCCGCCGCCGAGCATCGCGGGCAGGTGCTCGGTCTGCTGCTCCTTGGTGCCGAACCCGGCGAGGCCGTGGCAGGCGAGAGTGTGGACGCTGGCGCCGAGGCCGACGGTGAGGCGGGCGGCCGCCAGCTCCTCCAGGACCTGGAGGTACACCTCGTAGGGCTGGTCGCCGCCGCCGACGGCGGAGTCGTAGGGCAGGCCCAGCAGGCCCGCCTCGGAGAGCAGGGCGAAGACCTCGCGCGGGAAGTGCCCGGCCGCTTCCTCCTCGGCCGCCCGGGGGGCGATCTCCCTCTGGACGATGTCGCGCACCAGCGCGATCAGATCCCTGGACTCCTCGGTGGGCAGCTGGCGGTCCACCGGCTGCGGGGCGCGGTCGGGCATGGGGGCGCTCTCCTCCCTGTCGGGCGCTACGGCGGGCGCGCGAACGGGTGTGGGCGGCGCCGCCGGGTCTCACTGCTGCACCGATGCTGCCGTCCCGGATCACGGAAACGGCAGTTCAGCGGCTGTGGCGGCACGAGTATGCCCGATCGGATGGCTCCCGTCACCAGCGGAAAGACACCCTTCGATAACGCTCGTTCACTTCCCGGCGGGGAGGGGCGCCGGGTGGGTCAGAGCAGGCCGGCCTGGGTGACGAACATGGCGATGACCACGACGAGAACCCAGCCGAGGGCGTGCTCGAGCGGGTTCGGCCCGTCGTCCTTGGGGCCTCCGGTGCGGGCGCGGAGGAGAGGGGCGGCGGCGGCGTTCGCGGTCATGGGCATCTCGCTGTCGTCGTACGGCTGTGGTGGTTCCCCCCGTGCCCCTCCACAGTGCCAGCGGCAAACCTCTCGTGGGGAGAGACGTTCCTCACGCTCCCGCCGCCCCACCCCCGGCCGCTACGCGTGTCAGCTGTACGGAGCCTCGCCGATCACCCACGTGAGGAGCAGGTGGAGGCCCCGTCGGGACCGGCCCGGACACCCGAGGGGATTGTCCGGGCCAGTCCCCGTCGGGGAGGGGCGGACGGCCGCGCCGCGTCCGCCCCTCCCTGTGGCCTCCTGTCAGAACGCGAAGACGCTGCCGTAGGTGTTCTTCACGCACTGGTTGCCGAAAGTGCGTTCGTAGGAGACGCTCCGGCCCTCCCAGACCCCGGTGACGGTGACGACGACGGGGTCGAAGTACATCGGGCACATCACGCCCGGAGTGGCCTGCAGGGCGTCGAGGTCGCCATCCACGCGGCGCAGTTCGGCACAGGCCGACTTGGCGTCCGGGTGGGTGCCGGAGACGGCGGGCGAGCAGGTCAGGGTGACCTCACGCACCTGCGGGCCGATGGCGTCGGCGGGGAGGGGGGAGAGGGCTCCGTACCTGGCGGTCAGCACCAGGGACGAAGTCCCGGGGGCCGCGGTGGCGGCCCCGGTGAGGGGACCGAGCACGGCGGTGGCCGCCAGTCCCAGAGCCGTTGCCCAGCGCGCGGTGTTCCGCATGATGTGCGTCCTTACGCTCGATTCGAGGGTTTCGCCGGCCCGGCAGGTCGTGTCGGAACGGCGAGCGCGAGTCTGCCGAGCGCACCGCCGACGCACAGTTCGACCGAACGCTTTTCGGCAACCGCGCGTGTCACATCAATGGCGAGAAAATCCCGCAGTCCATGTATTCGGAGCCCGAGAACAGGCGGCTCTTGATCGATCAAGCACGCGGGATGGCACGATCCGATCGTTCGATAATCGACCAGAAGTGCGCGCTATCCGGACCATCGACCCATTCCGGGTTCTTGACGACGACACTCCGTGGTCACCCGAACGCCACCCGGAGTCGCCCTGATGTCCACCGGCGGCGGTGGCGCGGGAGCGGGCCGCTCCCGTCCCCCGACATGGAGAGCCCCGGCAGGCGGTCCCCCGTACATGTCGGACCCCTGTGAGATAGACCACTTTGAGGAACCATAGGCAGGGGCAGCCACCCCGGCCTAGAGTCCTGGCGATTGTGGAGTGTCCCCCTCCGCTTCGTCCGGCCCGACCGTCCGGCGCTTCGTGCACGACCTGTACGCACGCGGAGACCGGGCCGATTCCCCGACTCACAAGGAACCGGGAAGCATCCGCATGAGCACGCTGGAAACCTGGGTCGTCGAACTCAACGACGTCTTCTGGACCTATCTACTGATTCCGCTGGTCGCCGTCGTCGGCGTCTGGTTCACGCTGCGCTCCAAAGGCGTGCAGATCCGCCTGATCCCGGAGATGTTCCGGGTCTTCAAGGACAAGCCGCAGTCCGGCGTCAGCCCCTTCGGCGCCTTCACCATCTCCGCCGCCGCGCGGATCGGCACCGGCAACATCGCCGGCGTGGCCACCGCGATCACCATGGGCGGCCCCGGAGCCGTCTTCTGGATGTGGATGATGGCCCTGGTCGGCGGTGCCTCGGCGTTCGTCGAGTCGGTCCTGGCCCAGCTGTACAAGGTGCGCGACACCGAGCCCGGTACGTACCGGGGCGGCCCGGCCTACTACATGCAGAAGGCGCTCGGAATGCGGTGGCTCGGCGTGGTCTTCGCCGTCCTGATCACGCTGACGTTCGGGTTCGTGCTGACCGCGGTGCAGTCCAACACGATCACGGTGGCGGCGAAGGGCTCCTTCGGATCGGACGCCTCCTGGTTCAACCCCGTCCTGGGCCTCGTGCTGGCCGTGCTGCTCGCTCTCGCGGTGTTCTTCGGCGTGAAGCGCCTGACGGCCGTCACCAAGGTCATCATCCCGGTCATGGCCGCGCTCTACCTGCTGGTCGGCCTGGTCATCGTGCTCCTCAACCTCGGCAACGTGCCGGGCATGCTCGGTGACATCATCGGCGGTGCCTTCGGCTTCCGCGAGGTCGCTGGCGGCGCCGTGGGTACGGCGATCCTGCAGGGCGTGCGGCGCGGCATGTTCTCCAACGAGGCCGGCATGGGTTCCGCCCCGAACGCCGCCGCGGCCGCGGAGACCACGCACCCGGTCAAGCAGGGCCTGGTCCAGACCCTCGGCGTCTACTTCGACACCCTGGTCATCTGCACCATGACCGCCTTCGTGATCCTCTCCGCCAACCCGACCCTCGGTGAGCGTGGCGGCGCGGACGTCACGCAGTCGGCCTTCACCGGCGCGCTCGGCGACTGGGCCGGTCACCTGCTGACCCTGGTGATCTTCATGGTCGCCTTCAGCTCCATGATCGGTAACTACTACTACGGCGAGTCCAACATCCAGTTCATCACCCGCAGCAAGAGCGTGATGAGCTCTTACCGCGCGGTGGTCGTCGCCTGCGCCGTCCTCGGCGCGATCGGCTCCGTCCCGCTGGTCTGGAGCCTCGCGGACGTCACGATGGGCGCGATGGTCCTGGTCAACCTGATCGCGATCGTCCCCCTCGGCGCGGTCGCCTTCCGCCTCCTCGACGACTACCTGGCCCAGCGCCGCCAGGGCCTCGACCCGGTCTTCCGCAAGGACCAGGTCCCGGGCCTGCGCGGCGAGGTGGAATGCTGGGGTGCGCCGGACGAGGACACCACGCCGCAGCCGCGGGAGCCGGTCGTCTCACACTGACACGCTTTCCCGACACGGCCGTACGCGGCGAAAGGCGGCACCCCTGGAGGGGTGCCGCCTTCGGGCGTTCCGGGCGTGTCCGCCGCCGACTGCCGCGCGGAGGTGAACCGCCCCCGGGTGAGGGGGCTCCGTTCCCCGCGGGGCCCACGGTCATGGCCGTCAGGTCGGCGGGACGGCCGTGGGGCCGCACATGCTCACAGCAGGCCGAGCGACCGCAGCGCGTGGCGCTGGGCGGGCGTGGCCTCGGCGGGCCAGTACAGGTAGCAGACGCCGCCCGTGCCGGAGACGACCTTGCCCGAGGCGTTGTGGCGCTTGGTGCGCAGCCAGATGTTCTCCCACTCGCGGCGCCGGTAGACGCGGCGGACGGCCTGGTTGGTCGGGGAGGCCGGGTCGTTGGCGATCACGTCGCCTTCGGCGGTGAAGCCGATCACGGTCATCAGGTGGCCCGCGGTGCCGTACCCGGCTCCCGTCAGCTCGCCCTCCAGGAAGGACTGGGAGGTGATCACGGGAATGCCCGCCGCGATCAGCGTCTCCAGGTCGGTGAGCGAGCGCAGCCGGGTCACGACGGCGTTCATGTCGTCGTAGGTGGCGGCGTAGGCGGCGTTGAAGGGCCAGTTGCCGCAGCCCTCGTACTGGAAGTCGTACGTGAAGCGGGCGGCGTGGCAGACCTGCGGGTCGGCGTACTCGGGGTTCACCCAGGCCAGCTGGCGGGCGGTGGGGCGACGGCCCCAGTACTCGATGATCATCTGCGAGGACGTGGGGCTGCACCACGCCTCGCCGCCGTTGTCGTACTCCGGGTACTGGCCGATGTGGGTGTTCTGCGAGTAGCGCGGCACGATCAGCTCGCGGGTGACGCGGTGCTCGGCGGCGGGGACGGTGAAGCGGTCGGGTACGGCGGAGGCCATGGCGCCCAGCCGCCACACGGTCGGCGTGCGGTCCCCGCCGGGCGCCCGGTGCAGGGTGACGCGGAGCCGGTACGAGGTGGGGTGCGGCCCGTTCGCCGGGTCGTCCACCGCGACGGTGTCCGTCCAGACGCTGGTCCGGCCGTCGCCCTGGCCGTCCTTCGTGGCGCGGCGGATGTCGCCGTCGCCCGCCGCCCAGCGGGCCATCACGTACCAGGGCGAGTCGGTGCCGTCCGGGTAGCCGACGGACAGCTCGACCGTGATCCAGGTCCCGGTGGGTGTGTCGGCGTTCCAGGAGGCGATCAGCTCGGTCGCGGGGGCGGCCGTCGTGTGGCGGGGGGAGATCCAGGTGGCGTACTCCCAGCGGGCGGTCGTGCCGGTGTGCGGGTCGGTGTACGCGGCCTGCCCTGCGGGGGTGCCGATGGCGATGCCGGGGCGGGGGCCCGCGACGACGCGGACGCCGTCGGCGGTGCCGGAGCACCAGTCGGCGAAGGACGTCCAGAAGCGGTTCTCGACCACCGCCTCGGCCGGGGGCTCCGCCGCGCCGCCGCCCGCACCGGGACCGGCGGGGGCGGCGGCGGTGCCGGGGGCCGGGTTCGGGGCGGTGGCGGGGCCGGCGGCCGCGGAGGCGGCGGGGGCCGCGACGGTGGCGGCGGTGGCGGAGGCCGTGGCGAGGGCGGCGGCGAGCACGGTCCTGCGCGAGGTGGGTTCGGGCATGAGGGCGTTCCCCCTGTTCGGGTGTCGGGTCCGGCCGCCTCCCGGGCGTAGTGACCACGGGAAACGGGGCGGCGCGCCCACTATCGCTGGCGAACCCCCGCTCCGCCAGGCAATCCGCGGCCACGTCCCCCGAGCAGCCGCCCCCGGGGGCGGAGATGGGGCGCGTCGTAGGGTGGCGGCATGCCCGAAGCCGCACCCGACCCCGCCGAGCAGCCCGACGCCACGGAGCAGCCCGACCCCGTCGAGGAGGGCGGCCCCGCCCTCCGGCCGGGCCCTGCCGAACGGGCGGCGCGCGGTGGCCAGGGCGGACGCGGTCGCCAGGCGGCGTGCGGCGGACCCGGTGGCCAGGCGGCGCGCGGTGGCCGTGAGGGTGAAGGCACCGGTGGCGGGGACCTCGGAGGGCTCGCCGCGCTGCTGCGGGGGCTTCCGCCGTCCTGCGGGACCGTGCGGCTCGTCGCGGTGGACGGGCACGCCGGGTCGGGCAAATCGACGTTCGCCGCGCGGCTCGCTCGGGCCCTCGGCGGGGCACCGGTCCTCCACCTCGACGACCTCGCCTCGCACGACGAGCTGTTCGCCTGGACCGGCCGGCTGCGCGCGCAGGTCCTCGACCCGTTCGCGCGCGGCGAGGTCGCGGAGTACCGCCCGTACGACTGGAACGCCCGCCGGTTCGGGCCCGCGCGGCGGCTGCCCGCCGCGCCGGTCGTCCTGGTCGAGGGCGTGGGGGCGGGGCGCCGCGCGCTGCGGCCCCACCTGGCGCGGCTGCTGTGGATGGAGCGCGGCGCCGAGGACTCCTGGCGGCGCGGGCGCCGTCGCGACGGACCGGCGCAGTCCGCCTTCTGGGACGGATGGACAGTGGCGGAGACCCGCCATTTCGCCCATGACCCCTCCCTGCCCTTCGCCGACATCCTGATACGGGAGTGTCCCGGGGGCTATCTGTGGCTGCCGAGGCGCCTTCCGGCCGTCGATTCGAAGCCGATTCGTCACACAGGGTGACGGCGCTCAAGGGCCTCCCCGAGCTGTCGGAAATCAGCCGCTCAGACTGCCTCAACTTCGCTTGACCGAGGAGCCGTACAGGTCTTACGTTCTCAATGTGCGGCTTTTCGGAGTCGCCGCAGACGCGAAGCCCCCGGTTGTTCCCCCGTGATCGGGGGCTTCGTTCTGCCCTCATTCACCGTGCTCACCCTCGGCGCGGCCGCTCCACGCTCACCCTCGGTGACCTTCGTCAGCGCGCCCGTGAACGCCCCCCGAGCGCTGGTCGCGCCCTTAGTCCCGCCCCCCGCCCACGGGTACGATGCCTCCCGGTGCGGTCAAAACCCGTCCACGAGAAGGCGGTTCGGAAGGCCCCCGGTGGGCGCCCGCCCGGCCGGACGGCTCCGGGGACACGTGTTGTGGGGGGACCCGATGGACATCGGCACGCAGGCTCCGGCCGAGCTCGCCTGGCTGCGCGGGGTGGACGCCTACACGATGGGCGCGTATCCCCAGGCCGAGGAGGAGTTCCGCGCCGCCGTGCGGATCGACCCGGGCATGGCCGACGCCTGGCTCGGGCTGCACGCCCTGCGCGTGGACACGACGACCGCGCTGCTGCGCATGTACCACCACCGCGACCGGTTCGGCGAGCAGCGGCGGCGCCACCGCCGGACGCTCAACTCCTGGTACTGGCTGGGCTGGTGGGTGCAGCCGGTGCTGGAGAGCCCCCGCGACCTGCTGCTGGCCCACGCCTCCCACTGGCTGGACGGGCGGCACGTCCCGGAGCTGGACCGGGCGCTCGCGGGGCTGCCGCCGGTGGACGCCGACCCGCAGGTGCGCTTCCTGCACGCCTGCCGGGCGTACCTCGTCAAGGACTGGGACCAGCTCGTGCGGCACACCGAGCCGCTCGTGGACGACCCGCTGCTCGGCATCGAGGCCGGACTTTTCGGCGGCATGGCCCGGGTGCGCCTGGAGATGTACGGGCAGGCGGAGCCGCTGCTGTCGGCGGCGCTCATGCGGTGCCGCAGCGAGCAGCCCCAGCGCAAGGAGCTGCGCTACTGGCTGGCCCGGGCGCACGAGGGGACGGGTCGCACCGCCGCGGCGCTGCCGCTGTACCGGGCGGTGCACCGGGTGGACCCGGCGTTCATGGACACGGCGGCGCGGCTCGCGGCCATCGCCGAGTACGACGGCTTCGACGGCACCCCGGAGGAGACGGCGGGCCTCGCGGCGGTGTCCCTCGCGGGCGGCGCCGGCCTGGGGGGCGGGGCGGACGGCGGGCCGGGCGCCGACCTGCTGGACCCCGGGCCCGAGCCGGACCCGCCGGGGCCGGGCATCCCGCAGCAGGCCGGGCCGGGCACGGGGCGGGGAGGCCCGGTCCCCGGGGCGCCGCCCGCACAGCCCGTGCCGCCGGGCGGGGCGCGGGAGAAGGCGGCCGGGCCCGTAGTGGGGCGTCCCGCGGCGCCGCCGTTCCCGGCGAGCCCGACGGACCCGGCGCTGCTGGCCCAGGCGCTGGCCGAGCTGGAGCGGATGGTCGGACTGGACCCGGTGAAGCGGCAGGTCAAAGCGTTGTCGGCGCAGCTGGAGATGGCCCGGTTACGGGCGGGTCAGGGGCTTCCCGTACAGCCGCCGAAGCGGCACTTCGTGTTCTCCGGCCCGTCCGGTACGGGGAAGACCACCGTCGCGCGCATCCTCGGCCGGGTGTTCTACGCGCTGGGGCTGCTCGGCGGCGACCATCTGGTGGAGGCCCAGCGCGCCGACCTCGTCGGGGAGTTCCTGGGCCAGACGGCGGTCAAGGCCAACGAGCTGATCGACTCGGCGCTCGGCGGCGTCCTGTTCGTGGACGAGGCGTACTCGCTGTCCAACTCGGGCTACAGCAAGGGCGACGCGTACGGTGACGAGGCGCTCCAGGTGCTGCTGAAGCGCGCCGAGGACAACCGGGACCACCTGGTGGTGATCCTCGCGGGCTACCCGGAGGGCATGGACCGGCTGCTCTCCGCCAACCCGGGGCTGTCGTCGCGGTTCACGACGCGGGTGGACTTCCCGTCGTACCGGCCGCAGGAGCTCACCGAGATCGGGAAGGTGCTTGCGGCGGCCGACGGCGACATGTGGGACGAGGAGGCGCTGGACGAGCTGCGGTCCATCAGCGGCCACGTCGTGGAGCAGGGCTGGATCGACGAGCTGGGCAACGGCCGGTTCCTGCGGACGCTGTACGAGAAGTCCTGCGCCTACCGGGACCTGCGGCTCTCCGGGTACCCCGGGACGCCGACGCGGGAGGACCTGGCGACGCTGCGGCTGCCGGACCTGATGCAGGCGTACGGGGAGGTCCTGTCGGGCCGCGGCCCCAGCAGCCGAGGCCCGCAGGACCCCCCGCCCCCGGCGTACTGAACCGGCACGGCGGTCACGCGAGGCGGCCGGTCACGCCGGGAGGGCCGTCACGCCGGGAGGGCGTCCGCCGCCGACGTCGGGCGCGGCTCCGGTGCCGGGCGCTGCCCCGGGGCGCGGACGCGGTGCGCCGGGTCCCGTACCTCCCCGACCAGCGTCTCCAGGACGTCCTCCAGCGCGACCAGGCCCAGCACCCGCCCCGACGCGTCGGCGACCTGCGCCAGGTGCGTCGCCGCGCGGCGCATCACGGTCAGCGCGTCGTCCAGCGGCAGTTCGGCCCGCAGCGTGGCCATCGGACGCCACACGTGCTGCGGCACGGCCCGGCCCGGGTCCTCCAGGTCCAGTACGTCCTTGACGTGCAGGAAGCCGAGGAACGCGCCGCCGTCCACCCGGACGGGGAACCGCGAGTAGCCGGTGCGCACGGTGAGCGCCTCCAGCTGGGCGGGCGTGACCGACGGCGGGACGGTGATCACGGCCGTACGCGGGATCATCACGTCCCGCACGGGCCGCGTGCCCAGTTCCAGGGCGTCCTCCAGCCGCTCCCGCTCGGCCGGGTCGAGCAGTCCGGCCTGCCCGGCGTCCTCGACGAGGCGGTTGAGCTGCTCGCTGGTGAAGACGGCCTCCACCTCGTCCTTCGGCTCCACCCCGAAGGCCCGCAGCACGGCGGCGGAGCAGGCACCGAACGCCGCGGTGACCGGGCGGCACAGCCGGGCGAAGCCGACCAGGGCGGGGCTCAGCCACAGCGCGGTCCGCTCGGGCGCGGCCATCGCCAGGTTCTTCGGGACCATCTCCCCCACCACCAGGTGCAGGAAGACGACCACGGCGAGCGCGATGACGTACCCGAGCGGGTGGACGAGGCCCTCGGGCAGGCGCACGGCGTGGAACACCGGCTCCAGGAGCCGGGCCACGGTCGGCTCGGCGACCGCGCCGAGGGTGAGCGAGCAGACGGTGATGCCGAACTGGGCGGCGGCCATCATCTGCGGAAGGTTCTCCAGGCCGTACAGGACCGTGCGGGCGCGCCGGGTGCCGATCTGCTCGATCTGGCTGCGGCGGACGGAGACGAGGGCGAACTCGGCGCCGACGAAGAAGCCGTTCGCGAGCACCAGCACGGCGGCGAACAGGAGTTGGAGGGCGCTCACCGGGCGGCCTCCGCCAGGTCGGCGGTGCGGACCAGCCGGACGCGCTCGGCGCGGTAGCGGTCCACCTGGCGGACCAGCAGCCGCCAGCCGGGCAGTTCGGCGCGGTCGCCGGGCGCGGGGATGCGGCCCAGCAGGTCGGCGACGAGCCCGGCGACCGTCTCGTACGGGCCCTCGGGGACCTCCAGCCCTATCCGCTTCAGTTCGTGGACGCGGCAGCCGCCGTCCGCCTCCCAGGCGGGGCGGCCGTCCTCGGGGGCGACGACGGCGAGCCGGGGCTCGTCGTCCCTGTGCGCGTCGTGCTCGTCGCGGACCTCGCCGACCAGCTCCTCCACGATGTCCTCCAGGGTGACCACCCCGGCCGTGCCGCCGTACTCGTCCACGACGACGGCGATGGGCTGCTCGCTGCGGAGCCGCTCCAGCAGCGTCTGCGCGGGCAGTGTCTCGGGGACGAGGAGGGGCGGCACGGCGATCCGGCCGACGGGCGTGCGCAGCCGGTCGGGCGCGGGCACCGCGAGGGCGTCCTTGAGGTGGACCATGCCGACGATCTCGTCGATGCGGTCGCGGTACACGGGGAAGCGGGACAGGCCCGTCGCCCGGGTGAGGTTGAGGACGTCGGCGGCGGTCGCGTCGGCGCGCAGGGCGCAGACCTTCACGCGGGGCGTCATCACGTGCTGCGCGGTGAGCCCGCCGAGCGACAGGGTCCGTACGAAGAGGTCGGCGGTGTCCTGTTCGAGGGCGCCCGCGCGGGCGGAGTGCCGTGCGAGCGCGACCAGTTCGCCGGGGGTGCGGGCGGACGCCAGCTCCTCGGTGGGCTCCACGCCCATGAGGCGTACGAGCCGGTTGGCGACGGCGTTCAGCAGGGCGATCACGGGCCGGAAGACCGCCGCGAACGCGTACTGCGGACCGGCGACGAACCGGGCCACCTGGAGCGGCCGGGACACCGCCCAGTTCTTCGGGACGAGTTCGCCGACGACCATCTGGAGGGCGGACGCGGCGAGCATGCCGACGACCACGGCCGTGACGGACACGGCGCCCTCGGGCAGTCCGGTCGCCGTGAGCGGGCCGCTCAGCAGCCGGGCCAGCGCGGGCTGCGCGAGCATGCCGACGACGAGGGAGGTGAGGGTGATGCCGAGCTGGGTGCCGGAGAGCTGGAACGACAGCTCCCGCAGGGCCTTCACGACCGTACGGGCGCGCCGGTCGCCGTCCGACGCGGCACGTTCGGCGTCGGCCCGCTCCACGGTCACGAGGCCGAACTCGGCGGCGACGAAGAAGCCGTTGGCGAGGATCAGGACGAAGGCCGCGCCGAGCAGGAGGAGGGAGAGCGAGAGGGTCATGCCGCCGCCTCCTCTGATGTGCGGGGGGCGGCGTGGGTACTACAGGACGATCCGTCCATTGCCGGAGGGAGTCACTCCTCGGGTCGCAGGTGCCCCGCGGGACAGGTCGCTGCCGTCGCCGGGGGCGGGGCGCACCGGGCGCCGCCGCGACAAGAGTAATCACGGCGGCCCGGCCCCCGCAGGGGGGGCGCGGGCCGGACGGAGGACCGTCAGCGGTGCTCGGCGCCGGTGCCGCGGGCCTCGGCGAGGGCGCGCAGGGCCCGCGCGTCGCGGATGGCCTGCGCCTTGCCGATGCCGGGCTGGATGCCGAGGGCGGGCAGGCTGGTGCCGTCGCTGAGGTCGAGGAACACCCACGGGTCGCCGACGCGCAGGTTGACGCGGAGGATCTCCGGCCAGGCGAGGCGGCGGCTGCGGGTCAGGTTGACGACGGTGACGCCGTCCTGGTCGGCCACGACCTTCGGGCGGCTCAGCAGGATGAGCACGCCGTAGAAGAGCGCGGCCGTGAGGACGAAGCTCATCCGCTCGCCCGGGTGGAGGCGCTCCAGTATCAGGGCGACCGCGGTGATGACGATGAACATCGCCGCCCCCGTGGTGAGCAGCACGGCGCGGGTGCGCCGCGGCCGGAAGGTCACGGGGAGGGCGGGTGCTTCGCTGGGCGCGTCGGACATGGCGGGGCGTTCTGCTTCCGGCTCAGAGGCGGCAGGCGTGGATCTCGGTGGTGAGGATGGCCCGGGCGCCGAGGGCGTACAGGTCGTCCATGATGCGCTGGGCGTCCCTGGCGGGGACCATGGCGCGGACGGCGACCCAGCCCTCGTTGTGCAGCGGGGAGATCGTCGGGGACTCCAGGCCGGGGGTGAGGGCGACGGCCTGCTCCAGGTGCTCGGCGCGGCAGTCGTAGTCCATCATCACGTAGCTGCGGGCGACGAGGACGCCCTGGAGGCGGCGGAGGAACCGCTGCACCTCGGGGTCGTCGGTGGGCGCGCCTGTGCGGCGGACGACGACGGCCTCGGAGGTGAGGATCGGCTCGCCGATGACCTCCAGGCCGGCGTTGCGCAGGGAGGTGCCGGTCTCCACGACGTCGGCGATGACCTGGGCCACGCCGAGCTGGATGGCGGTCTCGACGGCGCCGTCCAGGTGGACGACCGAGGCGTCGATGCCCTGGTCGGCGAGGTGCTTGGCGACGATGCCCTCGTAGGAGGTGGCGATCGTCATGCCGTGGAAGTCGGCGGGGCCGCTCGCGGTGCCGGGGCGGGTCGCGTAGCGGAAGGTGGAGCGGGCGAAGCCGAGCTCCAGGATCTCCTCGGCGTTGGCGCCGGAGTCCAGCAGCAGATCGCGGCCGGTGATGCCGATGTCGAGCTTGCCGGAGCTGACGTAGATGGCGATGTCCCGGGGGCGGAGGTAGAAGAACTCCACCTCGTTGTCCGGGTCCACCAGGACGAGCTCCTTGGACTCCTTGCGCTGCTTGTAGCCGGCCTCATGGAGCATCGCCGACGCAGGTCCGGACAGTGAACCCTTGTTGGGGACGGCGATGCGCAGCATGGGACGGGCTTCCTTTGCTCGGAGTGGTTCGTGCGGGGCGGGGGCGGATCAGAGGTGGGCGTAGACGTCGTCGAGGGAGATCCCGCGCGCGACCATCATCACCTGGACGTGGTACAGCAGCTGCGAGATCTCCTCGGCGGCGGCGTCCCGGCCCTCGTACTCGGCGGCCATCCACACTTCGGCGGCCTCCTCGACGATCTTCTTGCCGATGGCATGGACGCCCTTGTCCACCAGCTCGGCGGTGCGGGAGGTGGCGGGGTCGCCGGTCTTGGCCTTGAGCTGGAGCTCGGCGAAGAGGTCTTCGAAGGTTTTGTTCGCCATGATGCCCTCCAGAGTACGGGGTCCGGGGGGCTCGCTCAGCGCCAGGGTTCGCTGACGGTGCGCAGGGTCATGGCGGTGGCGACGGCGGCGGTGACCGCTTCGTGTCCCTTGTCCTCGTTCGAGCCCTCCAGACCGGCGCGGTCGAGGGCCTGCTCCTCCGTGTCGCAGGTGAGGACGCCGAAGCCGACGGGGACGCCCGTGTCCACGGAGACCTGGACGAGGCCCTGGGTGACGCCCTGGCACACGTAGTCGAAGTGGGGTGTGCCGCCTCGGATGACGACGCCGAGGGCGACCACCGCGTCGTAGCCGCGGCCCGCGAGGACCTTGGCGACGACGGGCAGCTCGAAGCTGCCGGGGACGCGCAGCAGGGTGGGCTCGTCGATGCCCAGCTCGTGCAGGGCGCGCAGGGCGCCGTCGACCAGGCCGTCCATGACCTTCTCGTGCCACTGGGCGGCGACGACGGCGACGCGGAGGTCTCCACAGTTCTTGACGGTCAGTTCGGGTGCGCCCTTGCCGCTCACGTTTCTCCTCAGGTGGTGGTGTGTGCCTGGTGATGCTCTTGTGCTGGGTGGTGCGGGTGCTTCGTGGTGCCCGGTGATGCAGTGGTGCTCGTGTCGCCGGATCGTACGGCGGTGGTGCTACTGGGTGACGCAGGGGGACACGTCGGCCGGGCCGTCGAGGCCGTCCAGCCAGGGCAGGTCGTGGCCCATGCGGTCGCGCTTGGTCCGCAGGTACCGGACGTTGTGCTCGCCGGCCTGGACGGGCATGGGTTCCCGGCCGGTCACGGTGAGGCCGTGACGGGCGAGGGCGGCGGTCTTCTCCGGGTTGTTGGTGAGCAGCCGGACGCTGCGGACGCCGAGGTCGGCGAGCATCCGGGCGCCGGCGGCGTAGTCGCGGGCGTCGGCGGGCAGGCCGAGCTCCAGGTTGGCGTCGAGGGTGTCGCGGCCGCGCTCCTGGAGTTCGTACGCGCGGAGCTTGGACAGCAGGCCGATGCCGCGGCCCTCGTGGCCGCGCAGGTAGACGACGACGCCGCGCCCGGCCTCGGTGATGCGGTCCATGGCGGCGTGCAGCTGGGGACCGCAGTCGCAGCGCAGGGAGTGGAAGACGTCGCCGGTGAGGCACTCGGAGTGGACGCGGACGAGGACGTCGTCGCCGTCGCCGAGGTCGCCGTGGACGAGCGCGACGTGTTCCACGCCGTCGGCGGTGGAGCGGTAGCCGTACGCGGTGAAGTCGCCGTGCGCGGTCGGGAGCCGCACCTCGGCCTCGCGGCGGACGGCCGGGGCGGAGGCGGCCACGGTCTGGTGGAGCACGGCGGACGCGGCAGGGTCGGCGGGCGCGGCAAGGCCGGCGGACGCGGCAAGGCCGGCGGACGCGGCGGGGGCCGTGCCGCGGCGGTAGGCGATCAGGTCCTCGATGGAGATGATCGTCAGTCCGTGCTTGCGGGCGAAGGGAACCAGCTCGGGCAGGCGCAGCATGACGCCGTCCTCACCGGCGATCTCCACGATGGCACCGGCCGGGCGGAGGCCCGCGAGGCGGGCCAGGTCCACGGCGGCCTCGGTGTGGCCGTCGCGGGCGAGGACACCGCCGGGCCGGGCACGCAGCGGGAAGACGTGGCCGGGGCGGACGAGGTCCGACGGCTCGGCGGTGCCGCTCGCCAGGAGCTGGAGGGTGGTGGCGCGGTCGGCGGCGGAGATGCCGGTGGTGACGCCGTGGGCGGGGGCCGCGTCGACGGAGACCGTGAAGGCCGTCTTCATCGACTCGGTGTTGTCCTCGACCATCTGCGGCAGGCCGAGCCGGTCCAGCTCCTCGCCCTCCATGGGGGCGCAGATGAGGCCGCGGCACTCGCTCATCATGAACGCGACGATCTCGGGGGTGGCCATCTCGGCGGCCACGACGAGGTCGCCCTCGTTCTCGCGGTCCTCGTCGTCCACGACCACGACCGGCCGGCCCGCGGCGATGTCGCGGATGGCCTGCTCGACGGGGTCGAGGGTGAGGTCGGCGGCGTCCCACAGGCGCAGTCCGGGTGCGGTGGTCATGCCGGGGCTCCTTCCAGTGCCTGGGCGGGGGTGCGCGTACGGAGCCACCAGTCGCGCATACCCCACAGGACGAGGGCGAAGTAGACGACGTAGACGAGCCCGGAGAAGGCGAGGCCGCTGCTGAAGGCGAGCGGGACGCCCACGATGTCCACCAGGAGCCAGGCGAACCAGAACTCGACCATGCCGCGGGCCTGGGCGACCATCGCGACGAGCGTGCCGACGAAGATGTACGCGTCGGCCCACGGGCTCCACGACAGCGACGGGTACAGGGTGAACAGCCCGCCGACGGCGAGCGTGCCGAGGACGGCGCCGGCCAGGAGGAGGCCGCGCTCCTTCCAGGTGGCGAAGCGGACGGCGATGGTGCCGTCCTGCGCCTGGCCCCGGCCGAGGTGCCACTGGCGCCAGCCCCACACGGCGACCGCGATCACCAGCAGCTGCTTGCCGACGCCGCCGCCGAGCTGGGCGGAGGCGTAGGCGGCGACGAGGATCAGGCCGGAGAGCAGCTGGGCGGGCCAGGTGAGGATGGAGCGGCGCCAGCCGAGCGCGAGGGCGGCGAGACCGATCGTGTTGCCGATCATGTCGGACCAGATGATGCGCTGGCCGAAGGCGGTGAACGCCTCTCCGTTCAGCCAGGACAGGGCGTTCATCGGGTGACCTCCCGGGTGCCGAGGAGACGCTCGACGTACTTGGCGATGACGTCCACTTCGAGGTTGACGGGGTCGCCGGGCTGCTTGTGGCCGAGGGTGGTGAGGGCGAGCGTGGTGGGGATGAGGCTGACGGTGAAGTGGTCGGCGCCCGCCTCCACGACGGTGAGGCTGACGCCGTCCACGGTGATGGAGCCCTTTTCGACCACGTAGCGGGCGAGTTCGGCCGGGAGGGAGATCCTGACGATCTCCCAGTTCTCGGAGGGCGTGCGCCCGACGATGGTGCCGGTGCCGTCGACGTGGCCCTGGACGATGTGCCCGCCGAAGCGGCCGTCGGCGACCATGGGCCGCTCAAGGTTGACGCGGGAGCCGACGGTGAGCGCGCCGAGGCTGGAGCGCTTGAGGGTCTCGGCCATGACGTCGGCGGTGAACTCGTCGCCCTCGTGCTCCACGACCGTGAGGCAGACTCCGTTGACGGCGATCGAGTCGCCGTGCTTCGCGCCCTGGGTGACCACGGGGCCGCGCAGGCGGAAGCGGGAGGCGTCGTCGAGTGTCTCGACGGCGGTGACCTCGCCCAGTTCTTCGACGATTCCGGTGAACACTCACGTCTCCTTGGTGGTGGGGAGGGGGGCGGGGCGGGCGGTGACGCGCAGGTCGGGGCCGACGCGGGCGGTGTCGGTGACGCTCAGCCGCAGGGCGTCGGCGATGGTGGTGATCCCGGCGTCGCCGAGCGCGGCGGGGCCGGCGCCGAGGAGGACGGGGGCGAGGTAGCCGACGACCTCGTCCACGGCGCGTTCGGCGGCGAAGGCCCCCGCGAGGGTGGGGCCGCCTTCGAGAAGTACGGAGCGGACGCCCCGCTCGTGCAGGGCCGCGAGCAGGGCCGGTACGGCGAGGCCGCGCCCGTCGGCGGCCCTGGGGAGGCGTACGACCTCGGCGCCGTCGAGGTGGTCGGCGGCGGCGTCGTCGGCGACGGCGACCAGGGTCGGCGCGGCGTCGTCCAGGACGCGGGCGCCGGGCTTGACGGCGGTCGCCCCGGTGTCCACGACGACGCGCAGCGGCTGGCGGGCGCCGTCGACGCCGCGTACGGCGAGGTGCGGGTCGTCGGCACGGGCGGTGCCGGAGCCGACGACGACGGCGTCCGCCTCGGCGCGCAGCCGGTGCACGTCGGCGCGGGCCTCGGGCGAGGTGATCCAGCGGCTGGTGCCGTCGGCGGCGGCGACGCGGCCGTCGAGGGTGGCGGCGTACTTCCAGCGGACGTGGGGGCGGCCGAGGCGTACGGAGGTGAGCCAGGCGGCGTTGCCCGCCTCGGCCTCGTCGGCGAGGAGCCCGCCCTCGACCTGGATTCCGGCCTGGCGCAGCGTGTCGGCGCCGCCCCTGGCCCGCGGGTCCGGGTCGGCGACGGCGTAGACCACACGGGTGACGCCCGCCTCGACGAGCGCCTGGGCGCAGGGGCCGGTGCGGCCGGTGTGGTTGCAGGGTTCGAGGGTGACGTACGCGGTGCCGCCCCGGGCGAGGACCCCGGCCTGGCGCAGGGCGTGCACCTCGGCGTGGGGGCCGCCCGCGCGCTCGTGGTACCCGGCGCCGACCTCGTGTCCCGAGGCGTCGAGGACGACGCACCCGACGACCGGGTTGGGGCTGGTGTAGCCGAGTCCGCGGGCGGCGAGCGCGATGGCTCGGCGCATGGCGGTCGTGTCGGCCGCTGTGGCCACCGGGTCCTCCTGCCTCGTCGGGCACGGACTCCGGGGCCTGTCGATGACGACAGGAGCGAGAGCGGGACCACGCCTCACGAAGGGGGTACGCCGCCACGGCGCCGACCGGTTTCCGGGGTGCGCCCGGCCACCGGCAGACGACGGCGCGCCCCTGGAGGGGTCGCCCGCCGCGCACTGCCTCCCATCCGGACTTTCACCGTCGGTCCAGGAATTTCACCTGGTCAACCGGCCACTGGATGCGGCCGGGTCGCGGACTGTAACCGCCGGTTCGGAATTACACCGACCCCGGAGTGCGCTGCTGCTGATACAGGCCCAGTGTGCCATGGCTTCCCGCGGCCATCCGGGTGAGGCCCTGTGGAGTGACTCACAGGAGGGGGCGGATCACGACGCGCCGACCGCCCCCGGCGCACCCCCGGCACGACGCGACGCTTCCCCTGCACCAGATTGGTCCAGACCTATTGACGCTTTGGTCTAGTCCTCTTAATGTCTGCGTCACCTCTCCGCGGAGACGGCCCCACGGTGTGCGCACACCCGGGCCCGGCACGACCCCAACCCCCTGCCAGAAGCCGCACGTTGTGTGAAGCCCGACTCCCCAGGAGGAGCCGACCGTGCTGTCATCCCCCCGTGTGAGAGCCTCGCTGCTCGCATCCGGCGCCGCCGTCGCCGGACTGCTGCTCAGCTCGCTCTCCGGCGGCGTCTCGTACGCCTCCGACCACGAGAACTGCCGCCCCGACGGCCTGTACAAGACGCCCGGCGTCGATGTCCCCTACTGCTCCGTGTACGACGCCGAGGGCCGCGAGAAGATGGGCGCCGACCACCAGCGCCGCGTCATCGGCTACTTCACCGGCTGGCGCACCGGTAAGGACGGCACGCCCGCCTACCTGGCCTCGAACATCCCGTGGGACAAGATCACCCACATCAACTACGCCTTCGCCCACGTCGGCGCGGGCAACAAGATCTCCGTCGGCACCGACGGCCCCAACAACCCCGCGACGGGCATGACCTGGCCGGGCGTGCCTGGCGCCGAGATGGACCCGGCCCTCCCCTACAAGGGCCACTTCAACCTGCTCAACAAGTTCAAGAAGCAGCACCCGGACGTCAAGACGCTGATCTCGGTGGGCGGCTGGGCTGAGACGGGCGGCTACTTCGACGACAGCGGCAAGCGCGTGGCGTCCGGCGGCTTCTACTCGATGGCCACCAACGCGGACGGCTCCGTCAACCACGCGGGCATCAACACGTTCGCCGACTCGGCGGTCGACTTCATCAAAAAGTACGGCTTCAACGGCGTCGACATCGACTACGAGTACGCGACGACCATGAAGGACGCGGGCAACCCGCTCGACTGGCCGATCGCCAACGCCCGTCGCGCCGGCCTCGTCGAGGGCTACTCGGTGCTGATGAAGACCCTGCGCGAGAAGCTCGACCGGGCCGGTGCCGCCGACGGCAAGCACTACCTGCTGACGGTCGCCGCCCCCTCGTCGGGCTACCTGCTGCGCGGCATGGAGACGTACCAGCAGCAGAAGTACCTCGACTACGTCAACATCATGTCGTACGACCTGCACGGCGCCTGGAACGAGTACGTCGGGCCGAACGCCTCGCTGTTCGACGACGGCAAGGACGCCGAGCTGGCCGCGGCGAACGTGTACGGCAGTCAGCAGTACGGCGGCATCGGCTACCTCAACACCGACTGGGCGTACCACTACTTCCGCGGCTCCATGCCCGCCGGGCGCATCAACATCGGCCTGCCGTACTACACGCGCGGCTTCAAGAACGTGCAGGGCGGCACCGACGGCCTGTGGGGCAGGGCGGCCGCGGCCACCTGTCCGGCGGGCTCCGGCCTGACCAAGTGCGGTGACGGCGCGGTCGGCATCGACAACCTGTGGCACGACAAGGACGACAACGGCAAGGAGTCCCCGGCGGGCTCCAACCCGATGTGGCACGCCAAGAACCTGGAGAAGGGCGTCGTCGGCGACTACCTCACCAAGTACGGCTTCCCCGCCGGCACCAAGCTGACCGGCACCTACGCCCGCAAGTACGACTCGACGCTGGTCGCGCCGTGGCTGTGGAACGCCGAGAAGAAGGTCTTCCTGTCCACGGAGGACGAGCAGTCGGTGGCCCGCAAGGCCGACTACGTGGTCGACAAGGGCATCGGCGGCACGATGGTCTGGGAGCTGGCGGGCGACTACGCCTGGAACGCCGCGAAGGGCCAGTACGAGCCCGGCTCGACGCTGACGTCGCTGATGTACGACAAGTTCAAGGCGGCCACCCCGTACGGCGCGAAGGTGTCGAACAAGGCGCTGCCCGCCAAGGCCGTCAACATCGACGTGAAGTTCGGCGAGTTCAAGCTCGGCGACTCCAACTACCCGATCACGCCCAAGGTCAAGATCACCAACAACACGAAGACGACGCTCCCGGGCGGCACGGAGTTCCAGTTCGACTACGCCACCTCCGCACCCGGCAACGCCTCGGACCAGTCCGGCTTCGGCACGAAGGTGATCAGCAGCGACCACACGGGCAGCAACGTGGGCGGGCTGAAGGGCGACTTCCACCGCGTCTCGCTGAAGCTGCCCGCGTGGCAGACCCTCGCGCCGGGCGCCTCGGTGGACCTGTCGTTCAACTACTACCTGCCGGTCTCGACCCCGTCGAACTGGACGGTGAACATCGCGGGCACGACGTACGCGCTCGCCGGTGACCTCGCCCGCGGCACCACCGTCGTGGAGCCCGGTACGGGCACGGGACCGTCGCCCGACCCGACGGGCCCCACGCCGACCCCGACCCCGGGCGCCTGCACCTCCCCGGCGTGGGACGCCACGGCGGCGTACGGCGGCGGCACCACCGTCTCCCACAAGTCCCACCACTGGAAGGCGAAGTGGTGGACGAAGGGCGAGGAGCCGGGCACGACCGGCGAGTGGGGCGTCTGGCAGGACCTGGGCGCCTGCTGACACGCACGGCCGGGGCGGTTGACGCCTGACGGTCCGGGCACAAGGACGGAGACCCGGTGGCGGTGAGATATGGCCCTTGCCCGCCACCGGGTCTCCTCATGCCGCGTGGCAGGCTGTCACCGTGAGCGTCACGACCAGGACCGCCGAAGAGTTCGAGAGCCACCGCCCGCGCATGTTCGGCCTCGCGTACCGGATGCTCGGCTCCGCCGCCGAGGCCGAGGACGTGGTGCAGGACGCCTACCTGCGGTGGAGCGGCACCGACCGGGACCACATCGACCGGCCGGGCGCCTGGCTGGCGAAGGTGGTCACCAACCTGTGCCTGAACCGGCTCACCTCGGCCCGCGCCCGCCGCGAGCAGTACCCCGGCCCCTGGCTGCCCGAGCCGGTCGTCACCGAGGACGCCGCGCTGGGCCCGCTGGAGTCGGCCGAGCGGCGCGACGCCGTGTCGATGGCGCTGCTCGTGCTGCTGGAGCGGCTGACACCGACCGAGCGGGCCGTGTACGTGCTGCGCGAGGCGTTCGCGTACAGCCACCGCGAGATCGCCGGGGTGCTGGACATCAGCGAGGCCAACAGCCGCCAGCTGCACCGCAGGGCCGCCGCGCGGGTGGCCTCGGCCGAGACCCGCTTCACCGAGCGCGACGAGCGGCGCCACCGGGAGCTGGTCGAGTCGTTCGTCGCCGCCGCGCGCGAGGGGAACCTGGCCGCCCTGGAGAGGACGCTCGCCGCCGACGTCGTGTGGGTCAGCGACGGCGGTGGCGTCGTGTCGGCGGCCCGGCGGCCGATCGAGGGCCGGGACAAGGTGGTGCGGTTCCTGGGCGGCCTGCTGAAGGGCGACGTGAACGCGCTGCGCATGGAGTGGAGGGAGCTCAACGGCGCCCCCGCGCTGCTGGGCTGGTCGGGTTCCACGCTCGCCGCCGTCGCGTCGTTCGTGGTGCGCGACGGGGCCATCGCGACCGTGCACAACATCCTCAATCCGCAGAAGCTCGCCTTCCTGGAGCGTCGCCTGTCACATTCCGGGGGACCCGCCGGTTCTCAGCGGTGACGGACAACCGGCGAGGAAGGGCGGCAGGGCCATGGGCACGATCGTGGTGACGGGCGGTACGGGGACACTGGGGCGGCACGTCACCGAACGGCTGCGCGGGACGGGGCACGAGGTGCGGGTGGTGAGCCGCCACTCCACGCCGTACGCCGTGGACCTGCGCGACGGCAAGGGCCTGGACGCGGCGCTGGAGGGGGCCGCGACGGTGGTGCACTGCGCCAGCACGCCGACCGGCGGCGACGAGCGGGCCGCGCGCCTCCTGATCGACGCGGCGGGGCGGGCCGGGGTGACCCATCTGGCGTACATCTCCATCGTGGGCGTGGACCGGGTACCGCTCGGCTACTACCGGACGAAGCTGGCCGTGGAGCGCCTGGTCGAGCGGTCGGGCCTGGGCTGGACGATCCTGCGGACCACGCAGTTCCACGACCTGGTGGTGCGCCTGCTGGAGGGCTCGGCCCGGCTGCCCGTCCTGCCCGTCCCCGCGGGCGTCCCCGACCAGCCGGTCGAGGTGCGGGAGGTGGCGGAGCGCCTCGCGGAGCTGGCCGTCGCCGGGCCTGCGGGACGCGTACCGGACATGGGCGGGCCCGAGGTGCGGACGCTGGAGGACCTGGCGCGGGCGTACCTGCGGGCGGCAGGGCGGCGGCGCCGGGTCGTGCCCGTGCCGCTGGCGGGCGGGACGTACCGGGCGTTCCGCGCGGGCGGGCACCTGACGCCGGAGCGGGCGGGGGGCGTGGGCACGTTCGAGGAGCACCTGGAGCGGCACTTCGCGCGCGGGGCGGGAGTGTAGGGGGCGCTGCGCCGGGGGCGGGGGGGTCGGGCGCCGGGTGCGGAGGGTCAGGCGTCGGGTACGGGGGGGGTGGCGGGGGCGGCGGCGCGTTTCGCCCGGACGGGCGTGGTCATCCGCCGCGTGGCTGCGGCCCGCGTGGCCGCCGGTCCGCGTGGCCGCCGGTCCGCGTGGCCGCCGGTCCGCGTGGCCGCCGGCCCGTACGGCGTCAGCGGGGCGCGGGCGGGGCGCCGAAGAGGGCGTCCTGGGCGGCGTCGCGGGCGGTGAGGAGCGCCCCGCGCAGGACCGCCGCGCCGCCCAGCGCGGTCGCCCGGACCTCGGTGCGCAGCGGCGACAGGGGGGGGAGCCGCTCCTCGACGCGGGCGGCCAGGGCGGGGCCTCCCGCGTGGCCCAGTTCGCCGCCCAGCACGACGCAGCCCGGGTCCAGTACGGCGCTGACGGCGGCCGCCCCGAGGGCCACGCGCTCGGCGAGCGCGTCCAGGAAGGCGTCGGCGGCACGCGCGAGCCCCGCTTCCGCCCCGGCCCCCGCCCCGTACGCGCCCAGCCGGTCCAGGGCCGCCCGTACCGCCGAGGCCCCGGCCGGTTCGCCCTCCGTGTCGCTGCCCCGGGCCTCGATGCCGTACTCCGCCGCCAGCGCCCGCACGGCCGCCGAACCGGCCAGGGAGTGGAAGCCGCCCGAGCAGTCCCCGGCCGACGGCAGCGCGCCCGTACCCGGCACGGGCAGGAAGCCGATCTCCCCCGCGCCGCCCGACGCGCCCCGCCGCACGGCGCCCTCCAGGACGAGGGCCGCGCCGACCCCGTGGCCGAGCCACAGCAGGACGAACGTGTCGCGGTCGCGCGCCGCGCCCTCGCGCAGCTCCGCCACCGCCGCGAGGTTGGTCTCGTTCTCCACCAGGACGGTGGCGGGCGTCCGCTCGCGCAGGACGGTGACCAGCCTGCGGTGCCAGGCCGGCAGGCCCGCCGAGTCGCGCAGGGCGCCCGTGGCCGGGTCGATCAGGCCGGGCGCGCCGATGCCGACCGTGTGGAGCCGGGTCGCGCCCGCCCCTCGTACCGTGCGTTCCAGCAGGGTGGCGGCCCGTTCGACGGCGGGGCCCGTGTCCATGTCGCCGCCGATGGGGGCGGCCGCCTCCGCGAGCGGGGCGCCCAGCAGGTCGGTGACGGTGACGGTCACACCCCGGAGCCGTACGTCGAGCGCGGCCAGGTGCGCCCGGTCGGCGACGATCCCGTACAGCTTGGCGTTCGGGCCGCGCCGCTCGGCGCCGGACTCCCCCACGACCCGGACGAGGCCCGCGCCCCGGAGCCGCTCGACCAGGTCGGCGACCGTGGGCCGGGACAGGCCGGTCAGCTCCTTCAGCCGGCTCGCCGTCAGGGGCCCCTCCTCCTGGAGCAGTCGCAGGGCGAGCCGGTCGTTGATGGCCCGGGCGGTGCTGGGGGACGCGGGGGCGGAGGGCATGCCGTGATCCTTTCAGATCTTACTTTCAGGCAGGGTTCCTGATAATTTACCGGCGGCAGGCGCCCGGTGGACCCCGAGCGCGTCGCGATATCCGGACCGGGGAGGACTGGGCCTGTGCAGTACGGCTTGGAGAGGGTGAGGCGGGCGCGGTACGCCGTGGCCGCCGTGTTCTGTGTGCACGGCGCGGTCACCGGCAGTTTCGCCACCCGCATCCCGTGGATCCAGGAGCACGCCGGGGTGAGCCCCGGTCAGCTGGGGCTCGCGCTCGCGTTCCCCGCGCTCGGCGCGTCGCTGGCGATGCCGCTCGCGGCGGCGGTCAGCCACCGCCTGGGGGCGCGTACGGCGCTGCGCGCGCTGCTCGCCCTGTGGACACTGTCGCTGGTCCTGCCCTCGCTGGCGCCGAACATCTACGGGCTGTGCGGCGCGCTGTTCGTGTACGGGGCGACGGCCGGGATGTCCGACGTGGCGATGAACGCGCTGGGCGTCGAGGTGGAGAACCGGCTCGACCGCTCCATCATGTCCAGCCTGCACGGCATGTGGAGCGTGGGCGCCCTGATCGGCTCGGCCGCCGGCACGCTCGCCGCGCACCTGGGCAGCGACGCGCGCCTCCACCATCTGCTGGCGGCCGCCGTCCTCACGGTGCTGGGCCTGGTCTTCTGCCAGGGCGTACTGGACCTGCGCAGCGCGCCGGACGAGGAGCCGCCGCCGCGGTTCGCGCTGCCGCCGCGCTCGGCGCTGGTCATCGGGGCGATCGGCTTCTGCGGGGTCTTCGCGGAGGGCGCGAGCCTCGACTGGTCGGCGGTGTACCTGAAGGACGTGCTGGGCTCGTCGCCGGGCGCCGCGGCGGCCTCCACGACGGCGTTCGCACTGACGATGGCGGTGGCGCGGCTTGTCGGCGACCGGGTCGTGGACCGGTTCGGCGCGGTCCGTACGGTACGGGCGGGGGGCCTCGCCGCGACGGCGGGCGGCGTACTGGTGGTGTTCGCGCCGCACCCGCCGGCCGCGATGGCCGGATTCGGCCTCATGGGTCTGGGCGTGGCCGTCGTCGTGCCGCTGGCCTTCGCGGCGGCGGCGCGCAGCGGGCCGAACCCGAGCCAGGCCATCGCCGGGGTGGCCACGATCACGTACACGTCCGGGCTGATCGCCCCGTCGCTGATCGGCGGCCTGGCCGACGTGACGTCGCTGACCGCGTCGTTCGGGGTGGTCACGGTGCTGGCGTTCGGCCTGGTGGCCGGGGCCGGCGTGCTGGCCCCGGGCCGCCGGAGCGGTACGGGCGGCAAGGCGGGCGCGGTGGCGGGAAGCAGCCGGGGCGCCTGAGCCGAGGGCGGGCGGTGGGGGCTGGCCGGGCCCGCCGGGTGACCGGGCGCCGGTTCCGGAGGACGGCCCGGTCCCTTGGCCGACCGCCCCGCCGGGGGCCTCACCCCCCCCCGACGGCCCCGCCGGGAGTGGGGCAAGCCCCCGAACGGGCGGCTCCGGGCCCGCACCCCCTCCCCCGTACCATGGCGTTCGATCATTTCCGGCCGATCGCCCACCCGCGCGGCCACCCCTCCGCCCCCGCCCCTCCGGGCGGCGAGGCCGACAGAACGGGAGCCACCCACCCATGAACCTCGGCGTGCGCTGGACCTTGCACGGCGACGGGCGGACCCCCGCTCCCGGAGCCGTGGTGCGCCCGGACGAGCGGCTGTCGTGGCCGCGTACGGCCGGGCTCGGCGCCCAGCACGTGGTGGCCATGTTCGGCGCGTCCTTCGTGGCGCCCGTGCTCATGGGCCTCGACCCGAACCTGGCGATCATGATGTCGGGCGTCGCGACGATGATCTTCCTCCTCGCGACGCGCGGCCGGGTGCCCAGCTACCTGGGGTGCTCGCTGTCGTTCGTGGGCGTCGCGGCGGCGATCCGGGCGTCCGGAGGCGACAGCTCCACGGTCACGGGCGCGATCCTCGTCGTGGGCCTCGCCCTGCTCCTCGCGGGTCTGGCGGTGCGGCGGTTCGGCGCGCGGATCATCCACGCGGCGATGCCGCCCATCGTGACGGGCGCGGTCGTGATGCTGATCGGCTTCAACCTGGCGCCGGTGACCGCGTCCACGTACTGGCCGCAGGACCAGTGGACCGCGCTGCTGGTGATGCTGTTCACCGGTCTGGCCGTGGTCTGCCTGCGCGGCTTCTGGTCGCGGGTGGCGATCTTCCTGGGCCTGGTCTTCGGGTACGCCCTGTCGTGGGTCCTCGACCTGGCCTTCGGCAAGATCCACTCGCCGGTCGGCGGGGCCGAGGCGGTCGACCACTGGCGGCTGGACCTGTCGGGCGTCGCCAAGGCCGACTGGATCGGCCTGCCGTCGTTCCACGCGCCGAGCTTCGAGTGGTCGGCGATCCTGGTCGCCCTGCCGGTCGTGATCGCCCTGATCGCGGAGAACGCGGGCCATGTGAAGGCCGTCGGCGAGATGACCGGCGACCCGCTGGACGACCAGCTCGGCACGGCCATCGCCGCCGACGGCGCCGCGTCGATGCTGTCCACGGCGGTGGGCGGCCCGCCGAACACGACGTACTCCGAGAACATCGGCGTCATGGCCGCCACCCGCGTCTACTCGACGGCCGCCTACTGGGCCGCCGCCTGCTTCGCGCTGCTGTTCGGCCTGTGCCCCAAGTTCGGCGCCGTCGTCGCGGCGATCCCGGGCGGTGTCCTCGGCGGTATCACGGTCATCCTCTACGGCATGATCGGCCTGCTCGGCGCGCAGATCTGGATCAACGCCAAGGTGGACCTGCGCAACCCGCTCAATCTGGTCCCGGCGGCCGCGGGCATCATCATCGGCGTCGGCGGCGTCAGCCTGAAGATCACCGACACGTTCGAGCTGGGCGGCATCGCGCTCGGCACCCTCGTGGTCATCACCGGCTACCACACCCTGCGCGCCTTCGCCCCGGCCCATCTGAAGACCCAGGAGCCCCTCCTGGACGCGGGTACGTCGAGCTACGACGACGAACCGGCCGACACCCCGAAGTTCTGACGGCTCCCCCGCTCTCCCCGGACGGGGAACGCCCCGGGCCCGGACCTCCTGGTGAGGTCCGGGCCCGGGGCGTTTCCCCAGGAGCCGGGGGGCCGGGGCGGAAGTGAACGGAGCCGGCCGGGGCGTGGTGCGCACGCCCCGGCCGGCTCCCGTCGTGGTGCCGCCGGGTCAGTCCTCCGGCAGTTCGACCGGGGCGATCTCGTCATAGACGTCGCCCGGGCCCGGGTTGGACGGGTCGGTCTCGCCGCCCAGGTGGTTCATGACGCCCCACACGGCGTTCAGCGCGGTCTGCACGGCGCCCTCCGCCCAGCCGGCCGTCCACGAGATGTCGTCGCCCGCGAGGAAGATGCCGCGCTTGTCCTCGGGGAGGCGGTCCTGCATGAAGTGGGTGTAGAGGCGGCGCTGGTAGCGGTAGTGGCCCGGCAGGTTGGCCTTGAAGGCGCCCATGAAGTAGGGCTCGTTCTCCCAGGAGACCGTCACCGGGTTGCCGATGATGTGCTTCCGGATGTCCACCTTCGGGTAGATCTCGCCGAGCGACTTCAGCATGACCTCCATCCGCTCGTTCGCGGACAGCGGCAGCCACTTCAGGCTGTCGTCGCACCAGGTGTACGAGAGGCAGATGACGGCCGGCTTGTCCGGTCCGTTGTCCAGCAGGTACGTGCCGCGGGTCATCCGGTCGGTGAGCGTCATCGACATGACGTCACGGCCGGTCTCCTCGTCCTTGTCCAGCCAGAACGGCCGGTCCACCGGCACGAACAGCTTCGAGGACTCCATGTAGTGGGTGCGCTCGATCGCCGTCCAGTGGTCGATCGGGAAGAGCGAGTCATCGCAGTCGATCTTCGAAAGGAGCATCCACGACTGGGCGGTGAAGATCGCCGCGCGGTAGGTGCGGATGTCGCCGTTCGCGTCGGTGACAGTGATCCGGTTGCCGCTGGTGCGGTTCAGCCGGGTCACGGCCGGCTTGGGCTCGCCGCCGTGCAGCGACTTCAGCGAGGTGCCGAGCGGCCAGTGGACGATCTTCTCGGGCTCGCGCTCCCACAGCCGCAGCGGGAGCTGCTGGCTGCCGCCCACGATGCCGCGGTGGAAGTCGTCGGCCTCGGTGTAGACGACGCGGAGGATCTCCAGGATGGAGTTGGGGAAGTCGGTGTCCCAGCCGCCGGTGCCGAAGCCGACCTGCCCGAAGATCTCGCGGTGGCGGAAGGACTTGAACGCCTCGGACTCGCAGAGGAAGCCGTAGAACGTCTGGTTGTCGAGCTTCTCGACCAGCTTCGCCCAGATCTCGCGGATGCGCGGCACGTCGCGCTCGCGCATGGCGCGGTTCATGTCGGAGAAGTCCGCGCCCTCCTCCAGGCACTTGTTCCACGCCTCGGCGACGTCCCGGTACACCTGCGGCAGGTCGTCGATCGTCTCCGCGTAGTGCGTCTCGCCCTTGAGGTCCACGACGGTGGACGGGGTGGACTCGGCGAGCGGGTTCGGGAACGGCCTGGTCTCCAGGCCGACCAGGTCGATGTAGTACTGGAGGGCCGTGGACGACGGCGGGAAGCGCATCGCGCCCAGCTCGCAGTTGAGCTCCGGGTCGCAGCCGTCGAAGCCGACGGTGCGCAGCCGGCCGCCGAGCTGGTCGGCCTCGTACACGACGGGCTTGAGGCCCATCTTCATCAGCTCGTACGCGGCGACGACGCCGGACAGGCCGCCGCCGATGACGGCGACCTCGGTGCCGTGCTCGGTGGCGGGTATCTGGCCGAGGCCGGCCGGGTGGGCCAGGAAGTCGTCGTACGCGTACGGGAAGTCCGGACCGAACATGGTGATCGGCGGCTGGGCGTCGGTGTGCTGGACGGCGGTGGGCACCGTGGACGTCATGGGGTGCGGACTCCTTGCGCGGGTGGAGATGAGGGGGGTGCTGGGCGGCGGAGGCCCGCTCCAGCGCGGGTCAGGGGGTACGGGGCGGGTCAGACGAGCCCGGTGTAGAGGGCGGGGCGGCGGTCCCGGAGGTACGGGTTCTCGTCGCGCGACCGCCGCAGCAGCTCGGGGTCGGCGTCGCCGGTGACGAGCTCCTCGCCGCGGCCGGCGCGGGCCCGGGGGGTGCCGTCGGGCCCCGCGAGCGCGGACAGGCCGACGAACTCGAAGTCGCCCTCGGGTCCGGTCCGGTTGGCGTACGCGATGTACAGCTGGTTCTCGAAGGCGCGGACCGGTACGACCGACTCGGCGACGATCTCCGCCGGGTGCATCAGCGCGGTCGGTACGAGGAGGAGGTCCGTACCGGCCAGGGCGTGCGCCCGGACGTTCTCCGGGAACTCCACGTCGTAGCAGATCATCAGCCCGACCCGGACGCCGCCGACCTCGGCCTGCACGACCGGCTGGTCACCGGGGGTGAACCAGTCCTGCTCGAAGCCGCCGTACAGATGGGTCTTGCGGTAGTTCGCCAGGAGCGTGCCGTCGGCGCCGACGAGCCGCGCGGAGTTGTACACCGCGTCCCCGTCGCGCTCCGGGTAGCCGTAGGCGATCGCCAGGCCGTGGCGTACGGCGATGGCGGCGGCCTCGCGGGCGGCAGGGCCGTCGGCGGGCTCGGCGAGCCGGGCGATGTCCGCGCCGATCGCGTACCCGGTGAGGAACAGCTCGGGGGCGACCAGCAACCCCGCACCGGAGGCGGCCGCGCGGGCGGCGGCCTCTTCGAGGATCTTGAGATTGGCGGCCACGTCACCGAGCTGTCCGGAGCTCTGGAGCAGGGCGGTGCGCAGCGGCGGCATGGGCAGACCTCGTCGGGGTGCGGAAGACAGGAGGGAGATGCAAAAAAGGTACGGTCCGGACTTCTCCCCGGACAAGGCGTGACCGTTGCGGACCGACCGTCGAAGCGTTGCGCGCTTGCGGGGGCCGGCGGCGATTCGTTGCGCGCCGCTGCGACCGGGGGTGGAGGGGCGCCCCGCCGCGCGGCGGAGGCGGGACGCGACCGTGGCGCGATGTGCGGGGGCGGCCGTCCCGGAAGAGTGGTCGGCGTCCGGTCAGCGGGACCGGGAGGGGAAGGAACGACCACCATGGAACGTCGTACGAAGATCACCGCACTCGCCGCCGCGCTGCTCCTCAGCGCCGGGGCGGCGGGCTCGGCGGGGGCTGCGGGCTCGGCGGCCGGGGAGCCTCGGGTGGCTGCCGAGGCCACGGCCCCGAAGAAGGCCGCCGTCAGGGAGACCGCCGTCAAGGAGGCCGCCGTCAAGGAGGCCGCCGCGCTCACCGGGACGGCCAGGCTGTACCGGCCCGGCCATGACATCGGCTTCACCTTCGACGCCCACCTGGCCGTGAAGGACCGGATGAACCCGGCGGCGGCGACCGGCACGTTCCGGCTGCGGCACGTCTTCCCGGACGGCTCGTCGGGCTGGGCCCGGGCCCGGGTGGACTGCCTGATCACCGGGGGCAAGGTGGCCGTGGTGACCGGTGTCGTGGAGGAGAGCGACCGGTGGCCGCGGGGACGGCGGGTCGGGATCACCGTCCACGACACCGGCCGCCACGACCGGCTCGGCTACAGCTGGGCGACGCAGGACCCGCAGCGGGCGGACGTGCCGCTGTGCACCAGCTCGGCACCCTTCGAGAAGGTGGACGGCCGGACCGGCGACTTCCGCGTCGTACCGTGGCAGCCCGTCCACGAGTGACCCTGCGCCGAGACCCCGGGCCCGGCGGAGACCGTCGCGCGGCTCAGGCGGGTGAGCCGGAGGAGAACCGCCTCAGCAGCGGCGACAGCACCAGCACCGACTTGGTGCGCTCCACGAACGGCTCACCCGCGATGCGTTCCAGTACGCGCTCGAAGTGGCGCATGTCGGACGCGAAGACCTGCACGATCGCGTCCGCCTCCCCCGTCACGGTGGAGGCGGACGCGATCTCCGGGTACCGCTCGAGACCGCGCTGGATGGTCTCGGGCGAGGTGTTGCCCCGTGCGTAGATCTCGATGAACCCCTCGGTCTCCCAGCCGAGCGCCGCCGGGTCCACCCGTACGGTGAAGCCGGTGATGGCGCCCTCGGCCCTGAGCCGGTCCACGCGCCGCTTCACGGCCGGCGCGGACAGTCCGACCAGCGAGCCGATGTCGGCGTAGCTGCGCCGGGCGTCTTCGGCGAGGGCGTGGACGATGCGTTCGTCGAGATCGTTCAGTCGCACGGGGGGTGGATCACTTCTCTGCTGTGGCCAGACGGGAGCGGCGCATGCCGTACAGGAAGTAGAACACGAGGCCCGCGGCCATCCAGAGTCCGAAGACGACCCAGGTGACCATGTCGAGGCTGTACATGCTGTAGCCGCAGAACAGGAAGCCGAGGATCGGGAACAGCGGACCGAACGGCACCTTGAAGCTGCGCTCCAGCTCCGGGCGCTTGACGCGCAGGACGACGACCGCGACGTTGACCAGCGCGAACGCGAAGAGCGTACCGATGCTGGTGGCGTTGACCAGCTCGCCGAGCGGGACGGCCGCGGCGAGGACGCCGCAGAACAGCGAGACGAGCAGGGTGTTGTTGCGGGGCGTGCCGCTCTTCGGCTCCACCTTGGCGAAGACCTTCGGCACGAGGCCGTCGCGGGACATCGCGAAGAGGATGCGCGTCTGGCCGTAGAGCACGGTGAGGACGACGCTGGCGATGGAGATGACCGCGCCGGCGGCGAGGAGCGTGCCCCAGAAGCTCTGGCCGGTCACATCGTTCATGATCGCGGCGAGCGTGGCCTCGGAGCCCTCGAACTTCTTCCAGTCCCAGGCGCCGACGGCGACGGCGGCGACGAGGACGTACAGGGCGGTGACGATGACCAGCGACAGCATGATCGCGCGGGGCAGGTCACGCTTGGGGTTCTCGGCCTCCTCACCGGCCGTGGACGCGGCGTCGAAGCCGATGTACGAGAAGAAGAGGATCGCTCCGGCGGCGCCGACGCTGGACACGCCGAGCGGCATGAAGTCGGAGTAGTTGCCCGACGAGAAGCCCAGGAAGCCGATGGCGCAGAAGAGGACCAGCGCGGCGATCTTCACCACGACCATGATCGTGTTGGCGCGCGCGGACTCCTTGGCGCCGCCCAGCAGGAAGAGCATCGCGAGGACGACGACGATCAGCGCGGGCAGGTTGAATATGCCGCCCTCACCGGGGGGCGCGGAGAGCGCGTCGGGGAGGGTGACGCCGATGGTGCCGTTGAGCAGCTCGTTGAGGTAGTCGCCCCAGCCGACGGCCACGGCGGCCACGGAGACGCCGTACTCCAGGAGCAGACACCAGCCGCAGACCCAGGCGACGAGTTCGCCCATCGTTGCGTACGCGTACGAGTACGAGGAGCCCGCGACCGGGATCGTACCGGCCAGCTCCGCGTAGGAGAGCGCCGAGAACAGCGCCGTCAGGCCCGCGAAGACGAACGCGAGGGTGACGGCAGGCCCCGCCAGGGGAACGGCCTCGCCGAGGACGACGAAGATGCCGGTGCCCAGCGTGGCACCGATGCTGATCATGGTCAGCTGCCACATGGACAGCGAGCGGCGGAGCGAGCCGCCCTCACCCTGACCACCCTCCGCGACCAGGTCTTCCACCGGCTTGCGACGGGCGAGGGCGGAGAGCGCGGAGGGTCCGGCGGTCTTCGGGGCAGAGGGCTCGGTGGCCGGTGGGGCTGCGCCTTGATCGAGCACTGCGGGGGCTCCTTCATCGCTGCGGTCGGGGGTACGGCGGTGACCGGCGGCGGCGAGCGGGCAGCGAGAGGCCCACAGAAGAACCCACGGGGGAGGGGTGACCGCCGAGCCGGCGGTCACCGCCACTCCAGGTACGGGCCCTGAGCCTACGGGGAGAAGTTCGCATTCCGAAATGCAGTGTTGTTGCGCACCGGCGGATGATCATTGCGCACTTCGAGCCCGCACGGGGAAACATTGCGCGCTGCCGCATGAATCGACACATTGGGGCATTCGGCGGGGGAAAGAGCCATGGCGGGCACAGAGGGTGCGCGAGGGTGCCGAAGGGGCATCGGACACGGCGTGGGACGGGGGCCGGATGGAGCGGGCGGGCGGCGACGAGTGGCAGGACCCGGAGCCCTTCCTGCGCGGGGTGGCGTGGTGGGACGGGCGGCGGCCGGTGCGGGCCGATCCGTCGGTGGTGGGCGTGCTGCCGTGGGAGCTGGTGGAGCGGGCTTCGCTGCCGGTCGGCGTACGGCTGGAGCTGACCGCGTCGCCGGGGACGCGCGCCGTGGAGGTCCGCTACCGGGCGCGGGTGCCGGGACCGGACGGCGCCGGGCCGCCCGTACCGGCGCACTGCTTCGGGCTGTGGCGCGACGGGCGGTGTGCCGGGGAGGCGTACCGAGCGCCGACCGCCGAGGAGGCGACGGTGGCGCTGACGCTGCCACCCTCCGCGCCGCCGGGCGCGGTGTTCACGGTGTACCTGCCGGAGGTGTCGGCACCGGTGGTGCTGGGCCTGCGCGGGGTGGGCGGCGCGGTGGCCCCGGCGCCACGCCGCCCACGCTGGCTCGTGTACGGGGACTCGATCACCGAGGGCTGGTGGGCGACGCGCCCCGCGCACGCCTGGCCCGCCGTCGCCGGACGCGCGCTCGGCCTGGACCCGGTGAACCTCGGCTACGCGGGCACGGGGCGCGGCGAGCTGCCCGTCGCCCGGCAACTGGCCGGTCTGGACGCCTCGTTGATCACGCTCGCGTTCGGCACGAACTGCTGGGGCCCGGTCCCGACGGCCCCGCCCGCCCTGTACGAGCTGACGCGCGCCTTCGTCGCCACGGTCCGCGACGGCCACCCCGACACGCCGCTGCTGGTCGTGTCGCCGCTGCGCCGCCCGGACGCGGAGGACGCGCCGAACGGCCTGGGCGCCACGCTGGCGGAGCTGCGGGCGGCGATGGAGGAGGCCGTACGGGATCTGCGCGCGGCGGGCGACACACGACTGGCCCTGCTGCCCGGCCGCCCGCTGCTGCGCCCGGAGCACCTCTGGGACGGCCTGCACCCCAACGACACGGGCCACGCGCGCCTCGGGGCGGCGGTGGCGGACGCCGTACGCGTGCTGGGGCTGCCGCAGCCGTAGGGGACGTACGGCAGCCGCCCGACACCCTGGGGACGGGCGCCGTACGCCGTCCGGGCGACAGGGCGGGTCCCCGCGGGGCGCGGCGGGCGTCGGCGGTAGTGAAGTGGGGGGTGAGCGGGTACGCGAGGCGGGGAAGGAGGCGACCGTGCTTGTACTGGACTCACGTACCGTCGACAGCGCCGAGGTCAGGGAGAGCGTGACCGGCTTCGTCGCCGATCGCTGCCCCTGGGCCGACCTGAACGCCGTACGCCTGGTCGTGACCGAGCTGCTGGCGAACGTCCTGCACCACACCGGGGGCGAGTGGCGCCTGCGCCTGCGCGCCCAGGAACAGCGGCTGACGCTGGAGGTGGACGACGCGAGTCCCGCCCTGCCGACGGCGCGGCAGCCCGACTTCGCGGGCGGCGGAGGCTTCGGCTGGCGGCTGGTGGAGCAGCTGGCCGACCGGGTGGACGTGTCCCCGGGGCCGTCGGGCAAGACCGTGCGGGCGGAGTGGTGGATGCCCGCCGACCGCCACCGGGAGGCACGGTCCCAGGAGCGGCCGGCCCGGAGCGCGGTGCGCGCCGGTGCGACGGGGTCCGGGCCGTACACGGAGCCGGGGCCGCGACTTGTGGACCATGCCGGGTAGGACTGCTCGTCCCGCCCCGGCATGGTCCACAGGGCGTGCTCCGGGCGTCCGTCCGCGACCCTTCTGCCGTCCCGGGCGCGGCTCCCCGCTCCCGGCTCACCGATCCGGATCCAGCAGCTCCGGCTCCAGGCGAGCTACCGCCGTGTCCGGCTGGGCCTCCCGCAACGTCCGGGCCGACCCGGGTCAGGTCACCGGTCGCCGTCAGCCGTCGGTCCCGGGTCAGCTCTCGCTGAGCATTCCCTCGCGCATCCGCTTCGTCATCCGGGCGAGGAGCCGGGAGACGTGCATCTGCGACACACCGAGCCGTTCCCCGATCTCCGCCTGGGTCATCTCCTCGGCGAACCGCATCCGCAGGATCGCCTTGTCCCGGTCGTCCAACTGCTCCACGAGCGGCTTGAGCGCCTGGATGTTCTCGGTGAGCTGCATGTCGCGGTCCTCCTCGCCGATGAGGTCCGCGAGGGTCGCCGACGCGGGCTCCCCCGACTCGTCGAGCGGCATGTCCAGCGACGCTGCCGTGTACCCGTTGGCCGCCACCAGGCCCTCGATCACCTCGTCCTCGCCGATGCCGAGGTGCGCGGCCAGCTCCGCCGCCGTCGGGGACCGGTCCAGCTCCTGGAAGAGTTCGTCGGTGGCGCGGGCGATGTCGATGCGCAGCTCCTGGAGCCGCCGCGGCACGTGCACGGACCAGCTCGTGTCCCGGAAGAAGCGCTTGATCTCGCCGATCACGCAGGGCATGGCGAAGGTCGCGAACTCGACCTCGCGGCTCAGCTCGAACCGGTCGATGGCCTTGATCAGCCCGATGGTGCCGACCTGGACGATGTCCTCCATCTGGTCGGAGCGGCTGCGGAAGCGGGTGGCCGCGTACTTGACCAGGGAAAGGTTCAGTTCGATCAGCGTGTTGCGGACGTACTGGTACTCCTCGGTCCCCTCTTCCAGGACCGCGAGGCGCGCGAAGAACTGCTTCGAGAGCTCCTTGGCGTCCTGGGGTGCGACCTCGGTGGGGTCGGGGACCCGCGGCAGTGGGGTCGCGGGTGCCGTCGTCTCCGTCGGGGTCGTGGTCGCCGTGGACACGTTGCCCTCCCTTCGTCTCGACATTGCCGAGGCGCGTATACCCCCGGTCGCACGGAACACGCCTCTCTTTTTCTCCCGGCTTTACGGCGGGCGGTCCTCCGTGTGCCGGACGGCGCCGGACAGCGAGTCCGCGGGCCGGGGTACGGGACGAGCCGCCCCCGGCGCGCGGGCGCGGCGGGAACGGCTCGTCGGGGGAGGTCAGCTCCAGCTGGAGTGGAGCGGCTTGCCCTCGGCGTAACCGGCGGCGCTCTGCACGCCGACGACGGCCTTCTCGGCGAACTCCTCCAGCGAGGCGGCCCCCGCGTAGGTGCAGGAGGAACGGACACCGGCGATGATCGAGTCGATCAGGTCCTCGACGCCGGGGCGGGCCGGGTCGAGATACATCCGCGAGGTGGAGATGCCCTCCTCGAACAGCGCCTTGCGGGCCCGGTCGTACGCGGACTCCTCGCTGGTGCGGTTGCGCACGGCGCGGGCGGAGGCCATGCCGAACGACTCCTTGTACAGGCGGCCGTCGGCGTCCTGCTGGAGGTCGCCGGGGGACTCGTACGTCCCGGCGAACCAGGAGCCGATCATCACGTTGGACGCGCCCGCGGCGAGGGCCATGGCCACGTCGCGCGGGTGGCGGACGCCGCCGTCGGCCCAGACGTGCTTGCCGTACTTCTTCGCCTCGGCGGCGCACTCCAGGACGGCGGAGAACTGCGGGCGGCCCACACCGGTCATCATCCGCGTGGTGCACATGGCGCCGGGGCCGACGCCGACCTTGATGATGTCCGCGCCGGCCTCGATGAGGTCGCGGACACCCTCGGCGGCGACGATGTTGCCCGCGACGATCGGGACCTGCGGGTCGAGGCCGCGGACCACGCGGATCGCGTCGATCATCGACTCCTGGTGGCCGTGGGCCGTGTCGATGACGAGCGTGTCCACACCGGCGTCGAGGAGCTGCTTGGCCTTGCCCGCCACGTCGCCGTTGATGCCGACGGCGGCGGCGATCCGCAGTCGGCCGCGGTCGTCCACGGCGGGCGTGTACAGCGTGGCGCGCAGGGCGCCCTTGCGGGTGAGGATGCCCGCGAGCCGCCCTTCGCCGTCCACGGCGGGGGCGTAGCGGCGGTTGTGGTGGTCGAGGGTGTTGAACGCCTCGATGGGGTCGATGTCCGCGTCGAGGAGCAGCAGGTCCCGCGACATGACCTCGGACAGCTGCGTGAAGCGGTCCACGCCGGTCAGGTCGCGGTCCGTGACCACGCCGACGGGCTTGTGGTCGGCGTCCACGACGACACCTGCGTTGTGCGCCCGCTTGGAGAGCAGCGACAGCGCGTCCGCGACGGTCTGGGCCGGGTCGAGGACGATCGGCGTGTCGAGGACGTGGTGGCGGCTCTTGACCCAGGAGACGACGTCGGTGACGACGTCGATCGGGATGTCCTGGGGGATGACCACCAGGCCGCCGCGGCGGGCGACCGTCTCGGCCATGCGGCGGCCGGCGATGGCGGTCATGTTCGCCACGACCAGCGGGATGGTGGTCCCGGTGCCGTCGGGGGCGGTGAGGTCGACGCCCTGGCGGGAGCCCACGGCCGAGCGGCTAGGCACCATGAACACATCGTCGTACGTGAGGTCGTACGGCGGCTTCAGGTCATTGAGGAAACGCACGTGCTGAACATCCCAGTCGTTCGGAGTTGGCCCCCGGGCATCTCAGCCGGGGGAAAACGCACGTACTTCATTGTCCCATGCCGACGCGTGTTCGACCCCCGGGCGGAACCTCCAGGTCACAGCGGGTGACCTAGGAGGTTCCTCCAACGAGGGGTGCCGGGGGTGCTCAGTTGTCCGGGTCGAAGCGCTCCAGGGCGGGACGCGGGCCCGGCTGCGACTCGGTCAGCAGGTAGTCCGCGGCGGACGTGTCCGTGACCAGGCTGGTGACCAGACCGGAGCGGAGTACGGCTCCGATGGCGGCGGCCTTGCGGGAGCCGCCCGCGATGGCGACGACCTCCGGGATGCGGCGCAGCCGGTCGGCCTCCACCGTGATGCACCGCTCGCCGAGGTCGCGCCCGACGCGGCGGCCGTCGGAATCGAAGAGGTGGGCGGACATCTCGGCGGCGACACCGAGGGACGCGTAGTGGGCGCGCTCCTCGTCGCTGAGCATGTCGTGGACGGTGGAGATGCCCGGCTCCCACGAGCCGATGGACACCGCGGCGACGGTGACCTTGTCGAAGTACTCGAAGGCGCGGGCGATGCCGGTCTGGTTGCGCAGCGCGGCGGCGGTCGCCGGGTCGGGCAGCAGCATCGGCGCGTAGATGGGGTGGGCCTCGCCGCCGGAGACCTGGGCGGCGCGGCGCACGGCTTCGACCGAACCGCGCTCGGCGGTCCCCGCGTCGTACACGCCGGTCAGCTGGACGACCGTGCACGGGGGCAGCCGGTCGAGGGCGGCGGCCATGTGGATGGTGGACCGGCCCCACGCCAGGCCGAGGACGTCGCCCTCGGTCACCAGCTCGCCGAGCAGGTCGGCCGCGACCTCGCCCAGGTTCTCCGGGTCGGGCGACTCGTCCTCGCCCTCGGCGGGGGATTCGACGACGACGGCGTGGCGCAGACCGTAGCGGGCACGCAGGGCGTCGGAGCGCTCCGCGTCCAGCTCCGCCGGTACGCGGATCTCGATCCGTACGAGGTCCCTCTCCAGGGCCGTCTCCAGGACGCGGGCGACCTTGAAGCGGCTGACGCCGAACTCCTCGGCGATCTGGATCTTGGACTTGCCCTCGAGATAGAAGCGACGGGCCATGGCCGCCGCCTGCACCAGCTCCGCGGGTCCCATCCGCAGGGCTGGACGTCCCGCCGACATTGCAGACACCGCGTTCTCCTCACTGCTGTTCATGCTCCGGATCGCCATCCTTGCAGATCCGGCGACCCTCGATCAGTCCTGTTGGTTTGCGTTCATCTGCCGGTGACCCACCGGTGGCTCAGTGTCCGCACGCCCAGCCCGCGGCGGCGGTGGCGCGGTCGGCCCGCTCGCGCAGGGCCCGTACGGCCCCGGCCGGGTCGTCGGCGCCGTACACCGCGGAACCGGCGACGAACACGTCCGCTCCGGCCTCGGCGCAGCGCTCGATGGTGGCCTCGGAGACCCCGCCGTCGACCTGGAGCCACAGTTCGAGACCGTGCTTGGAGATCAGCTCACGGGTGCGGCGGATCTTCGGGAGCATGATGTCGAGGAAGGCCTGTCCGCCGAAGCCCGGCTCGACCGTCATGATCAGCAGCATGTCCAGCTCGGGCAGCAGGTCCTCGTACGGCTCGATGGGCGTGGCGGGCTTGAGCGCCATGGAGGCGCGTGCGCCCTTGGCCCGGATCTCCCGCGCCAGCCGTACGGGCGCGGCGGCGGCCTCCACGTGGAAGGTGACCGAACCGGCACCCGCCTCCACGTACTGCGGGGCCCAGCGGTCGGGGTCCTCGATCATGAGGTGGCAGTCCAGCGGGGTGTCGGTCGCCCGGCTGAGCGACTCGACGACGGGCACGCCCAGGGTGAGGTTGGGCACGAAGTGGTTGTCCATGACGTCCACGTGGAGCCAGTCGGCGCCCTCGACGGCCCGGGCCTCGTCGGCGAGGCGGGCGAAGTCGGCGGACAGGATGCTGGGGTTGATCTGGGCCATGTGCCAAGCCTGCCATGCCGCGCGGCCCTTCCTCGCCCCGATCCCCCGGCTGGGTCGCGCCGGGGCCGGAACAGTCCGCCCGAATCCCCGCAAACCCCTGGAGGCTCGATCCCGTCCATACGGTCGGTCGGCCGCCTCCGCGCCTGTCCGCCGGGTCAGGCGGTGCGGCGCAGCAGCGCCAGGTACATGGCGTCGGTGCCGTGCAGATGGGGCCAGAGCTGGACGTCCGGTCCCTCGCCGAGCGCGGGCACGCCGGGCATCAAGGGGCGCGCGTCGATCCACTCGGCGTGCACGTCCTGCGCTCCCCCGCGCCCCTTGAGCACGTCGTCCACGACGGCGCGGGTCTCGGCGAGGTGCGGCGAGCAGGTCGCGTACCCGACGACGCCGCCGACCCGTACGGCCTTCAGCGCCTCGGCGAGCAGGGCGCGCTGCAGCGGCGCGAAGCCGTCCAGGTCCTCGGGGCGGCGGCGCCAGCGCGCCTCGGGCCGGCGGCGCAGGGCGCCGAGACCGGAGCAGGGCACGTCGACGAGGACGCGGTCGAACGAGCCGGGGCGCCACGGCGGACGGGTGCCGTCGGCGGTGATCACCTCGTACGGGCCGGGGTTCCCGGCGAGGGCGCGCTGGACGAGGCGGGCGCGGTGGGGCTGCTTCTCGGCGGCGAGCAGGGCGGCGCCGCGCCGGGCCGCGAGGGCGCCGAGCAGGGCGGCCTTGCCGCCGGGGCCCGCGCAGCCGTCGAGCCAGCGGGTGTCGGGGCCGTCGAGGGGAACGTTCGCCAGGGCGATGGCGACGAGCTGGCTGCCCTCGTCCTGGACGCCCGCGCGGCCTTCCCGGACGGCGTCGAGCGCGCCCGGCTCGCCGCCCTCCGGGAGCCGCACGGCGTAGGGCGACCAGCGGCCGGGCTGCCCGGCGCCCTCGTCCAGGACGTCCAGCAGCTCGTCGGGGGTGGCGCGGCCGGGGCGGGCGACGAGGGTGACCTCGGGCCGCTCGTTGTCGGCCTCCAGGAGGTCCTCGATGCCCGCGCGGCCGCCGCCGAGGGCGTCCCACAGGGCGGAGACGATCCAGCGGGGGTGCGAGTGCACGACGGCGAGGTGGTCCTCGGGGTCCTCGTCGTAGGGCGGCGCGACCTTCTCCAGCCAGCCGTCCAGGTCGTGCTGGGCGACGCGGCGCAGGACGGCGTTGACGAACTTGGCCCGCCCGTCGCCGAGCACGACGCGCGCCAGCTCGACGCTGGCGGACACGGCGGCGTGGGTGGGGATGCGGGTGCCGAGCAGCTGGTGCGCGCCGAGCGCGAGCACGTCGAGTACCGGCGGGTCCACCTCGCGCAGCGGCCGGTCCACGCAGGCGGCGACGATCGCGTCGTACGTGCCCTGCCGGCGCAGCGTGCCGTACACGAGCTCCGTCGCGAGGGCGGCGTCCCGTGCGTCGAAGCCGTCCTTCTCGCGGGCCTTCTTCAGCAGCGGCGGCAGGACGAGGTTCGCGTACGCGTCCCGCTCGTCCACGGCGCGCAGCGCCTCGAAGGCCAGCATGCGCACCGGGTCCTTCTGGGGACGCCGGTACGGCTTGGAGGGACGGCGACGGCCTTGCTCGCTCAAAAGGTGCTCCGCTTCGCGATGGTTCCAACCCCCCAAGGGTAGTCCCCCGCCCCGAGGAGGCCGCCCCGCGCCGGACGGCCCCACCGGGCGTCGCGCGGGTGACCTCGGCGGGCCTCGCGCCTGGCCTCAGTGGGTGCCGGGCTCCACGCCGGTGTCGTGAGCGCCGCGTACCGGCCCGACGCGGACCTTCCCGACGCGGACCTTCCCGACCGCGCGTGGGCACCCGCGCCCGGCGGCCGAGCGGGAAGAAGCCCGCTCGTCAGGCGCCGAGGTGCTCGCCGGGGGCGATGCGGACGCCTCGGGCCCAGTCGGCCGCGCGCATGGGCTTCTTGCCCTGGGCCTGCACCCACACCAGCTCCACCGCGTGGGAGCCGGTACCGACGTAGACGTTGTTCTTCCCCGCCGACAGCTCGCCCGGCGCCAGGTCCGTACGGTCCGGCACCGGCACCGCCTGGACCAGCTTCAGGCGCTCGCCGCGGAACACGGTCCACGCGCCGGGCGAGGGCGTGCAACCGCGCACGACCCGGTCCACACGGAGCGCGGGCGCGCTGAAGTCCACGCGGGCGTCCTCGACGGTGATCTTCGGGGCGAGGGTGACGCCCTCGGCGGGCTGCGGCACCGCCTTGAGCGTGCCGTCCTCGATGCCGTCCATCGTGGCCGCCAGCAGCCCGGCGCCCGCGAAGGCGAGCCGGGTCAGCAGGTCGCCGCTCGTGTCGGTGGGCCGGATCGCCTCCGTGACGACGCCGTAGACGGGCCCCGAGTCGAGGCCCTCCTCGATCTGGAACGTGGACGCGCCGGTCATCTCGTCCCCGGCCATCAGCGCGTGCTGCACGGGCGCGGCGCCGCGCCACGCGGGCAGCAGCGAGAAGTGCAGGTTCACCCAGCCGTGGACCGGGATGTCCAGCGCGACCTTCGGCAGGAGCGCCCCGTACGCGACGACGGGGCAGCAGTCCGGCGCGATCTCGCGGAGCCGGGCGAGGAACTCCTCGTCGCGCGGCTTCGCGGGCTTCAGCACCTCGATGCCCGCCTCGGCGGCCCGCTCGGCGACGGGGCTCGCGACCAGGCGGCGCCCCCGCCCGGCCGGGGCGTCCGGCCGTGTGACGACGGCCGCCACCTCGTGCCGCCCGGAGGCGAGCAGGGCGTCCAGGGCGGGGACGGCGACCTCGGGGGTGCCTGCGAAGACGAGCTTCACTCCGTGTTACCTCGCTTGTTCGTCGGATGCGCAGGGTGCGCGCCGGACGCGCCGGAGTCGCGGCGGGCGAGTCCCTGCCGGTGCGGTCCAGGGGGCGGTCGGGCAGCGCACCAGTCTAGGGGCAGGCGTCCGAGGGGGCGTACGCGTATCCGCGCGCCTCGCGCATATGCGGATACGCCCCTGTCGCGTGACCCCGGCGCCGGGTGGCGCGTTGTCAAAGGAGATTGACCGAATCGGGCCGCCCTCGGATGCGGCCCGCCCCCTTTCAACGCCGGTTCGAGAGGCTTGTCAATGGCCGACCACGCAACCCATGACGCCCAAGCCCGGGCAAGCCTGCACCTGTTGGTGCGGGACATCGAGCGGGTCCGCCGGCAGGTGGACGCTCTGCGCACGCTCACCGCCCAGCTGGGCAACGTCTACCGCCCGCGTCGCTCCGGCCCCTCGACGGGCTTCGTCGTCTACGGCAGGGCCCCGGCGCCCACCGTCCGCCTCGCGCAGGAACTGCGGGACAGCGTCGAGACGCTGGTCACCGCCGCGGTGGACTTCGACCGTTCGCTGGGCTTCTCGTGGGACGCCGTCGGCTCGGCGCTGGGCGTCACGAAGCAGGCCGTGCACCGCCGGTACGGGGCGCGCCGCGCGGCGGCCCAGCAGTCGGCGGCGGAGCGCCCGACGGCGTCGGTCCCGGCGGCGCGTTCGATGCCGCCGCAGCCGACGGCGCAGGCGGTACGTGACCAGCCGCCCCACCGGGACGACCCCCGCCCGGCCCCCTTCCCCTCCCCCCGCAACGGCTGACCCGCCACCTGGCGGCCCGACTCGTTCCCGGACAAGGCCGGGGCCGGGTCGGCTCGGGTCCGGGCGTGACCGGGGCGCCCGGGCTTCGACCGGCTCGGGTGCGGCCGGGGCGGGTCCGGGCGCGGCCCTCGGCAACGCGGCACGGGCCGGGGCGGGTCCGGACCGCGCGCCCGGGCCCGGGGCCCGTTGTGGCGCCGGAACCGGCCGGGCGCCAGGGCGCGCGGCAGAGGCGGAAGCCCGTACGAGAGGGCGCCCCGCACCTCCCCCAGCGGCAGCGACGGCCCGGCCGGGGAGCGGGCCCCGCTCCTCCCCCAGGGCCGGCGACGGCCCGGCCGGGGGGCAGGTCCCCGCACCGGCCGCCCACCCCCGGGGCGCCACCCGCACCACGGAAACGCAGCACCCCCCCGCTCAGCCGATGTCGGGCGGGTCCATCCTGATCCGGACCGGGAGGGTGCCGCCCCGGGCGAGGCGGGCGGCCTGGGCCTTCTTGAGGGCGTCCGCCAGGGCCGCGCCCGTGCCGGGGGGCACCCGCACCAGCGCCCGCTCCCACAGTTCGCCGACGGGCGGATCACCCGGGCGGCGCGACCCGCCAGGGCTCGCCGGCCGGAGGGGTACGGGCCCCAGCACCTCGGCCTCCGGCGGCAGTTCGGCGGCCGCCAGGAACTCCGCGACGGCCTCCGGGCGGCCCGCCACCGCGGCCATCCGGGACACCGGCGGGAAACCCAGCTCCGCGCGCTCGGCCAGCTCCCGCTGGGCGTGGCCCACGGGGTCCCACCGGACCAGCGCCTGCACGGGCCGCAGCGTCGGCTCGGCGACCACCACGACCGTGCCGCCCTCGTCCTGGCCGCGCACCAGCGACGCGGCGTCGATCCAGCGGCGCAGCGCCTCCTCACCGGCCCGCAGGTCCGGCCGCGCCAGCAGGGCCCAGCCGTCCAGGAGCAGCGCGGCCGCGTACCCGCCCTCGGCGACCGGTTCGGCGCCCGGCGTGCTCACCACCAGCGCGGGGCGCCCGGGCACGGTGTCCAGCACGTGGTCGCGCCCCGAGGTGCGTACGGGTACGGCGGGGAAGGCACGCCCCAGCTCCTCGGCCGTGCGCCGGGCGCCCACCACCCGCGCGCGCAGCCTGGTGAAGCCGCACTCGGTGCAGCGCCAGTCCGGTTCGCCGCGCCCGCACCAGCCGCACCGCAACTCCCGCTGCTCCGGCGCCTCAAGGGGCCCGGCGCAGTGGCGGCAGCGGGCGGGCGTACGGCACCGCTCGCACGCCAGCCGGGGTACGTACCCGCGCCGGGGCACCTGCACCAGCACCGGCCCGGACTTCAGTCCTTCCCGTACGGCCTGCCACGCGAGGGACGGCAGGCGCGCGGCCCTGGCGGCCTCGTCGCGCGCCAACTCCCCGTCGCCGACGGTCCGTACGAGCGGCGCGGCGGCCCGTACCCGCTCGCGCGGGGCGGTCAGGGGCCTCGCCCAGCCGCTCTGGACGAGCTGGGCGGCCTCGACCGTGCAGCTCGTACCGCCCAGCAGGAAGCCGCACTTGTCGTGCGCGGCGCGCAGCAGGAGCACGTCGCGGGCGTGCGGCTGCGGGGCGTGCGGCTCGCTGTGGCTGCCGTCGCCGTCGTCCCAGATGGCGACGAGCCCCAGGTCCCGTACGGGCGCGAACATGGCGGCGCGGGTGCCGACGACGGCCCGGACGGAGCCTCGCCGCACGGCGAGCCACTGGCGGTACCGCTTCTCGGGCCCGGCCTCGGCGGTCAGCAGCGCGTGCCGCCCCTCCCCGAGGACGGCCGTCAGGGCGGCGTCCACGCGCGCGGCGGCCCGGCCGTCGGGGACGACGAGGAGGGCGCCGCGACCGGAGGCGAGCGTCGCGGCGGCGGCCCGGGCCAGCTCGTCGGCCCAGTGGGGGCCGGGCAGGGCGTTCCACACGGCGCGCGGGGCGCCACCGCGGGCGAGGGCGCCGAGGAACGCCTCCCCGTGCGCGTACCGGCTCCACGTGCCGGCGTCCGGGGCGGGCGGCGGCGGCAACGGCTCGGGCGACGGGCGGCCCTCGGCACGGGCGTTGCGGGGCGGTACGGCGAGCTGGAGGACGTCGGCGAGGCTGCCCGCGTACCGGTCGGCGACCGCCCGGGCGAGGCCCAGCAGCTCGGGCCCGAGGACCGGCTCGGGCGACACGACGTCGGCGAGCGCGGCGAGGGGACCCGTGTAGTCGGTGTCGGCGCGCCGCTCGACGAGGAACCCGTCGATGAGCCGCCCGCCCTCGCGCCGCCCGCCCTGCACCTGGTGCGCCCCGGCCCCGAACCGCACCCGCACCCGCACCCCGGGCCGCGCGGCGGCGTCGAGCTCCTCGGGGACGGCGTAGTCGAAGAACTGGTCGAGGTGGAGGACGCCCTTGTTCACGACGACGCGCGCGACGGGCAGCTCCTCGGCCAGCGCGGCCCCCCGCCACGTCCGCGGCTTGGCCCGCGGCGCCTTCGCCTTCCGCACGGACTCCCGGATGAGCGCGAGCTGCTCCGCCCCCTCACCCGACTTCCCACTCTCCCTGCTCACAGCCCCATCCCTACCAGACCCCACCGACACCGGCGCCCGGCCGCACGCGGGCGGCCGGGCGCCGGAAACGCCGGAGCCCGGCTCCGTACGGGACGGAGCCGGACTTCCGGTGTGTGCGCGGAGCGGGCCCGCTCCTACAGACCCGCCGCCTTGCGGAGGGCGTCCACGCGGTCGGTGCGCTCCCAGGTGAAGTCGGGGAGCTCGCGGCCGAAGTGGCCGTAGGCGGCCGTCTGGGAGTAGATCGGGCGCAGCAGGTCGAGGTCACGGATGATCGCGGCCGGGCGGAGGTCGAAGACCTCGGCGATGGCGTTCTCGATCTTCTCGGTCTCGACCTTGGCGGTGCCGAAGGTCTCGACGAAGAGGCCGACCGGCTCGGCCTTGCCGATGGCGTACGCGACCTGGACCTCGCAGCGGGAGGCGAGGCCCGCGGCGACGACGTTCTTGGCGACCCAGCGCATGGCGTAGGCGGCCGAGCGGTCCACCTTGGACGGGTCCTTGCCGGAGAAGGCGCCGCCGCCGTGGCGGGCCATGCCGCCGTACGTGTCGATGATGATCTTGCGACCGGTGAGGCCCGCGTCGCCCATGGGGCCGCCGATCTCGAAGCGGCCGGTGGGGTTGACCAGGAGGCGGTAGCCCTCGGTCTCCAGCTTGATGCCGTCCTCGAGGAGCTGCTTGAGGACGTGCTCCACGACGAACTCGCGGATGTCCGGGGCCAGCAGCGAGTCCAGGTCGATGTCGGAGGCGTGCTGCGAGGAGACGACCACCGTGTCGAGGCGGACGGCCTTGTCGCCGTCGTACTCGATGGTGACCTGCGTCTTGCCGTCGGGGCGCAGGTAGGGGATCGTGCCGTTCTTGCGGACCTCGGTCAGGCGCTTGGACAGCCGGTGCGCGAGGTGGATCGGGAGCGGCATCAGCTCGGGCGTCTCGTCGGAGGCGTAGCCGAACATCAGGCCCTGGTCACCGGCGCCCTGCTGGTCCAGCTCGTCCTCGTCGCCCTCGACGCGCTGCTCGTAGGCGGCGTCCACACCCTGGGCGATGTCCGGGGACTGCGCGCCGATGGAGACGGAGACGCCGCAGGACGCGCCGTCGAAGCCCTTCTTCGAGGAGTCGTAGCCGATCTCGAGGATCTTCTCGCGCACCAGCGTCGGGATGTCGGCGTACGCCTTGGTGGTCACCTCGCCGGCCACGTGCACCAGGCCGGTGGTGATCAGCGTCTCCACGGCGACGCGGGAGGTGGGGTCCTCCCGCAGCAGCGCGTCGAGAATCGTGTCGCTGATCTGGTCAGCGATCTTGTCGGGGTGACCTTCGGTCACGGACTCCGAGGTGAAGAGACGACGGGACACAACGCTCCCTGGGTTTGCAGCGGCTGCTGGCTGATCATTTGTGGACCGGCAGGGGGCTGCGCCCCGCGTCGTTCCGGGAACAGTTTATCGGGCAGTCTCGGACATGGGACCAGGCGTCTCGCACATCGGGAGCCTGATTGGCCACATCGGCCCCACCCGCGACGGCAAGATCACCTTTCCGTGCGGGGGGAGTTGCCCCACTTGGGCGGGTGGGCCGGGTGTGAGGGGAATCACGGGATTCGCCTCAGGGCAGGCGCGGCACCACCAGGTCCCACACGGTGTCGGCGAGGGCTTCCTTGGGGCCGTACGGGACGGGGGTCTCCGTGCCGTCGGAGCCGAGGACGACGGCCTCGTTCTCCTCGGAACCGAAGGTCTTGCGCTCCCCCACCTCGTTGACGACGAGCAGGTCACAGCCCTTGCGGCGGAGCTTCTCACGGCCGTTGGCGAGGACGTCGTCGGTCTCTGCGGCGAAGCCGACGACCACCTGGCCGGGGCGGGCCCGGTCGGCGGAGAGCTCGGCGAGGACGTCCGGGTTGCGGACCAGGGCGACGGGCGCGGGCTCCTCGCCCTCCCGCTTCTTGATCTTCCCTTCGGCGTACGCGGCGGGTCGGAAGTCGGCCACGGCCGCGGCCATGACCACCGCGTCGGCGTCGGCGGCGGCCTTCAGGACCGCCTCCCGCAGCTGCACGGCCGTGCCGACCTGGACGACGTCGACGCCGGCCGGGTCGGGCATGCCCGTGTTGGCCGCGACGAGGGTGACCCGGGCGCCGCGCGCGGCGGCGGTGCGGGCGAGGGCGTACCCCTGCTTACCGGAGGAGCGGTTGCCCAGGTACCGGACGGGGTCGAGGGGCTCGCGGGTGCCGCCCGCGCTGACGACGACATGGCGGCCGGTGAGGTCGGGCTCGGTGACACCGCGGGCGAGGACCCGGCGGCAGACCTCGAAGATCTCGGCCGGTTCGGGGAGGCGGCCCTTGCCGGTGTCCACGCCGGTGAGGCGGCCGACGGCGGGCTCGATGACGACGGCGCCGCGTCGGCGCAGGGTGGCGACGTTCTCCTGGGTGGCCGGGTGCTCCCACATCTCGGTGTGCATGGCGGGGGCGAAGACCACCGGGCAGCGCGCGGTGAGCAGGGTGTTGGTGAGGAGGTCGTCGGCGAGGCCGTGGGCGGCCTTGGCGAGCATGTCGGCGGTGCAGGGCGCGACGACGACGAGGTCGGCGGTCTGGCCGATGCGGACGTGCGGGACCTCGTGGACGTCCTCCCAGACCTGGTCGGAGACCGGGTTGCCGGAGAGCGCGGACCAGGTGGCGGCGCCGACGAAGTGGAGGGCGGACGCGGTCGGGACGACCCGTACGTCATGGCCCGACTCGGTCAGCCGGCGCAGCAGCTCGCACGCCTTGTAGGCGGCGATGCCGCCGCTGACTCCGAGGACGACCTTGGGCTTGGGCTCGGGCACTGCGCCTCCCGCTCTGAGGGTTGGTACGGCGTCCCGGCGTGCGGCCGCGCGGGCGCGGTGGCCGGGTTCGCGCGGCTGGTCGGGACACACCGCAGGCCCGGCGGACGACCGCCGGGCCTGGGGATGCTGTTGGGGTGCGCTTACTGCGCCGGGCCCTCGACGGCCTCGGAGGTCAGCAGGCCCGCGTTGATCTCCCGCAGGGCGATCGACAGCGGCTTCTCGTGGACGTGGGTGTCCACCAGCGGACCGACGTACTCGAGCAGGCCCTCACCGAGCTGCGAGTAGTACGCGTTGATCTGCCGCGCGCGCTTGGCCGCGTAGATCACGAGGCTGTACTTCGAGTCCGTGGCCTCGAGCAGCTCGTCGATCGGCGGGTTGATGATGCCCTCGGGCGCGGTGATGGAAGAGGACACGCTCTACCTTCCGAAAAAGTGGACAAAGAGAATCAGACAACGTCCATCAAGGCTAGCAGCTCACGCGCCACGTCCTCGACGGAGGTGTTGACCAGGGTGACGTCGAATTCGGACTCGGCGGCGAGCTCCACCTTGGCGGCTTCCAGCCGCCGCTCGATGACCTCGGCGGACTCGGTGCCGCGGCCGGTGAGGCGGCGGACCAGTTCGTCCCAGCTCGGCGGGGCCAGGAAGACCAGCTGGGCGTCGGGCATGGACTCACGGACCAGCCGGGCGCCCTGGAGGTCGATCTCCAGGAGGACGGGCTCGCCGGACTCCAGGCGCTCCTGGACGGCCCGGCGCGGCGTGCCGTAGCGGTTGCCCGCGAACTCCGCCCACTCCAGCAGCTCGCCGTTGGCGATGAGCTTGTCGAATTCGTCGTCCGTGACGAAGTAGTACTGCACGCCGTCCTGCTCGCCGGGGCGCGGCTTGCGGGTCGTGGCCGACACGGAGAGCCAGACCTCCGGGTGGACCTTGCGCATATGGGCGACGACCGTGCTCTTGCCGACCCCGGAGGGGCCGGAGAGCACGGTCAGCCGCGGACGTACGTCCGGGGGCTCGGGGGTCGTCCCCCGGGATGTTGCAGCCATGGGGCGATTATTCCAGCTTCCGGGAGTGCCCCGGACGCCGGTATCGGCCGTCAGGCCTTGGAGCCGCCGAACTCGCGCTCCAGGGACGCGATCTGGTTGGAGCCGAGCCCGCGGACGCGGCGGCTCTCGGAGATGCCAAGACGCTCCATGATCTGCTTGGCGCGGACCTTGCCCACGCCCGGCAGGGACTCCAGCAGGGCGGAGACCTTCATCTTGCCGATGACGTCGTTCTCCTGGCCTTGCTTGATGACCTCGTGGAGCGAGGCGCCGGAGTGCTTGAGTCGATTCTTGACCTCGGCCCGCTCCCGGCGAGCCGCGGCGGCCTTTTCGAGCGCGGCTGCGCGCTGTTCAGGGGTAAGGGGCGGAAGAGCCACGCCTACGTCACCTCGGATGTCGAACTGTCGGATACGGACCGGTGAGGAACCTAGTCGGCCCACACCAAGGGAGCAACGAGCAACGCAGGGCACGTCGGCTCTCGTCGGAGACTAGCGGCCAAGGCCGCCCCAGTCAGCGAGAACAGAGGAAAAGTCCTGGTCAGCATCGATCCTGCCAGACAAACAAGACATAACGCACTGGTTTGGGCGCCTAATCCGTCAACACCCGTCACGGGCCGTTCCGGGAAGGTCGCGCCCGGACGGTCACGGGCGCCCGCCGCCAGGACGGCCGCATGTGAGGCACGTCACACAAGAGACGTGGTGCGGCGCTGACGACGGCCGGACCTTCTCCCGTAGCGCTCAGGCGCTCGACGGCGGCCGGGCCTGTCCCCTACCGCAGGCCCTGGCCGCCACCAGGGCCTGGTCCGCGTACCGCTCAGGCGGCGACCGCGGCCCGGATCTCGTCCGCGTACCGCTCCGCCGCGTCCCGCAGGGCCGCCGCGTCCGGGCCGTGGCGCAGGACGCCGCGGCTGACGTTCGGGACGACGTTGCGCACGGCGGCGCCGAAGACGGCCGGGAGGTCGGCCGGGGTGGCGCCCTGCGCGCCGATGCCGGGCGCGAGGAGCGGGCCGTTGACGTCCAGGTCGAAGGAGGACAGGTCGCCGAGGGTGGCGCCGACCACCGCGCCGAAGGAGCCCATCGGGGTCTCCCCCGCGTTCTCCTCGGCCAGGTGCGCCAGCATGGTCGCCCCGATGGTCCGCCCGTCCTCGCGCACGGCCCGCTGGACCTCGGCGCCCTCCGGGTTGGAGGTGAGGGCGAGGACGAACAGTCCGGCGCCGTTCTCCCGCGCGAGGTCGACGGCCGGCTTCAGGGAGCCGTAGCCCAGGTACGGGGAGACGGTCAGCGCGTCGGAGAACAGCGGCGACCCGGCGCGCAGGAACGTCTCGGCGTACGCGGCCATGGTCGAGCCGATGTCGCCGCGCTTGGCGTCCATGACGACCAGGGCCCCGGCCTCGCGCAGGTCGGCGACGGCCCGCTCCAGCACCGCGACGCCGCGCGAGCCGAACCGCTCGAAGAAGGCGCTCTGCGGCTTGAAGACGGCGACCGTGCCCGCCAGGGCGTCCACGACGGTGCGGGTGAAGGTCTCCAGGCCGGTCACGTCGTCGGCGAGGCCCCAGGCGGACAGCAGGGAGGCGTGCGGGTCGATGCCGACGCAGAGGGGGCCGCGGGTGTCCATGGCCGCGCGGAGGCGGGCGCCGAAGGGGGTCATGCGGTGGCCTTTCGGGTGTCGGCGCCGACGGCCTCGGCGAGGGTGGCGTACGGGGAGGCCTTCAGCCGGGCGGCCAGCCCCTTGTGCACGGCGCGGGCGTAGAAGGGACCCTCGTAGATGAAGGCGCTGTAGCCCTGCACGAGGGTGGCGCCCGCGAGGATGCGCTGCCAGGCGTCCTCGGCGTTCTCGATGCCGCCGACGCCCACGAGGACGAGGCGGTCGCCCACGCGCGCGTAGAGGCGGCGCAGGACCTCCAGGGAGCGCTCCTTGAGCGGGGCGCCGGACAGGCCGCCGGTCTCGGCGACGAGCTTCGGGTCGGCGGTGAGGCCCAGGCCCTCGCGGGCGATGGTCGTGTTGGTGGCGATGATCCCGTCGAGGGCCAGCTCCACGGCGAGGTCGGCGACGGCGTCCACGTCCTCGTCGGCCAGGTCGGGGGCGATCTTCACCAGCAGCGGGACGCGGCGGTCGGTGACCGTCCGGTCGGCGGCCTCGCGCACGGCGGTGAGCAGCGGGCGCAGCGCCTCGGTGGCCTGGAGGTTGCGCAGGCCGGGCGTGTTGGGCGAGGAGACGTTGACGACGAGGTAGTCGGCGTGGCGGGCGAGGCGCTCGGTGGACTTCACGTAGTCGGCGACGGCTTCGGCCTCGGGGACGACCTTGGTCTTGCCGATGTTGACGCCGACGACCGTCCTGAAGACCGGCACGCGCTCGTTCAGGCGCCTCGCGACGGCGGCGGAGCCCTCGTTGTTGAAGCCCATGCGGTTGATCAGGGCGCGGTCCGGTACGAGGCGGAAGAGGCGCTTCTTCGGGTTGCCGGGCTGGGGCTCGCCGGTGACGGTGCCGATCTCGACGTGGTCGAAGCCGAGCATCGCCATGCCGTCGATCGCGACGGCGTTCTTGTCGAAGCCCGCGGCGAGACCGAAGGGGCCGTGCATGCGCAGTCCGAGGGCCTCAGTGCGCAGCTCCTTGTGACGGGGGGCGAGCAGCGCGGCGACGAAGGTCCGCAGGACGGGGACGGCGGCGGTGAGGCGGATCCAGCGGACGGCCATGTGGTGGGCGCGCTCGGGGTCCATCCGCTTGAAGACGAGGTGGAAGAAGAGTTCGTACATTCCGGTGGCTGTGTCCTCATGAGGAGGGGGACACCGCGGTGGCGGTGTCCCCCTTCGTGGGCTGCTAGTCGCGGGCCGCGATCAGGTGTTCGGCGTGTTCCTGGAGGGAGCGGACGCCGACCCCGCCGTGGTTGAGGGCGTCGATGCCCTGGACGGCCGCGGCGAGCGCCTGGACCGTCGTGAGGCAGGGAACGCCGCGCGCCACGGCGGCGGTGCGGATCTCGTAGCCGTCGAGGCGGCCGCCGGTGCCGTACGGGGTGTTGACGATGAGGTCCACCTCGCCCGCGTGGATCAGCTGGACGATGGTCTTCTCGCCGCCGGGGCCCTCGCCCTCGGACTGCTTGCGGACGACGGTGGCGTTGATGCCGTTGCGCTTGAGGACCTCGGCGGTGCCGGAGGTGGCGAGCAGCTCGAAGCCGTGGGCGACCAGCTCGCGCGCCGGGAAGATCATCGAGCGCTTGTCGCGGTTGGCGACGGAGATGAACGCGCGGCCCTTGGTGGGCAGCGGTCCGTACGCGCCGGCCTGCGACTTGGCGTACGCCGTGCCGAAGACCGAGTCGATACCCATGACCTCGCCGGTGGAGCGCATCTCGGGGCCGAGGACGGTGTCCACGCCGCGGCCGTGGATGTCGCGGAACCGCGACCACGGCATGACGGCCTCCTTGACGGAGATCGGCGCGTCGAGGGGCAGCTCGCCGCCGTCGCCCCGGGCCGGGAGGAGGCCCTCGGCGCGCAGCTCGGCGATGGTGGCGCCGAGCGAGATGCGGGCGGCGGCCTTGGCCAGCGGCACGGCGGTCGCCTTGGAGGTGAAGGGGACCGTGCGGGAGGCGCGCGGGTTGGCCTCCAGGACGTAGAGGATGTCCCCGGCCATGGCGAACTGGATGTTGATCAGGCCGCGTACGCCGACACCGCGCGCGATGGCCTCGGTGGAGGCGCGAAGGCGCTTGATGTCGAAGCCGCCGAGGGTGATCGGGGGCAGGGCGCACGCCGAGTCGCCGGAGTGGATGCCGGCCTCCTCGATGTGCTCCATGACGCCGCCGAGGTACAGCTCCTCGCCGTCGTAGAGGGCGTCGACGTCGATCTCGATGGCGTCGTCGAGGAAGCGGTCGACCAGGACCGGCCGGGTGGGGCTGATCTCGGTGGACTCGGCGATGTACGACTCCAGCCGGGTCTCGTCGTAGACGATCTCCATGCCGCGGCCGCCGAGCACGTACGACGGGCGTACGAGGACGGGGTAGCCGATCTCGTCGGCGATGGCCTTGGCCTCGGCGAACGTGGTCGCGGTGCCGTGCTTGGGCGCCGGGAGACCGGCCTCCTTCAGGACGCGGCCGAAGGCACCGCGGTCCTCGGCGGCGTGGATGGCCTCGGGCGAGGTGCCGACGACGGGCACGCCGTTGTCCTTGAGGGCCTGGGCGAGGCCGAGCGGCGTCTGTCCGCCGAGCTGGACGATGACGCCCGCGATGGGGCCCGCCTGCTGCTCGGCGTGGACGATCTCCAGCACGTCTTCCAGCGTGAGCGGCTCGAAGTACAGGCGGTCGGAGGTGTCGTAGTCGGTGGAGACGGTCTCCGGGTTGCAGTTGACCATCACGGTCTCGTACCCGGCCTCGCTCAGCGCGAAGGAGGCGTGGACGCAGGAGTAGTCGAACTCGATGCCCTGGCCGATGCGGTTGGGCCCGGAGCCGAGGATGATCACGGCGGGCTTGTCGCGGCGGGCGACCTCGGTCTCCTCGTCGTACGAGGAGTAGAAGTACGGGGTCTTCGCGGCGAACTCGGCGGCGCAGGTGTCCACCGTCTTGTAGACGGGGCGGACGCCCAGCGCGTGCCGCACCTCCCGGACGACGTCCTCGCGCAGGCCGCGGATCTCCGCGATCTGCTGGTCGGAGAAGCCGTGGCGCTTGGCCTCGGCGAGCAGCTCGGGGTCGAGCTTCTCGGCGGCGGCCAGGTCGTCGGCGATCTCCTTGATGAGGAACATCTGGTCCACGAACCACGGGTCGATCTTCGTGGCGTCGAAGACCTCCTCGCGGGTGGCGCCGGCGCGGATCGCCCGCATGACGGTGTTGATGCGGCCGTCGGTGGGGCGGACGGCCTCGCGCAGCAGCTCGTCCTTGTCGCCGGGGTCGCCGGTGAAGGCGAACTGGCTGCCCTTCTTCTCCAGGGAGCGCAGGGCCTTCTGGAGCGCCTCGGTGAAGTTGCGGCCGATGGCCATGGCCTCGCCGACCGACTTCATGGTGGTGGTGAGGGTGGAGTCGGCGGAGGGGAACTTCTCGAAGGCGAAGCGGGGCGCCTTGACGACGACGTAGTCGAGCGTGGGCTCGAAGGAGGCCGGGGTCTCCTGGGTGATGTCGTTGGGGATCTCGTCCAGGGTGTAGCCGACGGCGAGCTTGGCGGCGATCTTGGCGATGGGGAAGCCGGTCGCCTTGGACGCCAGGGCGGAGGAGCGGGAGACGCGCGGGTTCATCTCGATGACGATGATCCGGCCGTCGTCCGGGTTGACCGCGAACTGGATGTTGCAGCCGCCGGTGTCCACGCCGACCTCGCGGATGATCGCGATACCGACGTCGCGGAGGATCTGGTACTCGCGGTCGGTGAGGGTCATCGCCGGGGCGACGGTGATCGAGTCGCCGGTGTGGACGCCCATCGGGTCGAAGTTCTCGATGGAGCAGACGACCACGACGTTGTCGTTCTTGTCGCGCATCAGCTCCAGCTCATACTCCTTCCAGCCGAGGATGGACTCCTCCAGGAGCACCTCGGTGGTCGGGGAGAGCGTGAGGCCCTGGCCGGCGATGCGGCGCAGCTCCTCCTCGTCGTGGGCGAAGCCGGAGCCGGCGCCGCCCATGGTGAAGGAGGGGCGGACGACGACGGGGTAGCCGCCGAGCGTCTCGACGCCCTTGAGGACGTCGTCCATGGAGTGGCAGATGACCGAGCGGGCGGACTCGCCGTGGCCGATCTTGGCGTTGACGGCCTCGACGACGCCCTTGAAGAGGTCGCGGTCCTCGCCCTTGTGGATGGCCTCGACATTGGCGCCGATCAGCTCGACGCCGTACTTCTCCAGGACGCCCTGCTCGTGCATGGAGATCGCGGTGTTGAGCGCGGTCTGGCCGCCGAGGGTGGGCAGGAGGGCGTCGGGGCGCTCCTTCGCGATGATCTTCTCGACGAACTCGGGGGTGATCGGCTCGACGTACGTGGCGTCGGCGATCTCCGGGTCGGTCATGATCGTCGCCGGGTTGGAGTTGACCAGGATGACCCGCAGGCCCTCGGCCTTGAGGACACGGCACGCCTGGGTGCCGGAGTAGTCGAACTCGGCGGCCTGGCCGATGACGATCGGGCCGGAGCCGATGACCAGGACGGACTGGATATCGGTGCGCTTAGGCACGCTCGGCCTCCATCTGGGCGGTGCTCATCAGAGCGGTGAAGCGGTCGAACAGGTATGCGGCGTCGTGGGGGCCGGCGGCCGCCTCCGGGTGGTACTGGACGCTGAAGGCCGGCTGGTCGAGCAGCTGGAGGCCCTCCACCACGTTGTCGTTGAGGCAGACGTGGGTGACCTCGGCGCGGCCGAAGGGGGTGTCGGACACGGTGTCGAGCGGCGCGTCGACGGCGAAGCCGTGGTTGTGCGCGGTGACCTCGACCTTGCCGGTCGTGCGGTCCTGCACGGGCTGGTTGATGCCGCGGTGGCCGTACTTCAGCTTGTAGGTGCCGAAGCCGAGGGCGCGGCCGAGGATCTGGTTGCCGAAGCAGATGCCGAACAGGGGCGTCCTGCGCTCCAGGACGGCGCGCATGACGGCGACGGCGTGGTCGGCGGTGGCCGGGTCGCCGGGGCCGTTGGAGAAGAACACGCCGTCGGGGTTGACGGCGTACACGTCGTCGGCGGTGGCGGTGGCGGGCAGGACGTGCACCTCGATGCCGCGCTCGGCCATCCGCTGCGGGGTCATGCCCTTGATGCCGAGGTCCACGGCGGCGACGGTGAACTTCTTCTCGCCGATCGCGGGGACGACGTACGGCTCCTTGGTGGAGACCTGGGCGGAGAGGTCGGCGCCCTTCATCTCGGGCTGCGCCTTGACCTTGGCGAGCATGTCGGCGTCGCTCGTGACGGCGTCGCCGGAGAAGATGCCGACGCGCATGGCGCCGCGCTCGCGCAGGTGGCGGGTGAGGGCGCGGGTGTCGACGCCGCTGATGCCGACGACGCCCTGGCGCTCCAGCTCCTCGTCGAGGGAGCGGGTGGCGCGCCAGTTGGAGGGGGTGCGGGCGGGGTCGCGGACGACGTACCCGGAGACCCAGATGCGGGCGGACTCGGGGTCCTCGTCGTTGACGCCGGTGTTGCCTACGTGCGGGGCCGTCATGACGACGACCTGGCGGTGGTACGAGGGGTCGGTCAGGGTCTCCTGGTAGCCGGTCATGCCGGTGGAGAAGACGGCCTCGCCGAACGTCTCCCCCACGGCCCCGTAGGCGCGGCCGCGGAAGCTGCGGCCGTCCTCCAGGACGAGTACGGCGGGAACCCTGGTTCCCCGGGTGGAGGTCGTCATCGTGCGGCGCCTTCCGTCGTGGTGTTCTCGGTGCTGGTGGGAGTGGTGCTGAGCGCGGTGAGGGCGGTGACCCAGGCGGGGTGCTCGGCCGCGCGGTCGGAGCGGAAGCCCGAGTCGATGAGCTGGTCGCCGTGCGCCCAGGTGACGACGAGCAGGCCGCCCTCGGTGAGGACCTTGCCGGCGATGCCCTTGTCGAGGCGGGCGCCGCGCAGCCGGTCGGCCGGGATGAAGAAGTCCGTGGCCCCGGGACGTACGACCGCGAGGCCGGCGTCGGTGAGGGTGAGCTCGGCGCGGCTGCGGGTGCCGAGGCCGTGGGCCACGATCCGCTCGAGCCACTGTCCGGCGGTGGTGGAGCCGTGGTACTGCCCGCTCATGGTGAGGGTGGCCTCGGCCGGGGTGTCCGGCGCGGTGGGCAGCTCGGGCAGGGTGGACGACTGGACGCTGCCGCGCCACTTCCAGCCCTGGCGCATCAGCCAGTAGGCGAGGGCGATGAAGAGGAGCAGTACGCCGACCCAGCCGAGCCGGGCGGTCCAGTCGGTCACCTCGGCCGAGCGGGGTTCGGCGGCGAGGGGGATCAGAGATGTCACGCGAGCTTCCCGTCCATGAGCGTTGCCCTGCCCCGCAGGAAGGTGTGGGTGACGCGTCCCGGCAGCTCGCGGCCCTCGTAGGGGGTGTTGCGGCTGCGGGAGGCGAAGCCCGCGGGGTCCACGGTTCCACGGTATGCCGGATCGACCAGCGTGAGGTTGGCGGGCTCGCCAGCCGAGACGGGCCGCCCGTGGCCGGTGGCGGAGCCGATCCGGGCTGGCGCGAAGGACATGCGGTCGGCGACGGCGGCCCAGTCGAGCAGGCCCGTGTCCACCATCGTGTGCTGGACGACGGAGAGGGCGGTCTCCAGGCCGACCATCCCCATGGCGGCGGCGGCCCACTCGCAGTCCTTGTCCTCGTGCGGGTGGGGCGCGTGGTCGGTGGCGACGATGTCGATGGTGCCGTCGGCGAGGGCCTCGCGCAGGGCCATCACGTCGCGCTCGGTGCGCAGCGGCGGGTTGACCTTGTAGACCGGGTTGTACGTGCGGACCATCTCGTCGGTGAGGAGGAGGTGGTGGGGGGTGACCTCGGCGGTGACGTCGATGCCGCGGGACTTGGCCCAGCGGACGATCTCGACGGACCCGGCGGTGGAGAGGTGGCAGATGTGGACGCGGGAGCCGACGTGCTCGGCGAGGAGGACGTCGCGGGCGATGATCGACTCCTCGGCGACGGCGGGCCAGCCGCCGAGGCCGAGCTCGGCGGAGACGACGCCCTCGTTCATCTGGGCGCCCTCGGTGAGGCGGGGCTCCTGGGCGTGCTGGGCGACGACCCCGCCGAAGGCCTTCACGTACTCCAGGGCGCGGCGCATGATCACCGCGTCGTCCACGCACTTGCCGTCGTCGGAGAAGACGGTCACCCCGGCGGCGGACTCGTGCATGGCACCCAGCTCGGCGAGCTTCCGGCCCTCCAGGCCGACGGTGACGGCGCCGATGGGCTGCACGTCGCAGTAGCCGTGCTCGCGGCCGAGGCGCCAGACCTGCTCGACGACGCCGGCGGTGTCGGCGACGGGGAAGGTGTTGGCCATGGCGAAGACGGCCGTGTAGCCGCCGCTCGCGGCGGCGCGGGTGCCGGTGAGGACGGTCTCGGAGTCCTCGCGGCCCGGCTCGCGCAGATGGGTGTGGAGGTCCACGAGGCCCGGCAGCAGGATCTGCCCGTCGGCCTCGACGACGGTGGCGCCCTCGGCGCTCAGACCGGTGCCGACCTCGGCGATCGTCTCGCCGTCGACGAGGACGTCCTGGACCTCGCCGCCGAGGACCTTCGCACCACGGATCAGGGTCTTGCTCATGCTGGGTTACTTCTCCTCGGTACGGGACGACGACGGGGACGAGGGGGACGACGGCTGGGTGACGGCGGGCTCGTTGCCGCCGAGCAGCAGATAGAGGACGGCCATGCGGGTGAAGACGCCGTTGGCGACCTGCTCGACCACGGTGCAGCGGGGCGAGTCGGCGACCTCGGCGGTGATCTCCATGCCGCGGACCATGGGGCCGGGGTGCATGACGACGGCGTGCTCGGGGAGCTTCGCCATGCGCTGGGCGTCGAGGCCGTAGCGGCGGGAGTACTCGCGCTCGGTGGGGAAGAACGCGGCGTTCATCCGCTCCCGCTGGACGCGCAGCATCATGACGGCGTCGCACTTGGCCAGGGCGCTGTCGAGGTCGTAGGACACCTCGCAGGGCCAGTTGCCGACGCCGACCGGCACGAGGGTGGGCGGGGCGACGAGGGTGACCTCGGCGCCGAGCGTGTGGAGCAGGTCCACGTTGGAGCGGGCGACGCGGCTGTGGAGGACGTCGCCGACGATGGTGATCCGCTTGCCGGAGAGGTCCTGGCCGATGCCGGCCTCGTGGCCGATGAGGCGGCGGCGCAGGGTGAACGCGTCGAGGAGGGCCTGCGTGGGGTGCTGGTGGGTGCCGTCCCCGGCGTTGATGACGGGGGCGTCGATCCAGCCGGAGTTGGCGAGCCGGTAGGGGGCGCCGGAGGCGCTGTGCCGGATGACGACGGCGTCCACGCCCATGGCGGCGAGGGTCTGGGCGGTGTCCTTGAGGGATTCGCCCTTGGAGACGCTGGAGCCCTTGGCGGAGAAGTTGATGACGTCGGCGGAGAGGCGCTTCTCGGCGGCTTCGAAGGAGATCCGGGTGCGGGTGGAGTCCTCGAAGAAGAGGTTGCAGATCGTGCGGCCGCGCAGGGTGGGCAGCTTCTTGATCGGCCGGTCGGCGAGGCGGGCCATTTCCTCGGCGGTGTCGAGGACGAGTACGGCGTCGTCCCGGGTGAGGTCGGCGGCCGAGATGAGGTGGCGCTTCATCTGGGTGTTCTCCGGTGGGTGTGGAGGTCGGTTCCGTGGGCGTACCGGGCGTATGGGGGCTTTCCGGGCGGCTGCCGGGCGGGCGGGGCCGCCGGGGTGCCGGTCGCGGGCGGTCGGCGGGTGCCGGGCGCGGGGGCAGGTGCGTGCCGGGGGCGGGCGGCCCGGCTGCTCCCGCGGGTGCGCCTTTCGCCCGTACGCGGTTGTGCGCGGGCGCGTGGGGGCACGCGGGGGCGGGCGGAGGCGTACGGGTGGCTAGTTCTCGCCGGTGGCGGCGGGCTGGGCGAGCTCGCGCACACCGAGCAGCACGGCGTCGCGGCCGTCCTCCTCGGCGAGCTGGACCTTGACCGCCTCGCGCAGCGACGTGGGGAGGTTCTTGCCCACGTAGTCGGCGCGGATGGGCAGCTCCCGGTGGCCGCGGTCGACGAGGACGGCGAGCTGTACGGCGCGGGGGCGGCCGATGTCGCCGAGCGCGTCGAGGGCGGCGCGGATGGTGCGGCCGGAGAACAGCACGTCGTCCACGAGGACCACCAGGCGGCCGTCGACGCCGTCACCGGGGATTTCGGTGCGGGCGAGGGCGCGCGCCGGGCGCAGGCGCAGGTCGTCGCGGTACATGGTGATGTCGAGGGAGCCGACCGGCGTGGCACGGCCGGTGATCTGCTCCAGTTTCTCGGCCAGGCGCCGGGCGAGGAACACGCCGCGCGTGGGGATGCCGAGGAGGACCACGTCGTCGGCGCCCTTGGCGCGTTCGACGATCTCGTGGGCGATGCGGGTCAGGACCCGCGCGATGTCCGGTCCCTCGAGAACGGGGCGGGCATCGGACTGCTGGGGGGCGTCCATACGGAACGGACCTCCTTCTCCGCCTCACGGGACGGACCTTAAAGGACGTCGGAATTGCGTGTTCAACCGTACCAGGGCCCGGAAGGTGCTCGGTACGCACCGTTCGGCTTGACGCACCCAAGTAACGCTGCGTAACCTCACAGTGAGTTACCAGCCACGCGGCGGAGCCGCACGTTGTAACAGTGTCCAGGGAGCTATATGTCCAGCGAATACGCAAAACAGCTCGGGGCCAAGCTCCGTGCGATCCGCACCCAGCAGGGCCTGTCCCTCCACGGTGTGGAGGAGAAGTCCCAGGGCCGCTGGAAGGCCGTCGTGGTCGGTTCGTACGAGCGCGGCGACCGCGCGGTGACCGTGCAGCGTCTCGCGGAGCTGGCCGACTTCTACGGCGTGCCGGTGCAGGAGCTCCTGCCGGGCACGACGCCGGGCGGCGCCGCCGAGCCCCCGCCGAAGCTGGTCCTGGACCTGGAGCGCCTGGCGCACGTCCCGCAGGAGAAGGCGGGCCCGCTCCAGCGGTACGCCGCGACGATCCAGTCGCAGCGCGGTGACTACAACGGCAAGGTGCTGTCGATCCGCCAGGACGACCTGCGCACCCTGGCGGTCATCTACGACCAGTCGCCTTCCGTCCTGACCGAGCAGCTGATCAGCTGGGGCGTCCTGGACGCGGACGCCCGTCGCGCGGTCGCGCACGAGGAGAGCTGACCGCAGCAGAAACGTTGCCGCCGGAGGGCGGCCCCGCGAGCCGGGGCCGCCCTCCGGTGCGTTCCGGCACGGGGACGCGCGGGGGGGTGCGGGCAGGGTGCGGGGGCGCGGGTGGTGCGGGGTGCGGGCAGGGTGCGGGGGCGCGGGTGTGCGGGGCCACAAGCCGCGCGGGGGCCGGAGGCACAGGCCAGGTGCAGGACACAGGCGGCGTGGGGGTGCGGGAGGCGCGGGGGCGCGGGCCGGGTACGGGGTACACCGGGGGCGCGAGGCGATCCGAGGTGCGCGCGGGGTGCGCGCGGGGTGCGCGCGGGGATCCGAAGTACGCGCGGCGCGCGGGGTGCGGGCCGCATGAGGGGGGGTATGGGGCGCTGGGTGCGGGTGTTGCCCGTGCGCGGAGGCACAGGCTGGTGCGGGGCCGGGCGCCCGACGGGGGGCGCGGGGCGCGGGGCTCCGAGGCGGTCGTGGCGGGGGCCGTCGCCGGGGCCGGAGGCGCAGGGCGCACATCTCCGCTCTGCTGATCCGCTCGGCAAGGGGCGTGCGGGGATGCGGAAGGGCCCGCAGCGCGGAGCTGCGGGCCCTTCTCCGTGTCAGTCCCGGCGGAGGCCCGGCTTCAGGTCCTTGAAGCGGGCCAGCAGGCCGTTGACAAACGACGGCGATTCGTCCGTGGAGAACTCCTTGGCGAGCTGGACCGCCTCGTCGATGACCACCGCGTCCGGCGTCGCGTCGACCCAGACGAGCTCGTACGCCCCGAGGCGCAGGATGTTCCGGTCCACGACCGGCATCCGGTCGAGTGTCCAGCCCACCGCGTAGGTGGCGATGAGCTCGTCGATGCGGCGGGCGTACTCGGCGTACCCCTCCACGAGCTCCATCGTGTACTCGTTGACCGGCGGCTGCCGGTCGTCGGACCGGGCGTGCCGGATCCAGTCCGCAAGGACCTCCTGCACGGAAACCCCGCGCTGGTCGGCCTCGAAGAGGATCTGGAAGGCGCGCTTGCGGGCCTTGTTGCGGGCAGCCACGGTTAGCTGTTCACCCGGCCGAGGTAGTCGCTCGTACGGGTGTCGACCTTGATCTTCTCACCGGTGGTGATGAAGAGCGGGACCTGGATCTGGTGGCCGGTCTCCAGCGTCGCGGGCTTGGTGCCACCGGTGGAGCGGTCGCCCTGGACGCCCGGCTCGGTCTCGGCGACGGTCAGCTCGACGGCGGCGGGCAGCTCGACGTAGAGCACCTCGCCCTCGTGCGTGGCGACGGTGGCGGTGAAGCCCTCGATCAGGAAGTTCGCGGCGTCGCCGACGGCGGCGCGGGCGACGTGGAGCTGGTCGTACGTCTGCATGTCCATGAAGACGAAGTATTCGCCGTCCATGTACGAGAACTGCATGTCACGGCGGTCGACGGTGGCCGTCTCGACCTTGACACCGGCGTTGAAGGTCTTGTCGACGATCTTCCCGGAGAGCACGTTCTTGAGCTTGGTGCGCACGAAGGCCGGGCCCTTGCCGGGCTTGACGTGCTGGAACTCGACGACGGACCAGAGCTGGTCGTTGTCGAGCTTGAGCACCATGCCGTTCTTGAGGTCGTTCGTGGTGGCCACGGTTGCGGAATCTCCTGGACTGACGCTGGTGGACGACCGAGGAAGGCACGGTACGCGCTAGAGCGCGAGCAGCTCCTTGGTCGTGATGGTGAGTAGCTCGGGTCCGCCGTCCGCCTCCTGGCGTACGACGAGCGTGTCATCGATCCGGACTCCGCCCCGTCCCGGGAGGTGAACCCCTGGTTCGACGGTGACCGGCACGCAAGCGTCCAGTTTACCCATGGCCGACGGGGAGAGCTGCGGGTCCTCCTGGATTTCCAGGCCGACTCCGTGCCCGAGGGACGGGGCGAGGCCGTCGCCGTACCCCGCCGCGTCGAGGATCTGCCGGGCGGCCCGGTCCACGTCGCTGTACGCGGCGCCGGGGGTGAGCGCCTCGCGGGCGGCCCGTTGCGCGGCGAAGACCAGGTCGTACAGCTCGATCTGCCAGTCGGCGGGGGTGGTGCCGATGACGAACGTACGGCCGATCTCACAGCGGTAGCCGCGGTAGTTGGCGCCGAGGCATACGGAGAGGAAGTCGCCCTCCTCCACTCGGCGGTCGGACGGGCGGTGGCGGCCGCGCCCGGAGTGGGGGCCGGTGGCGACGGAGGTGGGGAAGGCGGGGCCGTCGGCGCCGTGGTCCACGAGGCGCCGCTCCAGTTCCAGGGCGAGGTGGCGCTCGGTGCGGCCGACGAGGATCGACTCCAGGAGCTCGCCGAGGGCCTGGTCGGTGATCTCCGCGGCGATCCGCAGGCAGGTGATCTCCTCCTCGTCCTTGACGATGCGCTCCTGCTCGACGGCCGTGCCGAGGTCGGCGAGGCGCAGCTGCGGGGCGGCGGCGCCGATGGCCCGGTACCGGGTGACGCTCAGGTGCCGTTCCTCGACCGCGAGGGTGTCGGCGCCGGCCTTGCGGGCGAGCTCGGCGGCGGTGACGGCGGGGTCGGCGGCGGAGGGCGGCAGGACGGTGAGGCGCAGGGCCTCGTCGGCGCGGCCTTCCACCGGGTCGCCAGTGGGGGTGCGGGGGCAGAGGAGGACGTCTGTCTCGGCGTCTGTGCCGCTGGTCGTGCCGGAGCCGGTGGCTGTTCCGGTGGCCGTGCCTGTGCCTGCGCCCGCGCCCAGGAGGAGTACGGCGCCCGGGGGGCAGGCGCCCGTGAGGTAACGGACGTTGGCGGGGCGGGAGACCAGTGCCGCCGCGGGGCCGGATGCCGCACAGCGGGCGCGGAGGCGGGCTCGGCGGTCCGCGTACACCTGGGACATGTCCTGAGCGTACGAGTCGTCGCTCGACCTGGCAGGTCGTGGGCGTCCGACCGGGGCTCGCCCCTGGACCCCGCGGTGGGTGGCCCCTGCCGGGGCGGGGCGCACGGGAGTCGTTGCCCCGCAGCGCCTCGCCTGCGTCCAGGTGGGCATCCTTCTGGGCGGGTCGCCCGTTGTGCCCGCCCTCCCCCGAGGTCTCGGCTTCGCTCGACCAGGGAAGACCCCCATCGCCTGCGGAACGACCACGACTGGTTGTGCCACGTGCGTGCCCGCCACCAGGCAGCGCGCGGACCGGCCCCGCGACGCCCGTGCTCGCGGGGACACGTGCCTGGCCCGAACCGGCGGTCACCGACCGGCGCCGGGGGCGTGCCGGGTTACCAGCTCGGGGGGCTGGTGAGGGCTCGGGCCAGGACTTCGTCGAGGGCTCGGGCGGTGGTCTCGACGTCGTAGTTGGAGTTGTCGATGATCGGCAGGCCCGAGGCGTGCCAGCCGGCCATGCGGCCGTGGATGCCCGCGACCTCCTCGTCCGACAGGCGCCGGTTGCCGCTGCGCTCGGCGTTGCGCTCCAGGACGATCTCCAGGCCCGGCAGCAGGACCACCGGCAGGAGGCCGGGGCCGACATGGCGCTTCCAGCCGCCGAGGCCCACGACCGGGCGGTCCGGGAAGACGGCGTCGTCCAGGATGCAGGAGATGCCGTTGGCCAGGAAGTTCCGCGCGGCGAAACCGCAGGTGCGGCGGGCCAACCGGTACTGGGCCTCCGACTGGTCGTTCCACCCCGACTGCGGGTCGGCGAACCCGGCGCACACCCATTCCCGTACGTCGTCCAGGCTGATGTGGGCGGTGGGTACGCGGCGGTGCTGCGCCCAGTACCGGGCGACCGTCGTCTTCCCCGCGCCCGCCGGGCCTATCAGGAGGACGGCGAGCGTGGCGGTGCCCGTGCCGAGGGTCGGGCCCGCGCCCGGCTCGGCGGCGGGCGGCGCGGTGACCGGGGCGACCGGCGGCAGGTGGATGTGGCCCGTCGTCGCGTCGCGCGCGGCGGGCGGGGCCGGGGCGTGGTGCGGGGCCTGCCAGGCACGGCCGGGCGTGTGCGGCGCGGGCGGCGGCGGGCCCTGCGGCGGCATCGGCTGCGGCACGGGCCGCTGGTGCGGCGCCGGGCCGTGCGCGGCGGGGCCCTGTGGGCGCGGGGCGTGCGGGGGCGGGCCCTGCGGGGCGTGCCCCTGGTGGCCCGGGCCCTGCGCCGCGTGGCCCTGGGGTGCCGGGCCCTGAGGCACCGGGGCAGGCGGGGCGTGCGGGGGTGGTGGGGGCGGTCCGGGGTGGTGTGCCTGCTGGGGCCACCCGGCCGCCGCGCTGCCCGGCTGGTGGGGCGGCGGCAGCGGGGCCCCCACTGCGTGCTGCATCCGGTGCCACTCCGTCTCGTACGACTGACGCTGATCGGGCGGCCGTTCGACGGCGCGCCGTTATCGAACCGTACCCTCCCGGCCCGTCAGACGGTGAACGGTCCGGGAGGGTTCCGTCAACAGCCGTCAGTCCGTCAACTCGTCGGCGAGAGCGCGCAGCGCGAGCCGGTACGACCCGATGCCGAAGCCCGCGACCGTCCCCGTGCCGACCGCCGCGACCACCGACGTGTGCCGGAACTCCTCGCGGGCGTACGGGTTGGAGATGTGCACCTCGATGAGCGGGGCCGTCCGCTGGGCGGCCGCGTCGCGCATGCCGTACGAGTAGTGGGTGAACGCGCCGGGGTTGAGGACGACCGGGATCGCGCCGTCGGCCGCCTCGTGCAGCCAGCGGATCATCTCGCCCTCGTCGTTGGTCTCGCGCACCTCGACGTCGAAGCCCAGCTCCTTGCCGAGCGTCCGGCAGGCGTCCACCAGGCCCGCGTACGAGGTGGAGCCGTACACGTCCGGTTCGCGGGAGCCGAGGCGGCCCAGGTTGGGGCCGTTCAGGACGAGCACCCGGCGGGTCACGCCGCGACCTCCCCGTACGCCGCGAGCAGCACGGCCGGGTCGGGGCCCTCCAGGACGGTGGGCTTGGCCAGGCCGTCGAGGACGATGAAGCGCAGCAGGTCGCCGCGGGACTTCTTGTCGACCTTCATCGTCTCCAGCAGCTTCGGCCACTGGTCGCCCCGGTACGTCAGCGGCAGCCCGACCGACTCCAGGACCGTGCGGTGCCGGTCGGCGGTCGCGTCGTCCAGGCGCCCGGCGAGCCGCCCCAGCTCTGCGGCGAACACCATGCCGACGGAGACGGCGGCGCCGTGCCGCCACTTGTACCGCTCGTTCTTCTCGATGGCGTGGGCCAGGGTGTGGCCGTAGTTCAGGATCTCCCGGAGCCCGGACTCCTTCAGATCGGAGGAGACGACCTCCGCCTTGACCTTGATCGAGCGGACGATCAGCTCCGCCGTGTGCGGCCCGGCGGGGGTGCGGGCGGCGGCCGGGTCGGACTCGATGAGGTCGAGGATCACCGGGTCGGCGATGAAACCGGCCTTGATGACCTCGGCGAGGCCGCTGACGTAGTCGTGGACGGGCAGCGAGTCCAGCGCGGCGAGGTCGCACAGCACACCGGCGGGCGGGTGGAAGGCGCCGACGAGGTTCTTGCCCTCGGCGGTGTTGATGCCGGTCTTCCCGCCGACCGCCGCGTCCACCATGGCGAGGACGGTGGTCGGTACGGCGATCCAGCGCACCCCGCGCAGCCAGGTCGCCGCGACGAACCCGGCGAGGTCCGTGGTGGCGCCGCCGCCCACACCGACGATCACGTCCGTACGGGTGAAGCCGGTCTGGCCGAGCGCCTTCCAGCAGTACGCGGCCACCTCGGTGGTCTTGGCCTCCTCGGCGTTCGGCACCTGGATGGCGACGGCCTCGAAGCCCTGGTCGGCGAGGTCCGCCCGGAGCGCCTCACCGGTCTCGGCGAGCGCCTCCGGGTGGATGACGGCGACGCGCTTGGCCCGGTCGCCGATCAGCCCGGCGAGCTCGCCGAGCAGCTGTCGGCCGACGAGCACGTCGTAGGGCTCCGAACCCGGGCTGCCGCCGACGTGGATACGGGTGGTTTCGGTCATTGGTCCTTCAGCTCCAGCGCGTCGAGGATCGCTTCCGCGACCTCGTCAGGGCTCTTGTCGTCCGTGGCCACGACCACCCGGGCGACTTCGGTGTACAGATGGCGGCGGGCCTCCATCAGCTCGCGCCACTGGCGGCGCGGGTTGACGGCCAGCAGCGGCCGGGCCGCGCCGAGGCCGACGCGGCGCACGGCCTCCTCGACGTCCATCGACAGATAGACGACGGGCAGCCCGGCGAGCAGCGCGCGCGTGCCCTCGTCGAGGATGGCGCCGCCGCCGAGGGCGAGGACGCCGGTGTGCTCGGCGAGGGCGGCGCGGACGGCGGCGCGCTCCAGCTCGCGGAAGTGCGGCTCGCCGTCCTCGACGAAGATGTCGGCGATCTCCCGGCCCTCGGCGGCGACGATGTCGGCGTCCGTGTCCCGGTAGGGCGCGCCCAGGCGCTCGGCGAGGAGCGCGCCCACCGTGGACTTGCCGGAGCCCATCGGTCCGACGAGGACGATCAGCGGTCCGCTGCTCACCGGATGTGCAGGTTGTCGAGGTAGGACCGGACGTTGCGGCGGGTCTCGGTGACGCTGTCGCCGCCGAACTTCTCCGCGACGGCGTCCGCGAGGACGAGCGCGACCATCGCCTCGGCGACGATCCCGGCCGCCGGGACGGCGCACACGTCGGAGCGCTGGTGGTGGGCCTGCGCCGGTTCGCCCGTCACCACGTCCACGGTGCGCAGCGCGCGCGGCACGGTCGCGATGGGCTTCATCGCGGCCCGTACGCGCAGCAGCTCGCCGGTGGTGAGCCCGCCCTCCGTACCGCCGGAGCGGCCGGAGGTGCGGCGGATGCCCTCGTCGGTGGTGACGATCTCGTCGTGGGCCCGCGAGCCGGGGACGCGCGCCAGGTCGAAGCCGTCGCCGACCTCGACGCCCTTGATGGCCTGGATGCCCATGAGGGCGGCGGCGAGCCGCGCGTCGAGGCGCCGGTCCCAGTGGACGTGCGAACCGAGGCCGACGGGCACGCCGTACGCCAGGACCTCGACCACGCCGCCGAGCGTGTCGCCGTCCTTGTGGGCCTGGTCGATCTCCGCGACCATCGCCTTCGAAGCGTCGGCGTCCAGGCAGCGCACCGGGTCGGCGTCGAGCCGCTCCACGTCGGCGGGCGTCGGGTGGACCCCGTACGGCGCCTTCGCGGAGGCCAGCTCCACGACGTGCGAGACGATCTCGATGCCCGCGGTCTCCTTCAGGTACGACCGGGCGATGGCGCCCAGCGCGACGCGGGCGGCGGTCTCACGGGCGCTGGCCCTCTCCAGGATCGGCCGCGCCTCGTCGAAGCCGTACTTCTGCATTCCGGCGAGGTCGGCGTGGCCGGGGCGGGGCCGGGTCAGCGGGGCGTTGCGGGCCAGTTCGGCGAGCTCGGCCGGGTCCACCGGGTCGGCCGCCATGACCTTCTCCCACTTGGGCCACTCGGTGTTGCCCACCATGACCGCGACCGGGGAGCCGAGCGTGAGGCCGTGCCGTACGCCGCCGAGGAAGGTGACCTCGTCCCGCTCGAACTTCATCCGCGCACCGCGCCCATAGCCCAGGCGCCGCCGGGCGAGGTGGTCCGCCACCATCTCCGTGGTGACCGGGACGCCGGCGGGAAGCCCCTCCAGCGTCGCCACCAGCGCGGGACCATGGGACTCCCCCGCCGTAAGCCAGCGCAACCTGCTCAACGGTGCTCCTTCTCCTGGGGCCGGATCTGCGGACGGCGCGGCCCGGTACGCGGCCCGGACCGGCCTCTCCCCCGATCCTCCCATGGCGCGGCGCCCGTCCGGCCGCCGTCCCAGCACTCGGACAGCGGTCCGGGATGCGGACGGCCACCGTCCGCCTGCGGCGGAGTCCCGGTCGGGGTCAGGCGCCGGTGGAGCGGAGGGCAGCCTCGCCCGCCGCGCGCATCGCGGCGAGGGGCGCCGGGGAGCGGCCGGTCATCTGCTCCACCTGGAGGACCGCCTGGTGGACGAGCAGGTCGAGGCCGCCGAGCACCGCGCCGCCGCGCCCCGACCAGGCGGCCGCCAGGGGCGTGGGCCAGGGGTCGTAGAGCACGTCGAAGAGGGTGCCGGGGCTCCCCGGTACGGACGCGGCGAGCTCGTCGGTGGCGCCGGCCGGGGTGGTGGCGATCACCAGGGGCGCGTCGAAGGCGCGGGCCGCTCCGGCCCAGTCGGCGGTGCGCACCTCGACGCCGAGGCGCTCGCCCCAGCCGCGCATCTCGGCGGCGCGTGCCTCGCTGCGCACGTACGCGGTGACGGGGCCCGAGCAGATCCGGGCGAGGGCGGCGAGCGCGGAGGAGGCGGTGGCACCGGCCCCGAGGACGGCGGCCTCCTCCGTCTTCTCGACGCCGCGCTCGCGCAGGGCGGCGATCATGCCGGGGATGTCGGTGTTGTCGCCGACGCGGCGGCCGTCGTCGGTGAGGACGACGGTGTTGACGGCCTCGACGGAGCGGGCCGTGTCGCTGATCTCGTCCAGCAGGGGGATCACGGCGCGCTTGAGCGGCATGGTCAGGGAGAGCCCCGCCCACGACGCGTCGAGCGTGCCGAAGAAGCCGGGGAGCCGCGCCTCGTCCACCTCGAACCGGTCGTACGTCCAGCCGGTCAGGCCGAGTTCAACGTACGCGGCCCGGTGCAGGACCGGGGAGAGCGAGTGGGCGATCGGCGATCCCAGGACCGCCGCCCTGCGGGACTCAACCCCCCTGGTTGTCATTGAACTTGTCCTTCAGCTTGAGGAACTCGTCGTGGGTCCTGGCGAATTCGGTCTTGTTCATGCCGTCCGTCGCCACGAAGTACATCCATCCCTCCGACGTGGGGGCGAGCGCCGCTGCGAGCGCCTCCTTGCCGGGGTTGCCGATCGGGCCGGGGGTGAGGCCCTTGCGGGTGTACGTGTTGTACGGGTCCTTGTTGCTGTTGATCTCGGACTCGCTGATGTCGATCTCGCTCTGGCCCTTGAGGTAGTTGAAGGCCGAGTCGAACTGGAGCAGCTGGTTGGTCTCCGTGTTGGTGGGCTTGAGCCGGTTGTAGACGACCTCGCTCATCTTCCTGAAGTCGTCCTCGGTCTTGCCCTCCGCCTGGACGAGGCTCGCGACGGTGACCAGCTCCCACGGGCCCTCGAGGCCGAGGGCCTTGGACTTGGTCTCCAGGTCGAGCTGGCTGTACTCGGAGTTGGCGCGGGCGACCATCTTCTTCAGGACGTCCTCGGGCTTGTTCCCCTTGGCCACGGGATAGTCGGCCGGGAAGAGGAAGCCCTCCAGCGGGTCCTTCACGTCGGGGTGGCCGGTCGCCCAGGCGGGCAGGCCCAGGTTCTTGACGTTGTCCCGGGCGGCCTTCTCGGTGGTGCCGGCGGCCAGTTCGAGGCGCTTGTCGATCTGCTCGTACACCCAGGCGTTGCGCTTGCCCTCGGGGATGATGAGGACGTTGCGGCTCTTCGGGCTGAGCATGGCCTCGACGGCGGAGGCCGCGGACATGCCCTTCTGGAGGGTGTAGAAGCCGGGCTGGATGGAGAGGCCCTTGGGGTTCTTCTCCTGCGCGGTGACGAAGGCGTCGACGCTCTTGACGACTCCGTTCTTGACGAGGATGTTGCCGATCTCGCTGCCGGACGCGTCCTTGGGGACCTCGATGGTGACGGTCTCGCCCGTGCCCGAGCCGGTGAAGTCCGGGGCGGGACCGAACCGGTCCTGCCAGAACTGGTAGCCGACGTAGCCGACGCCGCCGAGGCCGCCCGCGAGGACCAGGGCCACGAACAGGCAGGCCACGCCGTTGCGGCTCTTGCGTTTCTTGGTGCGGCCGCGGCCGCCGTCGCGCCGGGAGCCGGCCGGGTCGTCGTCGTAGCCGTCGTCGTCACGCCCGCCGTCGTGCCCGTCGTGCGTGTCGTCGTGGCCGTCGTACGCGTCGTCGTCGTGGCCCTCCCGGCCGTCGTCGCCGCCGCGTCGTCGGGAGCCGCCGCTCGGGGCGCGGTCGTCCCGCCCGCGGCCGTCGGCGGGGTGCCGGTCCTGGTCCTCGGGGTGGTGCGGCTCGTCGGCGTGGTCCTCGCGGGACTGCCGGTCGTCGCCCGGGGCCTCGGCCTGCCACTGCCCGCCGTGGCCCTGGTGCTGGTCCTGCTGCTGGTACTGGCCGTGCGGGTCGGGGTGGCGCTGGCCGGGGGGCTGCGGCGGCGGGTACGCCTCGGGGGTGCTGTAGAGGTCGGCGCCCTGGCCGGTTCCGTACGGGTCGGCGGGCGGCGGCGTCCCGTACGGCATGGCCTGCTGGCCGGTGCCGGTGTCCCAGCCGCCGCCGTACTCCTGGCCGTGCGCCCCGGCGCCGTACGTCTGGCCGGGGTCGCCACCGTACGCGTGGCCCGCGTCGCCGGTCCCGTATCCCTGGCCGGGGGCCCCGGCGCCGTACTCCTGGCCGCCCGCGTCGTACTGCCGGCCGTCGTAACCCTGCTGGTACGGGTCCTGGTGGCCGCCGCCGTACTGCGGCTGCTGCTGCTGGTGGTAGGCGCCTGTGTCCTGCCGGCCTGCCCATCCCTGGTCCCCGTACAGGGGGTCCTCGGGGTGCCAGGGCTGGGAGCCGGGGCTCCGGCCATACTCAGTCATCGATCCCCAAACAGCCGTGAGGCTTCCGGGACGTCCGCCTCTACGTCGTACGGCGGCCTGTTCGAACGCCACCGCATCGCGCGGAACGTTACCGTATCGCGATCAGATGACCACTTCGACGCCCTCTCCGGGCGGATTACCCGATACCCGTTCGGACTCAAGAGCGTTCTGAAGGATGATCACAGCGGCTGCCTGGTCGATGACCGACCGGCCCTTCTTCGCCTTCACGCCCGAGGCGCGCAGGCCGTGGGTGGCGGAGACGGTGGTCATCCGCTCGTCCACCAGCCGGACCGGCACCGGGGCGACGCCCCGGGCCAGCTCCTGGGCGAACGTGCGGACCTTCGTGGCGGCCGGGCCCTCCCGCCCGCTGAGGGAGCGGGGCAGCCCGACGACGACCTCGATCGGCTCGTACTCCTCGACCAGCTGCCTCAGCCGCCGGTGGGCGGCCGGGATGTCACGTCCCGGCACGGTCTCCACCGGCGTGGCGAGGACCCCGTCGGGGTCGCACGAGGCGACCCCGATCCGGGCGTCCCCGACGTCGACCGCCAGTCGGCGTCCGCGTCGCATGCCGTCGGTCATCAGGCGGTCTCGGCGACCAGGCGCTCGACGGCCGCGATGGCCTCGCCGATGGCCTCCGCGTTCTGGCCACCGCCCTGGGCGACGTCCGGCTTGCCGCCACCGCCGCCGCCGAGGGTCTTGGCGGCCGTGCGGACCAGCTCGCCGGCCTTGAGGCCGCGCTCGCGGGCGGCCTCGTTGGTGGCGATCACGGTCAGCGGGCGGCCGCCCGCGGTGGTGAACAGCGCGACGACGGCCGGACGGTCGCCCGGGATGCGGCCGCGCACGTCGAGGACCAGCTTCCGCAGGTCGTCGGCGCCCGTGCCGTCCGGGACCTGCCCGGTGACCAGGGCGACGCCGCGGACGTCCTTGGCGGACTCGACCAGCCCGGCGGCGGCCTGGAGGACCTTCTCCGCGCGGAACCTCTCGATCTCCTTCTCGGCGTCCTTCAGCTTGGCGAGCATGCCGGAGATCTTCTCTGGCAGCTCCTCCGGACGGCCCTTGACCAGCTCCTGGAGCTGGGCGACGACCGTGTGCTCCCGGGCGAGGAAGTTGTACGCGTCCACACCCACGAGGGCCTCGATACGGCGCACCCCGGAGCCGATGGACGACTCGCCGAGCAGCTTCACCAGGCCCAGCTGGGACGTGTTGCGGACGTGCGTACCGCCGCAGAGCTCCTTGGAGAAGTCCCCGATCGTGACGACGCGGACCCGCTCGCCGTACTTCTCGCCGAACTCGGCGATGGCGCCCTGGCGCTTGGCCTCGTCGATCGGCATGACCTCGGCGTGCACGTCGAGCTCGTGGGACAGCACCTCGTTGATCTTCTGCTCGACGTCGGTGAGGACCGTGCCGGGGACGGCGGACGGCGAGCCGAAGTCGAAGCGGAAGCGGCCGGGCTGGTTCTCCGAACCGGCCTGGGCGGCCGTCGGGCCGAGGGCGTCGCGCAGCGCCTGGTGCGTGAGGTGGGTGGCGCTGTGGGCGCGGGCGATGGCGCGGCGGCGCTTGACGTCGATGGCGGCGTAGGCGGTGGAGCCGACCGTGACCTCGCCGACCTGGACGGAGCCCTTGTGCACGGACACGCCGGGCACCGGCTGCTGCACGTCTCGGACCTCGATGACGGCGCCGCTGTGCAGCTTGATGCGGCCGGTATCGGCGATCTGGCCGCCGCCCTCGGCGTAGAACGGCGTGCGGTCGAGGACGACCTCGACCTCGTCGCCCTCGGAGGCGGCCGGGGAGGGGACGCCGTTGACGAGGAGGCCGACGACGGTGCTCTCGCCCTCGGTGTTGGTGTAGCCGGTGAACTCGGTGGCGCCGGAGGTGTCGGCGATCTCGCGGTACGCGGTGACGTCGGCGTGGCCGGTCTTCTTGGCGCGGGCGTCGGCCTTGGCGCGCTCCCGCTGCTCCTTCATCAGGCGGCGGAAGCCGTCCTCGTCCACGGAGAGGCCCTGCTCGGCGGCCATCTCCAGGGTGAGGTCGATGGGGAAGCCCCAGGTGTCGTGGAGCAGGAAGGCCTTGTCGCCGGGGAGGACCTTGCCGCCGGAGGCCTTGGTCTCGGTGACGGCCGTGTCGAGGATGTTGGTGCCGGCCTTCAGCGTCTTGAGGAAGGCGGCCTCCTCGGCGAGGGCGACGGTCTCGATGCGCTTGCGGTCGGTCTCCAGCTCCGGGTACTGCTCGCCCATGGTGCGGATGACGGTGTCCACCAGCTCGCCGACGACCGGGCCGGTGGCGCCGAGCAGGCGCATGTTGCGGATGGCCCGGCGCATGATGCGGCGCAGGACGTAGCCGCGACCCTCGTTGCCGGGGGTGACGCCGTCGCCGATGAGCATGACGGAGGTGCGCATGTGGTCGGCGACCACGCGCAGGGAGACGTCGCTCTCCTGGGCCTGGCCGTAGCGGACACCGGTGAGCTCGGTGGCCTTGTCGATGACGACCTTCAGGGTGTCGGTCTCGTACATGTTCTGCACGCCCTGGAGGATCATCGCCAGGCGCTCCAGACCGAGGCCCGTGTCGATGTTCTTGCTCGGCAGGTCCCCGAGGATCTCGAAGTCCTCCTTCGAGGTGCCCTCGCCGCGCTCGTACTGCATGAAGACCAGGTTCCAGATCTCCACGTACCGCTCGTCGTTGACGGCCGGGCCGCCCTCGACGCCGAACTCGGGGCCGCGGTCGTAGTTGATCTCGGAGCAGGGGCCGCAGGGGCCGGGGACGCCCATGGACCAGAAGTTGTCCTTCTTGCCCAGGCGCTGGATGCGCTCGGCGGGAACGCCCACGACGTCGCGCCAGATCTGCTCGGCCTCGTCGTCGTCCTGGTAGACGGTGATCCAGAGCTTCTCGGGCTCCAGGCCGTAGCCGCCGTGCTCGACCGGGCTGGTCAGCAGCTCCCAGGCGAGCTTGATGGCGCCTTCCTTGAAGTAGTCGCCGAAGGAGAAGTTGCCGCACATCTGGAAGAACGTGCCGTGGCGGGTGGTCTTGCCGACCTCTTCGATGTCGGGCGTGCGCACGCACTTCTGGACGCTGGAGGCGCGCGTGTAGGGCGGCTTCTCCTCGCCGAGGAAGAACGGCTTGAACGGGACCATGCCGGCGTTGACCAGGAGCAGAGTCGGGTCGTCCGCGATGAGCGACGCCGAAGGCACGACGGTGTGCCCGCGCTCCTCGAAGTAGCTCAGCCAGCGGCGGCGGATTTCAGCCGACTCCATCAGTGGTCCTCATTCCGGTTGTACGGGTGGGTGGGGTACGGGTGCGGGCGGGCGCGGTGTACGGGGGCGCCCGCGGGGCCGCCCGGTCCGAGCGCCGTGCGGCGGGGGCCCGGGAGGGCCGGGTCGACCGGTGCGTCCAGTCCCAGCGCCTCTTCCAGCTCAGCCTCGCGCTGGAGCATTCCCGCGCGGACGTCGAGGGCGAAGTCCTTGAGCCGGTGGCCCGCCTCGACGGCCTTGTCGGCGGCCTGGGCGGCGAGGCTCTCGGGGGTGAGCTGCTTGAGCTTGCGGTTGACCTTGTTGGTGGCCCACACGCCGGCTGCCGCGCCGGCGGTGAACCAGAATGCCCGGCGGAACATGTGTCGCGTCAGCCTTTCCGGTTCCGGCCGCCGCGCGCCCTGGGCACCGTGCGGCCGACGATGACGGTGCGCCGCGACCCCTGCCGTTCGGCGGGCCGGTCGGTCTTGTCGCGGGTGAGGGCCCGGCGTACGCCGTAGCCGAATGCCGCGACCTTGACGAGGGGGCCGCCGAAGGTGGAGGCGACGGTCGTGGAGAGCGCGGACGCGTTGGAGGTGACCTCCTGGACGTCCGAGGCGATGGCGTCCACCCGGTCGAGCTGGGTCTGCGCGGAGCGCACGGTCGCGGAGGCGTCGGCCAGCAGGGGCACCGCCTGCTCGGTCACGTCCGCCACGAGCCGGGTGGTCGCCCTGAGCGTCTGGGCCAGCCTCACCAGCACCACGGCGAGGAAGGACACCAGGATCGCCCAGAAGACGGCCACCAGAATCCCGGCAACCTCTCCACCGGTCACTGCGCACCGCTCTCTGCTCGTCGAAGCCTGTTGGTGTGTCGCACCTGAAAGTCGTCATCCGAGCCTATCGCGCCCGTGGTGGCTCCCCGAACCGGATTAGCCGTCGCGGCGGGGGCCGCTGACCCGCCGGATTGTACGGAGAGCAGCGTGATGGGTACGCTCCGTGTCCCATGCGACGGAGCAATCTCCCGGCCGAACTGAACCGGTTCGTCGGGCGCGACGCGGAATGTGCGGAACTCGACGGGCTGCTGGCGGAGTTCCGGCTGGTCACGGTCGTGGGTGTGGGAGGGGTGGGGAAGTCCCGCCTGGTGCTGAGGGCGGCGCGCGCGACGCAGAAACGCTACTGCCATGGGGTGCGGCTGGCGGAGCTCGCGGGGCTGCGGGAGCCGGATCTGGTGGAACACGCGCTGGTGGAGGCGCTGGGGCTCGCGGACCAGACGAGCAGGCCGCCGCGCGAGGTGCTGGTGGACCATCTGGCCGACCGGCGGCTGCTGTTGGTCATCGACGGCTTCGAGCACCTGGTGGACGCGTGTGCGGAGCTGGTGCGGCTGCTGCTGTGCGGCGCGCCGGGGCTGACGGTGCTGGCGGCGGGGCGGCGGCCGCTCCGTCTGGACGGCGAGGCGGTGCTGCCGCTGCCGCCGATGTCGGACGAGGACGCCGTACGGCTGTTCACGGAGCGGGCGGTGGCGGCGTGGCCGGGCTTCCGCGCCGAGGAGGAGGCCGCGCCGGTGCGGGAGCTGTGCCGGCGGCTGGACGGGATCCCGCTGGCGCTGGAGCTGGCGGCGGGACGGCTGCCGGCGCTGACGGTGCAGCAGGTGCTGGACCGGCTGGACGACCGGTTCCGGCTGCTGACGGGCGGGATGCGGGGGGCTCCTGCGCGGCACCAGACGCTGCGGACGGCGATCGGCTGGAGCCATGAGCTGTGCACGCCCCGGGAGCGGCTGCTGTGGGCGCGGCTGTCGGTGTTCGCGGGGCCGTTCGACCTGGACGCGGCGGAGTACGTGTGCGGGGGCCCCGATCTTCCGGCGGACCGGGTGCTGGACGTGCTGGGCGAGCTGATCGCCCAGTCGGTGGTGCTGCGGGAGGCGGACGGGGCGGGGCCCCGGTACCGGATGCTGGACACGGTGGCGGCGTACGGCGCGGAGTGGCTGGAGGCGCTGGGGGACGCGGAGCGGGTGCGGCGGCGGCACCGGGACTGGTACATGGGGCTTGCGACCTGGTGCGAGCTGGAGTGGTTCAGCTCGCGCCAGGCGGAGGTGGCGGAGTGCACGGCCGCCGCGCTGCCGAATCTGCGGGCGGCGCTCGAGCTGTGCCTGAAGGTGCCGGGCGAGGCGCACCTGGCGCAGCACATGGCGGGGACGCTGTGGTTCTGCTGGGTGGGGTGCGGGCGGCTGGCGGAGGGGCGGCACTGGCTGGACAGGGCGCTGGCGCTGCCGTCGGGCCACGAGGAGGCGCGGCTGAAGGCGCTGTGGGTGCTGGCGTACGTGGCGATCCTCCAGGGCGACGCGACGGCGGCGATGCGGGCGCTGCACGAGTGCGGGGAGCGGGCCACGCTCGGCGGGAACGCGCTGGCGCTGGCGTACACGACGCACCGGCTGGGGTGCCTGGCGCTGCTGTCGGACGACATGCCGCGCGCCCAGGAGCTGCTGGGGCGCGCGCTCGGCTCGTACCGGGAGCTGGGCGAGCTGAACAGCCAGGTGCTGATGGCGCAGGTGGAACTGGCGATCACCAAGGTGTTCCAGGGGGACCTGGAGGCGGCGGTGGCGCTGTGCGAGGACGCGCGGGAGGTGTGCGAGGAGCGCGGGGAGCGGTGGACGCGGGCGTACGCGCTGTACGTGCTGGCGTACGCGGCGTGGACGCGCGGGGACCACGGGGAGGCGCGGGAGCTGCTGGACGAGTGCGTGACGATCAACCACGCGTTCCACGACCTGGTGGGCCTTGTGCTGGCGATCGAGCTGCTGGCGCTGGTGACGGCGAGCGAGGGCGACCCGGCGGAGGCGGCGGTGCTCCAGGGGGCGGCGGGCGCGCTGTGGGAGGCGGTGGGGCCGCCGCTGTTCGGGTCGGCCTACTTCGGCGCGCCGAGGGCGCTGTGCGAGCGGCGGGCTCGCGAGGCGCTGGGCGCGGAGCGGTTCGGGGCGTACGTGGCGGAGGGCGGCCGACTGCCGCTGGACGCGGCGGTGGCGCGGGCGCTGGCGGGCCTTGAGGGGCGTGCCGGTCGCGCGGAGCCCGGGTCGGAGGCGCCGGAGGCGTCCGACGCCCCGGCGGACCGGACGCGGGACGGGGCGGCGCCGGTCCCGGACACGCGGAAGCCCGCCGGCTCCCCCACCGGGAAGGCTGGGGAGGCGGCGGGCTGAGAACCGCGGTGGTGTGGGTACCGCGCCCGGGTCAGCGGGCGTAGTACTCGACGACGAGCTGCTCGTCGCAGATGACCGGGATCTCCTTGCGGTTCGGCTCGCGGTCCAGGCGGAAGGCCAGGGCCTTCAGGTTGACCTGGAGGTAGCGCGGGGTCTCACCCTCGGGGGCGAAGCCACCCTCGCGGGCGACCTGGAACAGCGTCTTGGAGCGGGAGCGCTCGCGGACCATCACGACGTCGTCGGGGCGGACGCGGAAGGAGGGCTTGTCCACCTTCTGGCCGTTGACCTCGATGTGGCCGTGGACGACCATCTGGCGGGCCTGGTAGATGGTGCGGGCGATGCCCGAACGCAGGACCAGGGCGTCGAGGCGGCGCTCGAGCTCGACGACCAGCGCCTCGCCCGTCTTGCCCTCGGCCTTCTTGGCGCGGTCGTAGGCGCGGGCCATCTGGCGCTCGCTGATGTCGTACTGGGCGCGCAGACGCTGCTTCTCGAGCAGACGGACCTTGTAGTCCGAGTTCTGCTTGCGGCCACGGCCGTGCTCACCCGGGGGGTACGGGCGGGCCTCGAAGTACTTGACGGCCTTCGGCGTCAGGGCGATGCCGAGCGCACGGGACTTCTTGACCTTGGGACGCGACTGGTTAGGCACGTTCTCCAGACCTCCGAAATAGGTTAGGTTAGGCTCACCTTACTCAAGGAGATCGCATGTCTCGCCCTGGGAACACCACGCGCATCACAGACAGCAGCACAAAGAGCGATGCCTCTCAGCAGGGCATCGATGTGACGGAGGTCCGATCAGCTCATGGTCAGCCGCGTCCCAGCGGGCCAGAAATCGCGCGGATGCCGTCAGCAGCCGAGCGCACACGAACTCTCGTACAGGGTACATGCTCCGCGGCACTGCTGATTCCCGGAGCCGCCGCGCCCCGCCCCGACCACCTCTCCCCCGACGCCAGGGCCGTCGGCCCCGACGGCGAGATCCTGCTGCTGTACCCCGCCGACTCCCCCGCCGTACGCGCCGCCGCCCCCGCCCACGACGACGAGCTGCGCGCCGTACTGGAGCTGACCGACGTCGCGCCCGTCTCCGTCCCGCACCGCATCCGCGGCCGCGCCTGGGTCTCCGGCTGGCTCACCCTCTCCCCCGCCGCCGCCGAACCCGGCCACGCCCTGCTGCGGCTGGAGGTCGGCGACCTGTACGTCGACGACCTGTGGGGCGCCGGGCCCGTCGACCCCGAGGAGTTCGCCCGCGCCGAGCCCGACCCGCTGCGCGCGTACGAGACGGAGCTGCTCCAGCACCTGGCCGCCGCCCACGACACGCGGATGCTCACCCTCACCGCGCTGCTGGGCGACCGCGCCGGGACGGGTCCCACCGCCGTACGCGAGGTGGCGCCGCTGGCCCTGGACCGCTTCGGGCTGCGGGTGCGCTGCCGGGACACCGAGCGCCGTACGTTCGACGCGCGCTTCGACTTCCCCGAGCCCGTACGCGACGTGCACGGGCTGCGGCGCGCGATGCACGCCCTGTTCGAGGCGGCCGAGGAGCGGCGCGGCTAGCACCGGGCGCACGCCCGGCACGCGCTCGGGACCGGCACGCGACTCATGACTGCTGCTGTGGTGTGCCGCCGCCGCGCAGCCGCTCCCGCACCTTCTCCACCACGTCGGCGTACCGCGCCTCCGCGCCGTAGCGGGTCGGCTGGTAGTAGCGCCGGTCCCGCACGGTGTCCGGGGCGTACTGCTGGGCGGCGATCCCGCCGGGCACGTCGTGCGGGTACACGTACCCCTGCGCGTGGCCCAGCTTGGCGGCGCCCTTGTAGTGCCCGTCGCGCAAATGCGGGGGCACCGGTCCGGCGAGCCCCGCCCGTACGTCCGCCTGGGCGGCTTGGATGGCGAGCGTCGCCGCGTTCGACTTCGGGGCCAGGGCGAGGGCGATCGTGGCGTGGCTGAGCGTCAGCGCCGCCTCCGGGAAGCCGATCATCGCGACCGCCTGCGCCGCCGCCACCGCCGTGGGCAGCGCCGTCGGGTCCGCGAGCCCGATGTCCTCGCTCGCCGAGATCATCAGCCGCCGGGCGATGAACCGGGGGTCCTCCCCCGCCTCGATCATCCGCGCCAGGTAGTGCAGCGCCGCGTCCACGTCCGAGCCGCGGATCGACTTGATCAGCGCGCTCGCCACGTCGTAGTGCTGGTCGCCGTCCCGGTCGTACTTCACCGCGGCCCGGTCCACGGTCTCCTCCAGCGTGGCGAGCGTGATCTCCGCCTCGCCCTTGGCGATCGCCGCCCCGGCCGCGGCCTCCAGCGCCGTCAGCGCCCGCCGCGCGTCGCCGCCTGCTATCCGCAGCAGATGCGCCTCGGCGTCCTCGGGCAGCGTCACCGCCCCGGCGAGGCCGCGCTCCTCGGTGAGCGCCCGCTTCAGCAGACCGCGCAGGTCGTCGTCGGTGAGCGGCTCCAGCGTCAGCAGCAGCGAGCGGGAGAGCAGCGGGGAGATCACCGAGAAGTACGGGTTCTCCGTCGTCGCCGCGATGAGCGTCACCCAGCGGTTCTCGACGGCGGGCAGCAGCGAGTCCTGCTGGGCCTTGCTGAAGCGGTGGATCTCGTCCAGGAACAGGACGGTCTCCTTGCCGAAGCCACCGGCCGCGCGGCGGGCGCCGTCGATGACCGCGCGGACCTCCTTGACCCCGGCCGTGATCGCGGACAGCTCCACGAAACGCTTGTTGGTCGCCTTGGACACGACGTACGCGAGGGTCGTCTTGCCGATGCCGGGCGGGCCCCAGAGGATCACGGACGAGGCCCCGGCCGGGCCCCCCGCGCCCTCGCCGACCAGACGGCGCAGCGGCGAACCGGGCTTCAGCAGATGCCGCTGCCCGACGACCTCGTCGAGCGTGCGCGGGCGCATCCGGACGGCGAGCGGGCTGCTCGCCGGGTCCTTCTCCTGGCGGTCTTCTGCTGCGGCGGTAAAGAGGTCGGGCTCCACGCCATGAAGCCTATGCCAGCCCACTGACAGCCCCGGCGCCCGCCGCGGGCCCCCGGGAGGGACTCGCGACGGGCGCCGGGACGGCGACGCGTACGGACCGGCGCGGAACCGTCCGTACGGGCCGGATCAGAGCAGCTGGTCCCACCAACGGGTCAGGATCAGCATGAGGACGACCCCGATGTGGACGACCGGCAGGACCCAGGTGAACTCGTCGAGGAAGCGCCGCAGACCGGCCGACGCGGGCAGCACGCCGCTGCGGACGTTGTGCGAGGTCACGTACCAGAACATGATGATCGTCGCGACCCAGGCGAGGCAGCACCACAGGCACAGCGCGTTGATCTCGTACAGGGACTGGATCATCAGCCAGACGCAGAAGCCGACCCCGAACAGCATGCCCGCGTTCAGGCCCAGCCAGTACCAGCGGCGGTAGCGGGCGCCCGCGAGCAGGCCCACGCCGATGGCGATCACCATGCCGTAGGTGACGAGGCCCAGCATCGGGTTCGGGAAACCGAAGACCGACGCCTGCTCGCTCTTCATGATGCTGCCGCACGCGATGATCGGGTTGATGCTGCAGCCCGGAACGTAGTTCGGGTCCTCGAGGATCTTGAACTTGTCGAGCGTGATGACCCACGCGGCGAGCAGCCCCGCCGCGCCGGTGACGACCAGCATCCACGCGAACGCCCGGCTCGCGCCGATGGTGCGGGAGTCGGAGGACATGTCGTCAACTGCTGAAGTCGTCGTCATACCGGCCGTTCCATGGTGAGTCCGTCTGCTGTGTGGGGTGGTGGAACCGTGGTCATTGTGCCGGACCCGGTGCGGCTCGCGCCGTTCGATCGGCATAAGCGGGGACCTTCGGCCCACGGAAAAGGGCGGGACCGCCTTCGCGGGGCCCCGCCCTTCCCTCAGAAGCGAACCGATCAGGCCAGCTTGGCCTGGAGCGTGCTCACCACCGCGTCCAGCGCGACGGGCTCCTGCTCGCCGGACTCCATGTCCTTGAGCTGGACGACGCCCTCGGCGAGGTCCCGCTCGCCCGCGACGAGCGCGAAGCGGGCGCCGGAGCGGTTGGCGTTCTTCATGGCCCCCTTCAGGCCCTTCCCGCCGAACGAGAAGTCCGTGGCCACGCCCGCGCGGCGCAGCTCGGTGACGACGCCGAACAGCGTGCGGCGCGCCTCCTCGCCCAGCGGCACGGCGTACACGCTGGTGCTCGCCGGGATGTCCAGCGTGACGCCCTCGGCCTCCAGCGCCAGGACCGTGCGGTCCACGCCGAGCGCCCAGCCGACGGACGGCAGCGCGGGGCCGCCGATCATCTCGGACAGCCCGTCGTACCGGCCGCCGCCGCCCACCGCGGACTGCGAGCCGAGCCCGTCGTGGACGAACTCGAAGGTGGTGCGGGTGTAGTAGTCCAGGCCGCGCACCAGCTTCGGGTCGTCCTCGAAGGCGACCCCGGCCGCGGTGATCAGCTCGCGGACCTCCTCGTGGTACGCCTTGCACGCGTCGCACAGGTAGTCGCGCAGCAGCGGGGCGCCCGTCAGCTGCTTCTGGACCGACTCGCGCTTGTCGTCCAGGACGCGCAGCGGGTTGATCTCCGCGCGGCGCAGGGTGTCCTCGTCCAGGTCGAGGCCGCGAAGGAAGTCCTGGAGCGCGGCGCGGTAGACGGGGCGGCACTCGCGGTCACCGAGGCTGTTGAGCAGGATGCGGAAGTTCCGCAGGCCCAGCGAGCGGTACGCCTGGTCGGCCAGAATGATCAGCTCGGCGTCCAGCGCCGGGTCCTCCGCGCCGATCGCCTCGGCGCCGACCTGGGAGAAGTGGCGGTAGCGGCCCTTCTGGGGGCGCTCGTAGCGGTAGTACGAGCCCGAGTACCAGAGCTTGACGGGGAGGTTGCCCGTCTTGTGGAGATTGGCCTCCAGCGCCGCGCGCAGCACGGACGCGGTGCCTTCGGGACGCAGGGCCAGCTTGTCGCCGCCCTTGGTCTCGAAGGCGTACATCTCCTTGGTCACGATGTCGGTGGACTCGCCGACACCGCGCGCGAACAGTTCGACGTTCTCGAAGCCGGGCGTCTCGACATAGCCGTAACCGGAGTTCCGCAGCGGCGCCGCGATGGCCTCGCGCACCGCCAGATACGTGGCGGAATCGGGCGGCAGCAGGTCGTACGTGCCCTTGGGGGCCTGGAAAGTACTCACGGAAGGTCTCTCGTCACATTCCTCGTCGGGGAGCCGCTGGGCTCCCGAGGCCGGCGGCCACCTCCCGCAGGTACGGGTTGGTGGCGCGCTCGCGGCCGATGGTGGTCTGGGGGCCGTGGCCGGACAGCACCACGGTCGAGTCGTCGAGCGGCAGGCACACGCGGGCCAGCGACGCGAGCATCTCGTCCATGTCACCGCCGGGCAGGTCGGTGCGTCCGATGGAGCCGGCGAACAGCAGGTCGCCCGAGAAGAAGACCGGCGGGATGTCCGCGGCCTCGGGCATCCCGAAGGTCACCGACCCCTTGGTATGGCCGGGCGCGTGCGCCACGGTCAGCTCCAGACCCGCCAGCTCCAGCTTCGCGCCGTCGCTCAGCTCGTGGACGTCGTCCGGCTCGCCGACGGTCAGCTCGCCCATGAGCGGCATGCCGATGGAGCGTCCGAGGGCCTTCTCCGGGTCGCTCATCATGTACCGGTCGGCCGGGTGGATCCAGGCGGGCACGTCATGGGCCCCGCAGACCGGGACGACGGACGCGACGTGGTCGATGTGGCCGTGGGTGAGCACGACGGCCACGGGCTTGAGCCGATGCTTCTTGAGCGTCTCCTCGACTCCCTGGGCGGCCTGGTGGCCCGGGTCGATGATCACGCACTCCTCACCGGCGGCGGGGGCGACCACATAGCAGTTGGTCCCCCAGGCCCCGGCGGGGAACCCGGCAATAAGCACGATCGTCCTAGGTGTCGTCGTCGGATGGTCGTCCGGCGGAAGAATGCGGCAGATCAGAGCCTACCGGCGCTGCTCATTCCACAGCCAACCCGTATACGGTACGGGCACACCAGCCCCGGACAGGAACAGACGACCGACAAGGAGAACACCCGGTGGTCAGCAGCGATCAGCGGCGGCGGCAGCTCGCCCGGGAGAAGTTCGAGCGGCAGCAGCGTCGGCGGGAGGAGATGCGGCGGAAGGCCAGGCGCCGCAACGCCGTCGTGGCCGCCGCGCTCGCCGTGGTCCTGGCGGCCGGTGGCGCCGTGTACGCCTCCGTCCAGCTGACCGGGCCGGAGAGGGACAGCGTCGACGCGGCGTCCGAGCCGAGCGCGGTGCCGTCCTCCGGCGCGCCGACCCCGTCGGCGTCGCCCGAGCCGTCGATGGCGGTCGACGCGAAGGCGGCGTACACGATGACGCTCAAGACGAACGTGGGCGACCTGACGATCACCATGGACGCCGCGAAGACCCCGCGTACGGTCAACTCCTTCAAGCACCTCGCGGACAAGAAGTACTTCGACGGTACGAAGTGTCACCGGCTGACCACGCAAGGCATCTTCGTCCTCCAGTGCGGCGACCCGGAGGGCTCCGGCATGGGCGGGCCCGGCTACAACATCCCGGACGAGAACCTGGCGTCGCTCGGCAAGGCGGGGGCCGACGGCAAGGTGACGTTCAAGGCGGGCACGGTGGCGATGGCCAACACGGGCAGCCCGAACAGCGGCGGCAGCCAGTTCTTCCTCGTGTACCAGGACACCGAACTGCCGCCGCAGTACACGCCGTTCGGGACGCTCGACGCGGCCGGTCTGAAGGCGGTCCGGGACGTGGCGAAGGCCGGTGTGGAGGGCGGCGCCCCGGACGGCGCCCCGAAGAAGCCCGTCACCGTGGAAAAGGCCACGGTCAGCAAGAAGTGAACCGATGGATTTCGGTCGCGATTGGAGCGGACAGCCAGGCGGCGGTTCGCCTAGATTGGCGTTGTGCAGCGTGGACTGGATGCACGCTGTGAAGGGCGGGCGAGGCCCGTCCAGGAAACTGTGGACGATGCCCAGGGGGAGGACCCCCCTTCATCGGCATCATGTGGAGGAGGCGCTGTGAGCAGCGACCCGTGGGGCCGCGTCGACGAGACGGGCACCGTGTACGTGCGTACTGCCGATGGCGAGAAGGTCGTCGGATCGTGGCAGGCCGGTTCTCCCGAGGAGGCACTGGCCTACTTCGAGCGCAAGTACGAGGGCCTGGTTGTCGAGATCGGCCTCCTCGAGCGGCGGGTGCGGACCACCGACCTGTCCGCGAAGGACGCGATGACCGCGATCGACCACCTGCGCCAGCAGGTGGACGAGCACCACGCGGTCGGCGATCTCGACGCGCTGTCGAAGCGGCTGGACAAGCTCGTCGAGACGGTGGAGTCGCGCCGCGAGGAGCGCAAGGCCCAGAAGGCCAAGCAGGCGGACGAGGCGCGGCGCGCCAAGGAAGCGCTGGTCACGGAGGCTGAGGAGCTGGCACAGAGCGAGCAGTGGCGGGCCGCCGGTGAGCGGCTGCGTGCCCTGGTGGACACGTGGAAGGGCCTGCCGCGGCTCGACCGGAAGTCCGACGACGAGCTGTGGCACCGCTTCTCGCACGCCCGGTCGGCGTTCTCGAAGCGGCGCAAGGCGCACTTCGCGGCGCTGGACGCGCAGCGCGAGAAGGCCCGCCGGACCAAGGAGCGGCTGGTCGCGGAGGCCGAGGCGCTGTCGAACTCCACGGACTGGGGTGCGACGGCCGCGCGGTACCGCGAGCTGATGGCCGAGTGGAAGGCCGCGGGCAGGGCTCAGCGCGAGCACGAGGACGAGCTGTGGAACCGTTTCCGCGGGGCGCAGGACGTGTTCTTCGCCGCGCGCGGCTCGGTGTTCGCGGAGCGTGACGCGGAGCAGGCTGAGAACCTCAAGCTGAAGGAGGAGCTCGCCGCCGAGGCCGAGAAGCTGGTGCCGGTGACGGACCTGAAGGCGGCGCGGGCCGCGTTCCGGGCGATCAACGAGCGCTGGGAGGCCATCGGGCATGTGCCCCGCGACGCCCGGCCGAAGGTCGAGGGCCGGATGCAGGCCGTCGAGCGGGCCATCCAGGAGGCCGAGGAGGCCGAGTGGCGGCGTACGAACCCGGAGGCGCGGGCGCGTGCCGAGGGCCTGACGGGTCAGCTCCAGGACGCCGTGGACAAGCTGCGCAAGCAGATCGACGCCGCGCGCGCCGCGGGCAACGACGCGAAGGCCGAGAAGCTCACGCGTGAGCTGGAGGGCCGGCAGGCGCTGCTGGACCAGGCGCTGAAGGGCCTGCAGGAGTTCGGCGGCTGAGACGGGGCGCCGCCTCCACGGGCGCCGTGTGCAGGAGGGCCGGTACGGAATTCCCGTACCGGCCCTCCTGCGTCGGCGTACCGGGCGGTCAGGGGCGGCGGGCCGAGGTGACGCGGTACACGTCGTACACGCCCTCCACGCCGCGTACGGCCTTCAGGACGTGGCCGAGGTGCTTGGGGTCGCCCATCTCGAAGGTGAAGCGGGAGGTGGCGACCCGGTCGCGGGACGTCTGGACGGCCGCCGACAGGATGTTGACGTGCTGGTCGGACAGGACGCGGGTGACGTCCGACAGGAGCCGGGAGCGGTCCAGCGCCTCGACCTGGATGGCGACGAGGAACACCGACGACTGGGTGGGCGCCCACTCGACGTCGAGGATGCGCTCGGGCTGCTGCGACAGCGAATCGACGTTGACGCAGTCGGCGCGGTGCACCGACACGCCGCTGCCGCGCGTGACGAAGCCGATGATCGGGTCGCCGGGCACGGGGGTGCAGCAGCGGGCCAGCTTGACCCACACGTCCTCGACGCCCTTGACGACGACACCCGGGTCGGCCTTGGTGCGGCGCTTGCCGCGGCCGCGCGAGGGCGGGGCCGTCTCGGCGATGTCCTCGGTCGCGGCCTCCTCGCCGCCGAGGGCCTGGACCAGCTTCTGCACGATCGACTGGGCGGTGACATGGCCCTCGCCGATCGCCGCGTACAGCGAGGAGATGTCGCTGTAGCGCATCTCGTGCGCGAGGGTGACCAGGGAGTCGCCGGTGAGGATGCGCTGGATCGGCAGGTTCTGCTTGCGCATCGCGCGGGCTATGGCGTCCTTGCCCTGCTCGATGGCCTCGTCGCGGCGCTCCTTGGAGAACCAGGCGCGGATCTTGTTGCGGGCGCGCGGCGACTTGACGAAGCCGAGCCAGTCGCGGGACGGTCCCGCGCCCGCGGCCTTGGAGGTGAAGACCTCCACCAGGTCGCCGTTGTCGAGGGTCGATTCGAGCGGGACGAGCCGCCCGTTGACGCGGGCCCCTATGGTGCGGTGCCCGACCTCGGTGTGGACGGCGTACGCGAAGTCGACGGGGGTGGCCCCGGCGGGCAGCGCTATGACATCGCCCTTGGGGGTGAAGACGAAGACCTCGTTGCGCGACAGGTCGAAGCGCAGCGACTCCAGGAACTCGCTGGGGTCCTCGGTCTCCTTCTGCCAGTCGAGCAGCTGGCGCAGCCACGCCATGTCGTTGATGTGGTCGTCCTTGCCGGCCTTCTTCGGCACGTCGGTGCGCACCTTGGAGGCGCCGGCGACGGCGTCCTGCTTGTACTTCCAGTGCGCGGCGATGCCGTACTCGGCGCGGCGGTGCATGTCGAACGTGCGGATCTGCAGTTCGACGGGCTTGCCGTTGGGGCCGATGACCGTCGTGTGGAGCGACTGGTACATGTTGAACTTCGGCATCGCGATGTAGTCCTTGAACCGGCCGGGGACCGGGTTCCATCGCGCGTGGACGGTGCCGAGGGCGGCGTAGCAGTCGCGGACCGTGTCCACCAGGACGCGGATGCCGACCAGGTCGTAGATCTCCGCGAAGTCACGGCCGCGGACGATCATCTTCTGGTAGACGCTGTAGTAGTGCTTGGGGCGGCCGGTGACGGTGGCCTTGATGCGGGCGGCGCGCAGGTCGGCCTGGACCTCGTCGGTCACTATGGCCAGGTACTCGTCCCGCTTGGGGGCGCGCTCGGCGACGAGGCGGACGATCTCGTCGTACATCTTGGGGTAGAGGATCGCGAAGGCGAGGTCCTCCAGCTCCCACTTGATGGTGTTCATGCCCAGGCGGTGGGCGAGCGGGGCGTAGATCTCCAGCGTCTCGCGGGCCTTCTTCTCCTGCTTCTCCCGCTTGAGGTAGCGCATGGTGCGCATGTTGTGCAGGCGGTCGGCGAGCTTGATGACGAGGACGCGGGGGTCCTTCGCCATGGCGACGACCATCTTGCGGACGGTCTCGGCCTGGGCGGCCTCGCCGAACTTGACCTTGTCGAGCTTGGTGACGCCGTCCACGAGCAGCGCGACCTGGTCGCCGAAGTCGCGGCGCAGGTCCTCCAGGCCGTAATCGGTGTCCTCGACCGTGTCGTGGAGGAGGCCCGCCATCAGCGTCGCCGGGTCCATGCCCAGCTCCGCGAGGATGGTCGTCACGGCGAGCGGGTGCGTGATGTACGGGTCGCCGCTCTTGCGCTTCTGGCCCCGGTGCCAGCGCTCGGCGACCTGGTAGGCGTACTCGATCTGGCGGAGAGTGGCCGTTTCGATCTTCGGATCGTTGCTCCGCACTATGCGCAGCAGTGGTTCGAGGACCGGGTTGTACGGGGAGGAGCGCTGGACGCCGAGGCGGGCGAGGCGGGCGCGCACGCGGTTGGAGGAGCCGACGCCGCGGGCCGGGACGGGCGGCGCGGGCTTGGGGGCCGTGACCGGGGCGGGGTGGGCGGCGCGGGGCGGCACCTCGGGGGCCGGCTTGGCGTCGGGGGCCTTGCCCGGCGCGTTCTGCCTGCTGGGCGGCGTGGCGGAGGAAGCCGCGGCCTGGTCGGCCCGCTGATCGGGGGTCGCGGCGGAGAGTGGCTGGGCCTCGTCTGGCAAGGGCGCTCCTCGTGCGGGTCCGGGTCCCCCGGTGAGGCCCGGAAATCCCATGGTATCCACCTCGGGCGTCCCCCTCGCCCCGGGCGGGACAGGCGTCAACGCGGAACGGGTACCCGATGTTCCCGGATGTCCCTCCCGTACGTTTTCGGCCGTTCGGCGCCGTTGCGGGTGGGCCCGGCTGCCGGGCGTGGCCGGCGGGGGCGCCGCGTACGGCGTGAGGGGCACGCGGACGGCGGGAGGGGCTTCTGGCACGGCGCGAGGGGCCCGGCTCGTGTCCGGGCCCCTCGGGGAGTCGGGCGACCGCCGCGGTGGAGCGGGTGCGGCGGTCAGCCGTCCGTCACTTCCAGTCGAACAGGGCGGCGCCCTTGACCTTCATCTCCTTGGATGCGGCGACGTTGCCCCACGGCACCTTGATGGCGCCGCTCTTGCCGCAGCCGGCCTTGTACCACTTCTCCTTGCCGTTGACGAAGCCCTTGACCTGGACGCAGACGGAGCTGCCCTTGTAGACCTTCCAGGCGTAGCCCATCTTCATCCCGGGCTTGCCGAAGTGGCCGCACTTGTCGGAGACCTTGCTCCACTTCAGCGGGAGGCTGCCGGCCTTCTTCCAGCCGGTGCAGGCGCTGGAGGCCCCCACGGGGGTCATCAGGACCTCCCGGCGGCAAGCCATTCGAGGTGGTTCAGAGCTGGAACCACCCGCTCGCGGAAACGGACGAGGGGCGCCCGGCCTTGAACCCGGGCGCCCCTCGTCACGGGGGTGCGGTGAGGTCACCTCACAGCTGGATGACCGCCTCCAGCGGGGCGCCGCCCAGGGCGGGCTCCAGACGGGCGCGGCCCTGGAGGAAGCCCAGCTCCATCAGGACGGCGACACCGACGACCTCGGCGCCTGCCCGGCGGATGAGCTCCAGCGACGCCTCGGCCGTGCCACCGGTGGCCAGTACGTCGTCGATGACCAGGACCCGGTCGCCCGGGGCCAGGTCCTCGGCGTGGACCTCGATCTCGGCCGTGCCGTACTCCAGCTCGTACGCCTGCCGCAGGGTGGCGCCGGGCAGCTTGCCCGCCTTGCGGACCGGGATGAACCCGACCCCCGCGGAGACCGCGACGGGGGCGGCGAGGATGAACCCGCGCGCCTCCAGGCCGACGATCTTCGTGGCGCCGAGGCGTGCGCACATCTCGGCGAAGGTGCCGGTGAGCGCGGCGAACGCCGCCGGGTCCGCGAGGAGCGGCGTGATGTCCTTGAAGACGATCCCCGGCTCGGGGTGGTCGTGGACGTCCCGGATGCGGCTGAGCAGCAGCTCCCGGGTGGCGGTCGTCGTCATCGGCGGTTCTCCGTGGATCGGCCGCGGCGGCCGCGCGGGCCGACGACACCGGCGGTGGCGCCCTCCGGCACCTCGGTGAACGCCTCGTCGTCGCGGCCTGTGTCCTCGCCCTTCGACGTGGCGGCGGCGCGCTTGGCGAGGACGCGCTTGCGCAGCGCCTTCATCTGCGGGTCGCGCTCCTTGAGGTCCGCGACGAGCGGCGTGGCGATGAAGATCGACGAGTAGGCACCGGCGGCGAGACCGACGAACAGCGACAGCGAGATGTCGTTGAGCATGCCCGCGCCGAGGAAGCCGCCGCCGATGAACAGCAGGCCGGCGACCGGCAGGAGCGCCACGACGGTCGTGTTGATCGAGCGCACCAGCGTGCCGTTGAGGCTGCGGTTGGCGATCTCGCTGTACGTGTAGCGGGTCTGCTTGGTGATGTCCTTCGCGCTCTCCTTCAGGCCGTCGAAGACCACGACCGTGTCGTAGAGGGAGTAGCCGAGGATGGTGAGCAGACCGATCACGGTGCCCGGGGTGACCTCGAAGCCGACGAGCGCGTACACGCCGACGGTGATGGTGAGGTCGTGGATGAGGGCGATCAGCGCGGCGAGCGCCATGCGCCACTCGAAGGCGATCGCCAGGTAGATCACGACCAGGATCATGAAGACGGCGAGGCCGGTCCACGCCTTGTTGGCGATCTGCTCGCCCCAGCTGGGGCCGACCAGCTCGGCGGTGATGTCCTTCACGGGGACGTCGATGCCGGCGGCGATCTCGTCCTTGAGGGAGTTGGCCGACTTCGTGTCCAGGCCGGAGACCTGGATGCGCAGGCCGCCCGTGCCGAGCTCCTGGACGATCGCGTCGTGCCCGGCGGCGTCCTCGGCGATCTCCTCGGCCTTGGACGCGGACACCGTGGTCTCGGGCGTCGTGTAGACGGCGCCGCCCTTGAACTCGATGCCCATGTTGAGGCCGCGCACGCCCAGGCCGACGATGGCCGTGATCGTGATCAGGATCGAGACGCCGTACCAGAGCATCCGCTTGGCGACGAAGTCGTAGCCGACCTCACCGCGGTAGAGACGGGCGCCGAGATTTCCGAGTCGCGACATCTCACGCCTCCTTCGGTTCGGTCATGACGGATACGCGGCGGGTGCGGCGCAGCGGCGGCTGGGCGCCGAGGCGCTTCGGGTCCAGGCCGGACCAGGGGTGCTGGCGGCCGAAGAACTTGCCGCGCGCCAGGATCGTCATCAGCGGCTTGGTGAAGAAGAACACCACCACGACGTCGAGGAGCGTGGTCAGGCCGAGCGTGAACGCGAAGCCCTGCACCTTGCCGACGGTGACGATGAAGAGCACCGCGGCGGCGAGGAACGACACGAAGTCGGAGACCAGGATGGTGCGGCGGGCGCGCGGCCAGCCGCGCTCGACGGCCGGGCGGAGCGTGCGGCCCTCGCGGATCTCGTCGCGGATGCGCTCGAAGTACACGATGAACGAGTCCGCGGTGATACCGATCGCGACGATGGCGCCGCAGACGGCCGGCAGGTTCAGCGCGAAGCCGATGGCCGGGCCGAGCAGCGACATGATCGTGTAGGTGAGGACGGCGGAGACGCCGAGCGACAGGATCGCGATGAGCGACAGGCCGCGGTAGTACACCACCAGGTAGATCACGACGAGCGCGAGGCCGATGGCACCGGCGATGAGACCGGCGCGCAGCTGCTCACCGCCGAGGGCGGCGGTGACGGTGGTGACGGACTGCTCCTCGAAGGAGAGGGGCAGCGCGCCGTACGACAGCATGTTGCCCAGGTCCTGGGCCGACTTCTGGTTGAAGCTGCCGGAGATCTCGGCGCGGCCGCCGGGGATGGGGCTGTCCACGGAGGGGGCCGAGACGACCTCGCCGTCGAGGACGATGGCGAACTGGTTCATCGGCGGGCTCTGCGTGGCGAGCCGGCCGGTGATCTCGGTGAACTTCTTGGCGCCCTTGTCGTTGAACTCGAGCTGCACCTTCCAGATACCGCGCTCGGGGTCGAGGACGCCCGCGGCGTCGTCGACGTCCTTGCCGTCCACCTCGGCCGGGCCGAGCAGGTACTTCTCCCAGACGCCGCCGTTCTGGCCACAGGCGACCGTCGCGTCGGCGGGCTTGGCGCCCTTGATGGAGGCGCGCTGCTTGGGGTCGGCGCAGTTCAGCGCGGCGAACTTGGCCTGGAGGCCGGCGTCGGCCGTCGGGTCGGAGCTCGGCGAGAGGGCCGGGGCGGGCAGCTGCGACTCACTGGCGCTCGGCGCGGCGGACGGGCCGCCGGAAGCGGAGGGGCTGGGGGCCTTCCTCAGCGCGTCGGTGAGGGCGCGGCCCTGCGTGGTGGCGCTCGGCGAGGGGGCGGTGGCCTTCTCGTCCTGGCCGCCGGGGGTGGACGCCGAGGGCTTCGGCGAGGCGCCCGGGGAGGGGGCGGCGGAGGGGCTGCCGGAGGCGGAGGGCTGCGGGGCCGCGGGCTCGCTGAGCGCGATCTGCATCACCGGGCGGAAGTACAGCTGGGCGGTGGTGCCGACCTGCTCGCGCGCCTGCTCCTCGTCCGTCCCCTTGGGGATGTTGACGATGATGTTCTCGGTGCCCTGCTTCTGGACCTCGGCCTCCTGGACGCCGAGACCGTTGACGCGGCGCTCGATGATGCCGATCGCCGTGTTCATGTTGGTCTCGTTGACGGCGTCTTCCTGGCCGGGCTGCGCCTTCGCCTTGAGGGTGATGGTCGTACCACCCGCGAGGTCGATGCCGAGGCGCGGCGTGGTGTGACCGGACCAGAACATGCCGCCGGTGAGCGCGACCATCGCGATCAGGATCAATGCCAGGGCACGCCCCGGCCTCCCCTGGCCCCCCGACGGCCTTCTGCCCTTCTTCGGTGCTGCCACCTTGTCGTATCTCCCTGTCCAACCGTCCCGCGCCGGGTGTGCGTGGGGCGGCCACGAAGTGTGTGTGGGGACCTGCCCCCGCAGATGCAGATGTGACGCGAATCCGCAGGACCGCCGGGCACCCCTGGGCGCCCGGCGGTCCCCCGTTTCCGGCTACTTCGCGTCGGCCTCGCCGTCGGCCTTGCCGTCCTTGGGCGCGGCGTCGTCCGCGTCGGCCTTCTTGGTGAGGTCGGGCTTCGCGGTGTCGTCGGCGGGCTCGACGAGCGAGGAGGCGTCGTCCGGCACGGCCGGGAGGTCGTCGGACGTCGCGTCGCCCTCGGTCTCGGTGCCCGTGTCGCCGTGGACGATCCGGTTGTACTCGTCGTCCTCGAGGACGGCGCCGATCGCGTTCTTCGCGTAGACGGCGTGAACGCCCGGCGCGACTTCCAGGAGGACGGTGTCGTCGCCGACCTCCTTGACCGTGGCGTACATGCCCCCGATCGTCCGCACGCCGGTGCCTGGCTGCATCTGGTTGCGCATTTCCATGGCCTGCTGCTGCTTTTTCTTCGCAGAGCGGGTCATCAGGAACATGGCCCCGATGAGCACGATGAAGGGGAGAAGCACGCCGATGTTATCCACGGGACGGAATTCCTTCGCACGACCGCGCTGGTGAGGCGGCCTGATCTACGGGGGTGGGCACGCCGACCTGAAAGGGCGGCATCGGCGGAGTCTAGGCGAGTCCGCATCGATGGAACAACGCCCAGCATCGCACCGTGGTTCCTGACCCGGCGAGTCTCCGCGCCGTCACGCGCGGCGTGTCCGCGCCGTCACGCGTCGAACAGCCCCGGTTGCCCCGTCGCAGGGCCCGCGGCCTGCGGCGGTACGAGTCCGAGGTGCGCCCAGGCGGCCGGGGTGGCGACGCGTCCCCTGGGTGTCCGGGCGAGCAGTCCCTCCCGTACGAGAAACGGTTCGGCGACCTCCTCGACGGTCTCCCGCTCCTCCCCGACGGCCACGGCGAGCGTGGACAGGCCGACGGGGCCGCCGCCGAACAGCTTCAGCAGGGCCTCCAGCACGGCGCGGTCGAGCCGGTCCAGGCCGCGGGCATCGACCTCGTACACGGCGAGCGCGGTCGCGGCGATCTCGCGGGTGATGATCCCGTCGGCTCTGACCTGCGCGTAGTCGCGGACGCGGCGCAGGAGCCGGTTGGCGATGCGGGGGGTGCCGCGGGAGCGGCCGGCGATCTCGGCGGCGCCCTCGGTGTCGATCTCCACGTCGAGGAGACGGGCGGAGCGGTGGACGACACGCTCCAGCTCGGCGGGGGCGTAGAACTCCATGTGCCCGGTGAAGCCGAAGCGGTCGCGCAGCGGCGGGGGGAGGAGTCCGGCCCGGGTGGTGGCGCCGACGAGGGTGAACGGCGGCAGTTCGAGCGGGATGGCGGTGGCGCCGGGGCCCTTGCCGACGATCACGTCGACGCGGAAGTCCTCCATCGCCATGTACAGCATCTCCTCGGCGGGACGGGACATGCGGTGGATCTCGTCGAGGAAGAGGACCTCGCCCTCCTGGAGGGAGGAGAGGATCGCGGCGAGGTCACCGGCGTGCTGGATGGCGGGGCCGGAGGTGATGCGGATGGGGGCGCTCATCTCCGCCGCGATGATCATGGAGAGGGTGGTCTTGCCGAGGCCGGGCGCGCCGGACAGCAGGACGTGATCGGCGGTGGCGCCTCGGGCGCGGGCGGCCTTGAGGACGAGGTCGAGCTGTTCGCGGACCTTCTCCTGGCCGATGAACTCGTCCAGGTCCTTGGGCCGCAGGGCGGCCTCGACGGCCTGGTCGTCGCCGTCGGCGGCAGACCCCACCAGCCGGTCCGCGGCGGGGCCGACGGGCCGCTCGGGGGCGGTCTCGTCGGTCGTCTCGTCCCAGTTCACTGCACGTCTCCTCGTGGGGTGGTGGGGGCCTGGCGGGGCCTGGCCGGGCGGGCGCGGTCCGGGTCCGGGTCCGGCGGAGGCTAGCGGGCGCGGTTGAGGGTCTGGAGGGCAGCCTTCAGCAGGGCGCCGATCTGCGGTTCGCCGTCGGCGGCCTCAGCGTGCGGGGTGACGGCGGTGACGGCGTCGTCGGCTTCGCGGGCGGCGTAGCCGAGGCCGACGAGCGCGGCGTGGAGCTGGTCGCGCCAGCCGGGTGCGGCGGTGGCGGGCCGGGCCGTCGTGCCGAGCGGGGCGCCGAGCCGGTCCCTCAGCTCCAACAGCAGTTTCTGCGCGCCCTTCTTGCCGATGCCGGGCACGGCCGTGAGGGCCTTCTCGTCACCCGAGGCGACGGCGGCGCGCAGCGCGTCGGGGGTGTGGACGGCGAGCATGGCCTGCGCGAGGCGGGGGCCGACGCCGCTGGCGGTCTGGAGCAGTTCGAACACCTGCCGCTCGTCGTCGTCGGCGAAGCCGTACAGCGTGAGGGAGTCCTCGCGGACGACCAACGACGTGTGGAGGCGGGCCTCCTGACCGATCCTCAGGGTGGACAGGGTGTTCGGTGTGCACTGGACGGCCATGCCGACGCCGCCGACCTCGATGACTGCGGTGGTCGGGGCGAGGGCGGCGACCGGGCCGGTCACGAAGGCGATCATGCGGTTCGGCCTTTCAACGCGTGCTGGGCGACCGCCTGCTGGAGGCGGTTGTGCGCGGGGGCGCGCCAGATGTGGCAGATGGCGAGGGCGAGGGCGTCGGCGGCGTCGGCGGGCCTGGGCGGCGCGGCGAGCCGGAGGATACGGGTGACCATGGCGCCGACCTGCGCCTTGTCGGCGCGGCCGCTGCCGGTGACGGCGGCCTTGACCTCGCTGGGCGTGTGGAGGGCGACGGGGATGCCGCGGCGGGACGCGCACAGCATGGCGACGGCGCTGGCCTGGGCGGTGCCCATCACCGTGCGTACGTTGTGCTGGCTGAAGACGCGCTCCACGGCGACCAGTTCGGGCCGGTGCTCGTCCAGCCACTCCTCCATTCCGCGCTCGATGGCGACGAGGCGGTGGCCGATGTCGGCGTCGGCGGGTGTGCGGACGACGCCGACGCCGAGCATGGCCAGCGGGCGCCCCGCGACCCCCTCGACGACGCCGATCCCGCACCGGGTCAGCCCCGGGTCCACCCCTAGCACGCGCACGCGGCCTCCTTCGTCCTCCCCCGGCCGCGGCCGGGCGATTCCCCATGTTGCCGCAGGCTATCGGCTGGGACTGACAACGCGACGGGCCGACGGGGGTGTCCCGTCGGCCCGTCGGCGCGTTCTGTCGGTGGTGCCGCCTCGGGCGGTGCCGCCGTGGATCGGGCGTGCCCCGCCCGTGACCGGGCGTGACGTGCCGGGGATCAGGCGTGCCCCGCGCCGGACCTGGCGCGGATCACGCCGGTCAGGCGTCCACCTTCGCCATGACGTCGTCGGAGACGTCGAAGTTGGCGAAGACGTTCTGCACGTCGTCGCTGTCCTCCAGCGCGTCGATCAGCTTGAAGATCTTGCGGGCGCCTTCCTCGTCCAGTTCGACCTGCATGGTCGGGACGAAGCTGGCCTCGGCCGACTCGTAGTCGATGCCGGCCTCCTGGAGGGCGGTGCGGACCGCGACCAGGTCGGTGGCCTCGCTGATCACCTCGAAGGTCTCGCCGAGGTCGTTCACCTCCTCCGCGCCGGCGTCGAGGACCGCGCCGAGCACGTCGTCCTCGGTCAGGTCGCCCTTGGGGACGATGACGACGCCCTTGCGGTTGAAGAGGTACGAGACGGAGCCCGGGTCGGCCATCGAGCCGCCGTTGCGGGTCATGGCGACGCGCACGTCGGAGGCGGCGCGGTTGCGGTTGTCGGTGAGGCACTCGATGAGCACCGCGACACCGTTCGGGCCGTAGCCCTCGTACATGATCGTCTCGTAGTCGGCGCCGCCGGCCTCCTGGCCGGAGCCGCGCTTGACCGCGGAGTCGATGTTCTTGTTCGGAACCGACTGCTTCTTGGCCTTCTGAATGGCGTCGTAGAGCGTCGGATTGCCATCGGGGTCACCGCCGCCGGTGCGGGCGGCGACCTCGATGTTCTTGATCAGCTTCGCGAAGAGCTTGCCGCGCTTGGCGTCGATCACGGCCTTCTTGTGCTTCGTCGTAGCCCATTTAGAGTGGCCGGACATCTGCCTGTCTCCTTCGCGTAACCAAATTCAGAACGAACCCCAGAGATCCTACCGGGATCTCATGCGGCCACGGCGCGCACCATCTCGACGAAGAGGGCGTGCACCCGGTGGTCACCGGTCAGTTCCGGGTGGAAGGACGTGGCGAGCGCGTTGCCCTGCCGTACGGCGACGATGTGGCCGTCGTACTCGGCGAGGACCTCGGCGGACGCGCCGACCGACTCGACCCACGGGGCGCGGATGAAGACGCCCTCCACGGGGCCGCCCTCGACGCCGGTGACATCGACGCGGGCCTCGAAGGACTCGTTCTGCCGCCCGAAGGCGTTGCGGCGGACGATCATGTCGATGCCGCCCAGGGTCTCCTGGCCCGACCGCGGGTCGAGGATCTTGTCGGCGAGCATGATCAGGCCGGCGCAGGTGCCGTAGACCGGCAGCCCGGCGGCGACGCGCTCGCGCAGCGGCTCCATCATGCCGAACAGGTTCGCCAGCTTGGAGATCGTGGTGGACTCGCCGCCCGGGATGACCAGGCCGTCCACCTCGGCGAGCTCCTCGGGGCGCCGGACCGGCCTGGCCACGGCGTCCGCCGCGGCCAGGGCGATCAGGTGCTCCCGTACGTCGCCCTGGAGGGCCAGGACGCCGATGACGGGGGTGCTGCTCATGGGTGTTACCAGCCCCGGTTCGCGTAGCGCTCGGCCTCGGGCAGGGTGTCGCAGTTGATGCCGACCATGGCCTCGCCCAGGTTGCGGGAGGCGTCCGCGATGATCTTCGGGTCGTCGTAGAAGGTGGTGGCCTTCACGATGGCGGCGGCGCGCTTGGCCGGGTCGCCGGACTTGAAGATGCCGGAGCCGACGAAGACGCCCTCGGCGCCGAGCTGGCGCATCAGCGCGGCGTCGGCCGGGGTGGCGACACCACCGGCGGAGAACAGCACGACCGGCAGCTTGCCGAGCTCGGCGACCTCCTTGACCAGCTCGTACGGGGCGCGCAGCTCCTTGGCGGCGGCGTACAGCTCGTTGTTGTCGTAGCCGCGCAGCCTGGCGATCTCGTTCTTGATCTGGCGCAGGTGGCGGACGGCCTCGACGACGTTACCGGTTCCGGCCTCGCCCTTGGAGCGGATCATGGCCGCGCCCTCGGCGATGCGGCGCAGGGCCTCGCCCAGGTTGGTGGCGCCGCACACGAAGGGGGTGGTGAAGGCCCACTTGTCGGAGTGGTTGACCTCGTCGGCCGGGGTGAGGACCTCGGACTCGTCGATGTAGTCCACGCCGAGGGACTGGAGGACCTGCGCCTCGACGAAGTGGCCGATGCGGGACTTGGCCATGACCGGGATCGAGACGGCGTCGATGATGCCCTCGATCATGTCCGGGTCGGACATGCGGGCCACGCCGCCGTCCTTGCGGATGTCGGCGGGGACCCGCTCCAGGGCCATGACCGCGACGGCGCCGGCGTCCTCGGCGATCTTCGCCTGCTCCGGCGTGACGACGTCCATGATCACGCCGCCCTTGAGCTGCTCGGCCATGCCGCGCTTCACGCGCGCGGTGCCGGTCTCGGGGGACTGCGGGGTGGTGGTGGGCGTGGTGGACACGTCAGACCTCACATGGAGAAACGGGGCGGGTACGACGACCCGGGGACAACACAGGCAGCAAACACGCGCCGACCAGTCCACTGCAAGGGCCAATGAGGAGCCGGTGGCTCGTTTTGGAGTGGCCGGATATCGGCTGTGGCTGGTGGCGGGTGTCCGGCGGGCCGGTCCGAGGGCCGTGGCCGGTGGTGGTTGTCAGGGCACGCCGGTCCTAGGGCCGTGGCCGGTGGTGGGTGTCGCAGGGCCGAGGCTGGCGGTGGCGGATGTCGGGCGCGCCGATCCGACGGCTGTGGCCCGTGGTGTCAGGCGGGCCGGTCCGCGAGGGCGACCGGCGGCTCGTCGTCCATCTCGAACGCCATCGGGAACGGCGCGTGCCCCGCCAGCCGGAACCACCGCACCTTCCGGTGCCGCCGCAGTGCCCGTGCCGCCCGCACCGCGTCGTTGTGGAAGCGCCGCGCCATCGGCACCCGGCGCACCGCGGCGGCCAGCTCACCGGCCGCCTCCTCCCCGCCGGGCACCGCCCGTACGGCCTCCATCTGCTCCGGCTCGCCGAACACGGCCCGCAGCGCCTGGCTCAGCTCGCTCTCGGCGACCTCCCGGTGCTCCTCCTCGGCCTGCCGCGCGGCGTGCGCGGCCTGGTAGAGCACGATGGACGCCGCCGGGTCGAGGATGCCCGACGTGGCCAGCTCCTGGGCGACCGAGGCGCGCCGCAGCAGCTGCGCGTCGAGCGCGGCGCGCGCGGCGTCGATGCGGGCGTGCAGCCGGTCGAGCCGCCCCGCGGTCCAGCTCAGGTACAGGCCGATCGCGAACAGGGCGACGGCGATCCAGATCAGCGTTTCGGTCACGGGCGCAAAGGCTACCGGGACGCCCCGGCCGCTCCCCCGCCCGCGGGCATGGCGCCCTCCCACACGGACCGGTCGTGCGCGAACACCACCCGGCGGGGCCCGAAGCCGGCCAGCCGGTCCAGCCAGGGCCGGTACGGCACGGCTGCGGAGCCGCACCCCGAGCCACCCCCGGCACCGCCCGCACCGCCCCCGGCGCCCGAGCCACCCCCGGCACCGCCCGCACCGCCCCCGGCGCCCGAGCCACCCCCGGCACCGCCCGCACCGCCCCCGGCGCCCGAGCCACCCCCGGCACCGCCCCGGGCGCCCGCCGGGTCCAGCGCCGCCCGCCGGGCCATCTCGTCGGACCCGAACTCCGAGGCGAAGTCGTACGCCTGGCCCGCCAGCACCGTCACCCCGTCCGGCCCGGACACGACCAGCGACTGGTGCCCGTCCGTGTGCCCGGGCGTCGGCACGACATGGACGCCCGGCCACACCTCCGCCTCGCCGTCCAGTTCCTCGTACCGCGCTCCGGGGAAGTCCACCAGCGCGTCGATCGTGTACCCGCCCGCGCGCGCGGCCGCCAGCTCCCGCCGCTGTACGAGGACGGTCCGGCCCGCCAGCAGCGGGTTGCCGCCGCAGTGGTCGAAGTGCAGATGGCAGTTGACCACCAGGGCGATGTCGCCCGGCTCCGCCCCGGCCGCCGCCAGCGCCTCCCGCAGGTCCCGGCGGCGCGGCCGGTAGTGGGCCTCCGCCTCGGGGTCACCGCCCCCGACGCCCGTGTCGAACAGCAGCAGCCCCGCCTCGTGCCGTACCAGGTAGGCGAGCACGGGCTCCACACGCGGCCAGGGCGTACCGGCCTCCTCCGCGGGCCGGACGAAGTACCCCAGATCCAGCCGCCGTACCGAAACACGCCCCGCCATCGGCGAACCCCCTCAGTCGCGCCCCAGCCCCCACCGGGCCAGCAGCCCCGTCGTCCGCTCGTCCGTCGCGACCGACGCCGCGCCGTCCGTCACCGTCTCGTACACCGCCAGGATGTCCGCGCCCACCGTCGACCAGTCGAACCGCCGCACATGGGCGCTGCCCCGCGCGCGCAGCCCGGCCCGCCTCTCCTCGTCGCCGAGCAGCCGGATCGCCGCGTCGGCGAGGGCGTCCGCGTCCTCGTTGGCGAACAGGTCCCCTGCCGCGCCCTGGTCCAGTACCTGCGCGAACGCGTCCAGGTCGCTGGCGAGGACCGGGGCGCCCGCCGACAGCGCCTCCACCAGGATGATCCCGAAGCTCTCGCCGCCCGTGTTGGGCGCCACGTACACGTCCACGCTGCGCAGCAGCCGCGCCTTGTCCTCGTCGCTGACCATCCCGAGGAACTCGACGCGCTGCCGCATCTCCGCCGGCAGCGACGCGACGGCCTCCTCCTCGTCGCCGCGCCCCGCGACCAGCAGCCTCGCCTCGGGCCGGGCCTTGAGGATCTTCGGCAGGGCCCGCATCAGCACCGGCAGGCCCTTGCGCGGCTCGTCGATCCGGCCGATGAACCCCAGCGTCTGCCCCTGCCACGCCGCCTTCGGCTCGGCCCGCGCGAAGAAGTCCACGTCCACGCCGTTGGGGATGACCACCGCGTCGCCGCCCAGGTGCTCCACCAGCGTCCGCCGCGCGTACTCGCTCACCGCGATGCGCGCGCTGATCTTCTCCAGCGCGGGCTGGAGGATCGGGTACGCCGCGATCATCGCCCGCGACCTGGGGTTCGACGTGTGGAACGTCGCCACGATCGGGCCCTGCGCCGCCCAGCAGGCGAGCAGGCCCACCGACGGGGACGCGGGCTCATGGATGTGGATCACGTCGAACGTGCCGTCGTGCAGCCACCGCCGCACCCGCGCCGCCGACAGGAACCCGAAGTTCAGCCGCGCCACCGACCCGTTGTACGGCACGGGAACGGCCCGTCCCGCCGACACGACGTACGGCGGCAGCGGCGTCCCGTCGTCCGCGGGCGCCAGCACCGACACATGGTGGCCCAGCCGGATCAGGTGCTCCGCCAGGTCGCGGATATGGAACTGGACGCCTCCGGGCACGTCCCAGGAGTACGGGCAGACGATGCCGATCCTCACTTCGGCCCCTTCGCGGGGTCCAGGTCGGCCGTCCACAGCCGCTGCAGCATGTGCCAGTCCTCCGGGTGCTCGGCGATTCCGTCGGCGAAGGCGTCCGCCAGCGCCTGCGTCATCGAGGACGTCTTCTCCGCCCGCGTGCCTGTCTCCGGCACCCCGACCGGCGGGTACACCCGGCCGCTCATCGTCGTCTCGTCCTCGTACCAGAGCGTCGCCGACAGCAGCAGCGCCCCGGTGTGCTGCGCCAGCAGCGCCGGACCGGCGGGCATCCGCGCCCGCTCCCCGAAGAAGTCCACCTCGACCCCGGAGGCCGAAAGGTCACGGTCCGCGACCAGGCACACCAGGCCGCCCGCACGCAGCCGCCGCGCCAGCGCCCCGAACGCGGCGCCGCCCGTGTGCGGCAGCACCTCCATGCCGAGCGACTCGCGGTACGCCACGAACCGGTCGTACAGCGACTCCGGCTTCAGCCGCTCGGCGACCGTCGTGAACGGCACGCCCAGCACCCGCGTGGCCCACACCCCGGCGAGGTCCCAGTTGGCCAGGTGCGGCAGCGCCAGCACCACGCCCTTCCCGGCGGCCAGGCCGTCCGTCAGGTGGTGCAGGTCCTTGATGTCCACGGACCGGCCCACCCGCTCCGCGCTCCACGACGGCAGCCGGAACGACTCCATCCAGTAGCGCATGTACGAGCGCATCCCCGCGCGCGACAGTTCCGCCAGCCGCTCCGGCGAGGCGCCCGGCACGACCCGCGCCAGGTTCGCCTCGAGCCGCAGCACACCCTGCCCGCGCCGCTTCCACGCCGTGTCGGCGATCCTTCGGCCCAGCCCCGCGGCGACCGGCTCCGGCAGCTTCCTCACCGTCGCCCAGCCCAGCCCGTACAGGGCGTCCGTCAGCCGTTCACCCGCGCTCATGACGTGGCCTCGCTCCCCCTCGGTGTACCCCCGCCGGACGCCGCGTCGGCCTCCGCCGCCTCACGCCGTACCGTCACCACCCGCTGCCCCAGCGTCACCGTGCTGCCCACGGCCACCACCCACAGCGCCACCGGCAGCAGCACCTGCACACCCGGCACCCCGAACGTGTGCATCCCCGCCAGGCCCGCCGCGACCAGCGACACGACCAGCCGCTCCGCGCGCTCCACGAGGCCGTTCACCGCGACGGGCAGCCCGATCGACTCGCCCCGCGCCTTGGTGTAGGACACGACCTGGCCGCTCGCCAGACAGAAGATCGACACCGCGCACAGCACGTTGTCGTCGCCGCCGCCCGCGTACCACAGTGCGAACCCGCCGAAGATCGCCCCGTCCGCGACCCGGTCCAGCGTCGAGTCGAGGAAGGCGCCCCAGCGACTGGAGACCCCCGCCTGACGTGCCATGTTGCCGTCGACGAGGTCGGAGAACACGAACAGCGTGATCACGATCGTGCCCCAGAAGAACTCCCCGCGCGGAAAGAAGACCAGCGCGCCCGCCACGACACCCGCGGTCCCGACGAGCGTCACCGCGTCGGGGCTCACCCCGCGGCGGAGCAGAAACGCGGCGAACGGTGTGAGAACACGCGTGAAGAATGCACGCGCGTACTTGTTCAGCATGGCCTTCCCGAGGGGTCGGTGGTGCCGACGGCCCCTTCGGCCACCGGCTGGCCCATCGTAGCCACGCACGGCCCCTCGCCACCCCCGGGCACCCGCACGACCCCCTCCGACGTCGGCGGATGCCGGACGTATGGACGCCGCACCCACACAGTGGAAAGCTCGAAGGACGACCGCGGGCACCTTCGGAGCCCACCCGACGGGGCCGGAGCCACCGCCCCGCACGACCCCCCGCTCCCCCGCGCCCGCGCCCCCCACCTCACCGTCCACCAGCGACCGGGAGGAAGAACCATGGGCGACAAGGCGAACACCCGCATCGGAGCCGCCGGCAGGGCGGCGACGGCCGACCAGCCCTCATCCATCAGGAACGTCGTGCTGGTCGGCCACAGCGGATCGGGCAAGACCACCCTCGTCGAGGCCCTCGCGCTCACCGCGGGCGCCGTCAACCGGGCCGGGCGCGTCGAGGACGGCACCACCCTCTCCGACCACGACGAGATCGAACACCGGCAGCAGCGGTCCGTGCAGCTCTCCCTCGTCCCCCTCGAATGGGGCGGCTGCAAGATCAACCTTCTGGACGCCCCCGGCTACGCCGACTTCACGGGCGAGCTCCGCGCCGGACTGCGCGCCGCCGACGCCGCCCTCTTCGTCGTCTCCGCCGCACAGGAGGCCGACGCCGTCCCCGGCTCCACCCGTCTGATCTGGGAGGAGTGCGCCGCCGTCGGCATGCCCCGCGCCATCGTCGTCACCCACCTCGACACCGCGCGCACCGACTTCGAGCGGCTCACCCGCGTCTGCGGCGAGATCTTCGGCGGCGACGACCCCGACGCCGTCCTCCCCCTCTACCTGCCCGTCCTCGGCCCCGAGAGCCCCGACGGACACGCCCCCGCCACCGGCCTCGTCGGCCTCCTCACCCGCAAGATCTTCGACTACTCCACCGGTGAACGAAAGGAGAAGGAGCCGGACGACACCCAGGCCCCGCTCATCGAAGAGGCCCGCAACCGCCTGATCGAAGGCATCATCGCCGAGAGCGAGGACGAGACCCTCATGGACCGCTACCTCGGCGGCGAGGACATCGACCTCAAGACCCTCGTCGCGGACCTGGAGAAGGCCGTCGCCCGCGGCACCTTCCACCCCGTTCTCGCCGCCGCCCCCGCCGCCCCCGGCGGCAGCCAGGGCCTCGGCACGGTCGAACTGCTCGACCTCGTCACCCGCGGCTTCCCCACCCCCCTGGAACGCCCCGTCCCCGAGGTCACCACCCCCCATGGCACCCCCCGCCCCGCCCTCACCTGCGACCCCGAAGGCCCCCTCGCCGCCGAGGTGGTCAAGACCGCGTCCGACCCGTACGTCGGCAGGATCTCCCTCGTACGTGTCTTCTCCGGCACCCTCCGCCCCGACGACACCGTCCACGTCTCCGGACACGGCCTCGCCGACCGCGGCCACGAGGACCACGACGTGGACGAACGGGTCGGCGCCCTCTTCGCCCCCTTCGGCAAGCAGCAGCGGCAGATGAACCACTGCGTCGCCGGGGACCTCGCCTGCGTCGCCAAACTCTCCCATGCCGAGACCGGCGACACGCTCTCCGCCAAGGACGACCCGCTCCTCATCGCCCCGTGGAGCATGCCCGACCCGCTGCTCCCCCTCGCCATCGAGGCCCGCAGCAAGGCCGACGAGGACAAGCTCTCCCAGGGCCTGGCCCGGCTCGCCGCCGAGGACCCCACCATGCGCCTGGAGCAGAACCAGGACACCCACCAGGTCGTCCTGTGGTGCCTCGGCGAAGCCCACAGGGACGTCGCCCTCGAACGACTCCGCAGCCGCTACGGCGTCCAGGTCGACGCCATACCCCACAAGGTCGCCCTCCGCGAGACCTTCGCCGCGCCCGCCACCGCCCGCGGCCGCCACGTCAAGCAGTCCGGCGGCCACGGCCAGTTCGCCATCTGCGACATCCAGGTCGAACCCCTGCCGCCCGGCTCGGGCATCGAGTTCGTGGACAAGGTCGTCGGCGGAGCCGTACCCCGCCAGTTCATCCCGTCCGTCGAGAAGGGCGTCCGCGCGCAGGCCGCCCGCGGCGTCGCCGCGGGCAACCCCCTCGTGGACATCCGCGTCACCCTGGTCGACGGCAAGGCCCACTCCGTGGACTCCTCCGACGCCGCCTTCCAGACCGCCGGAGCCCTGGCCCTGCGCGAAGCCGCCGCCAACGCGCCGGTCAGCCTCCTGGAGCCCGTCGCCGAAGTCCAGGTCCTCGTCCCCGACGAGTACGTCGGCCCGGTCATGAGCGACCTCTCCGGACGCCGCGGCCGCGTCGTCGGCACCGACCAGGCAGGACCGGGACGCACCCTCGTCCGCGCCGACGTCCCCGAAATCGAGATCGACCGGTACGCCGTCGATCTCCGCTCCCTCTCCCACGGCACCGGCCGCTTCAGCCGCACATTCGTACGGCACGAGCCGATGCCGCCCCACATCGCGGACAAGGTCCGCAAGGAGAACCAGCCCACGTCCGGCCGCTGACCACCGGCCCCACCGCCCCGGCCGCCCGCCTCGCGGCGGGCGGCCCCCACGGCTTCCCCGACGCCCTGACGCGCGCCCTCACTCCCCGATAGGCTGGTGAGCCCAGCTCAGCAGGTGTGCGCCTGCGCCCAGTTGGGAAGGCCGCAGAGCGGGTACAACGGCTGCGGCACATGCGTCGATGGGGGCGGAAGACACGATGGACAGTTTCGGTCCCGGGGCACAGGTCCCGCTCCAGGGCTCGTCCGGACAGACGGTGGCCACGAACGCCCTGGCCTCCGCCGCGTACCGCGACAGTCCGGTCGAGGACATCCTCAAGGCCAACAACCAGTGGTACGAATCCACCGTCAAGAAGGGGAAGTTCTCCCTCTTCGAGCCCAACCTCGGCGAGGCGTTCTCCCGCGCCGTCGTCGTCCGCATGCTCGGCGGCGGCCGCAAACCCGTCATCCAGTCCTTCGGCACCGACCCCCAGCCGGTCGTCGAGCACTGCCTCGCCGCCAACCGCATCCGCAAGCAGCGCGACCTCCGCCTCACCCTCATCACCCTGCTCTGCGGTGTCGCCTTCCTCCCGGGACTGCTCCTCTGGCTGATCGTCTTCCAGATCCGCCGCACCCTCGCCGGAGCCGCCAACAAGCGCGCCGGAACGGCCGGCACGGCACTCCTCGTCGGCTTCGGCATCCTCGCCGCGCTCGTCCTGGTCAAGCTGCCGTTCGACGGCTTTTTGTTCCTCTACCTCCGCGCCATGATCATCGCGCCGGTCGTCGGCTGGTTCCTCGCCAAGCACGTTTGCGAGACCACCGCCAAGGACCTCCGCGCCCGCTGGGAGGGCCTCCTCAGCGGAGGCGGCGTCGCCGCCAAGATCCCCGAAGCCGTCCCCCAGAACCCCGGCGAGACCGCCGCGGAGGAGCTCCGCCAGTCCCTGGAGAAGCTCACCGCCGAACAGCGCTCCAACGTCGTCTTCTACGCCGGACCACGCGGCATACTCGGCATGGGCACCCGCTGGGGCGGCTGGCACCTCGCGCAGGAGCTCAAGCCCCGCGACGGCAAGGAGATCCACGCCTTCCGCACCTGGGACGTCATACGCCCCATCCACGACCAGCTCAAGCTCCTCGAACGCGGCACCCTCAAGAGCGGCTTCCCCACCCCCTCCGTCAACCACTGGATCGTCGTCCCCGTCGGCGACGGCGCCAAGGAGGTCGCCCGCCCCGAGGGCGAGGACGTCGTCCACTTCCAGGTGAAGCCGCACGAGATCCAGCGCATCTGCAACGAGAACCAGTTCGGCAAGGGCAACCGCCACTACCTCGGCGTGCAGTTCGTCCTCTGGGACGGCCAGCTCGTCCTCACGATGCTGGTCACCGTCACGGCCCTGCTGCACACCCTCCGCATCGAGGTCTCGGGCCACGCCCTCGGCCCCGTCCACGGCCTGTTCACCACCAAGCCCGCCGCGAAGACCAAGGAAGTCTCCAAGACCGTACGGTTCTGGGAGACCCGCGAGATCAAACTCCCCCTCGTGGAGACCAACGAGGTCGTACGCCTCGCCGTCCGCGCCCCGCTCACCTGGTTCCCGCCGGTCCTCGACTTCCTCGGCGGCAAGCTCGTCCTGCCCGAGCCGTTCGGCCTGCGCCACGCCTGGGCCGACGCCCCGTGGAAGCACCGCTTCATGGCCGACGACGTCATCCGCGCGTCCACGCCGGTGATGCGCGCCGTGCACGCCGCGACCGTCAAGATGCTCGACGAGCACGGCGTGGACACGACCGCCATCGCGGGCAGCGACTTCACGGCCGACCCGGCGCCGAAGAAGGCCGACGTGTACGACGCGTGACCGGCGGACCTGGCCGGGAGCCCGACCGGTCAGCCGGTCGGCCCGATCAGGCCGCGGGCCAGGCGTCGGCGAGCATGCGGCGGGTGTCGGCGAGGAGCTGGGGCAGGACCTTGGTCTTCGCGATCACCGGCATGAAGTTCGTGTCGCCGCCCCAGCGGGGGACGATGTGCTGGTGGAGGTGGGCGGCGATACCGGCACCCGCGGCCTCGCCCTGGTTCATCCCGATGTTGAAGCCGTGCGCTCCGGAAGCCTGGCGCAAGGCCCTCATCGCCCGCTTGGTGAACTCGGCCAGCTCCACCGTCTCGGCCGCGTCGAGGTCCGTGTAGTCGGCGACGTGCCGGAACGGGACGATCATCAGGTGGCCGCCGTTGTACGGGTACAGGTTCAGCACCGCGTAGACGCTCTCGCCCCGGGCGACGATCAGCCCGTCCTCGTCCGACTTGGACGGGATCGAGCAGAACGGGCAGCCGTCGTCGGCCCCCGAGCCGGTGGGCTTGTTCTCCCCCTGGATGTACGCCATCCGGTGGGGCGTCCACAGGCGCTGGAACGCGTCCGGCGTCCCGACTCCGATCTGCTGCTCGGGCTCATTCGTCATGCGGCTCAGCATAGGACCACGGCGGCCCCCGGAAACGCGGAGGGGCGGTACCCGGCCGGGTACCGCCCCTGCTTCGACGGATCACACCTGTACGCGTGACTCCACGACCTCGGCCAGCTTCGCGATGGCCTGGTCACGGGGGATGCCGTTCTCCTGCGAGCCGTCGCGGTAGCGGAAGGAGACCGTGCCCGCGTTCATGTCGTCGTCACCGACGATGATCATGAACGGGACCTTCAGCTTCTGGTGGTTGCGGATCTTCTTCTGCATACGGTCCGAGGAGGCGTCCACCTCGATCCGCAGGCCCTTCTTCCTCGCGTCGGCGGCGAAGGCCTGGAGGTACTCGACGTGGGCGTCCCCGACCGGGATGCCGACCGCCTGGACCGGGGCCAGCCACGGCGGCATGGCGCCCGCGTAGTGCTCCAGCAGGACCGCGAAGAACCGCTCGATCGAGCCGAACAGCGCGCGGTGGATCATGACCGGGCGCTGCTTGGTGCCGTCGGCGGCCGTGTACTCCAGGTTAAACCGCTCGGGGAGGTTGAAGTCGAGCTGGATGGTGGACATCTGCCAGGTGCGGCCGATGGCGTCACGGGCCTGGACGGAGATCTTCGGTCCGTAGAAGGCCGCGCCGCCCGGGTCGGGGGTGAGGGGCAGGCCCTGCTTCTCGGCGACCTGCTGGAGGACGGAGGTGGCCTCCTCCCACGCCTCGTCCGACCCGACGAACTTCTCCGGGTCCTTGGTGGACAGCTCCAGGTAGAAGTCGGTCAGGCCGTAGTCGCGCAGCAGGTTCAGGACGAAGGTGAGCGTCCTGTCCAGCTCCTCCGCCATCTGCTCGCGGGTGCAGTAGATGTGCGCGTCGTCCTGGGTGAAGCCGCGGGCACGGGTCAGGCCGTGGACGACGCCCGACTTCTCGTACCGGTACACGGTCCCGAACTCGAACAGCCGCAGCGGCAGCTCGCGGTACGAGCGGCCCCGGGCGTCGAAGATCAGGTTGTGCATCGGGCAGTTCATGGGCTTCAGGTAGTAGTCCACGCCCTCGTCGAGCTGCATGGGCGGGTACATGCCGTCGGCGTACCAGTCGAGGTGCCCGGAGGTCTCGAAGAGCTTCCCCTTGGTGGCGTGCGGGGTGTAGACGAACTCGTAGCCCTCCTCCTCGTGCCGCTTGCGCGAGTAGTCCTCCATGACCCGGCGGATGATGCCGCCGCGCGGGTGGAAGACGGCGAGGCCGGAGCCGATCTGCTCGGGGATCGAGAAGAGGTCCAGCTCGGAGCCGAGGCGGCGGTGGTCGCGCTTCTCGGCCTCGGCGAGGAAGTCCAGGTACTGCTTCAGCTCGTCCTTGGACGGCCAGGCGGTGCCGTAGATGCGCTGGAGCATCGGGTTCTTCTCGCTGCCGCGCCAGTACGCGGCGGCGTTGCGCATCAGCTTGAACGCCGGGATCGCGCGGGTGGAGGGCAGGTGCGGGCCCCGGCAGAGGTCCCGCCAGCACAGCTCGCCGGTCTTGGCGTCGAGGTTGTCGTAGATGGTCAGCTCGCCGGCGCCGACCTCGACGTCCGCGCCGTCGTCGCTGGACGCGGACCCCTTGAGGCCGATCAGCTCCAGCTTGTACGGCTCGTTCGCCAGCTCCTCGCGGGCGGCATCGTCGGAGACCACACGGCGGGCGAACTTCTGGCCCCGCTTCTGGATCTCCTGCATCTTCTTCTCGATGGCCTTGAGGTCCTCGGGCGTGAACGGCTTCTCGACGTCGAAGTCGTAGTAGAAGCCGTCCTTGACCGGCGGGCCGATGCCGAGCTTGGCCTCCGGGAAGAGCTCCTGGACGGCCTGTGCCATGACATGCGCGGTGGAGTGGCGCAGGATGTTGAGGCCGTCCTCGGAAGTGATCTCGACGCCCTCGACGGTCTCGCCGTCCTTGAGTTCGTACGCGAGGTCCTTCAGCTCGCCGTCCACGCGGGCCGCGACGACGGTGCGCTGGCCGGGGAAGAGGTCGGCGGCCGTAGTGCCCGTCGTCACCACGCGCTCTTCCCGCTCGGAATCGCGTTGGATGATCACACGGACGTCTGACACCGGTCTCTCCTGACTGAAGGGGGTGCGCCCGGGGAGGGCGCGCGCGTAATACGGCATGGTACCGAGCCACCCCCTCCCCTCGCGAAGCGGTTGCGGCCGGGTCAGCGCTCCTCGTCGAGGGTCTTCAGCAGCCGGTCACGCTCGGCGTCGTCGACCTGGACCACCGCCACGTCGTGGGTGTCGGTGAGCCTGCGGTGGCCGCCCCGGCTCTCCAGTCGGCCGGAGACGCGCAGGGGCAGCCCTTCGACATGGGCCCGGACGGCGACGCGGTAGGCGTCCTCGTCCAGCGTGACGCGCAGGTGGGGGGCGTCGGCCCCGGTCAGGACGCGCAGGCGGACGGTGCCGGGGCCGTGGGGGCCGGGGCGGCGGAGGCGTACGACCGTGCCGGTGACCTGGGCGGCTACGGAGGGCAGGGCGCGGCGGTAGCGGGCGCCTGCCTGGCGGAGCGCGGGGAGGTCGCCGGGGGTGAACTCGACGGGTTCGGGGCGGGTGGCGCAGCCGGTGGGGGCGCGGGTGGCGGGGGCCCAGGCGAGGGTGATGGTGGCGCCTTCGGTGCCGTGGACGAGGGCGACGAGGGCTTCGGTGAGTTCGGGTCCTGCGCCGGTGGCGACGGCGGTGTCGAAGGCGTCGGGGCGGCCGGTGGCGCGCTGGTAGTCGACGGCGGCGCGGGTGGCGTGGAGGGCGTGGTGGAGGCGTTCGGTGACGGGGCGGCCGGGATCGACGGGGACGTGGGCGGTGAGGGCGCGGGCGGCGTCGGGCGGGGTGGTGACGAGGACGTGGTCGACGAGGGCGTGGTGGCCGTGCAGGGTGTGGGCGGCGGCGAGGAGGACCTGGCGGGCGGCGGTGCGCAGCTGGTCCTGGGCGGCCCAGGGGGTCTGGCCGTGGAGGTGGGTGACGGGCGCGGTGGCGCGGTGCCAGCGGATCTCGTCGCTGGGGGTGGCCAGGGCGGCGAGGATGTCGCGGGCGGAGGGGGTGGTGGTGCGGGTGAGTGCGGCGAGGGCTTCGGCGAGGAGGTCGTCGCTGTCGGGGAAGGCGCGGCTGGTGGGGACGAGGAGGCTGGTGGGGGTGGCGCCGGGGTCGGGTGGGGTCCAGCGGGTGTAGGGGCCGCGGTTGCCGCCGGTGCGGTGCCAGCCGTTGCGGTGGAGGAGGGCGGCGAGGACGCGGGGGTCGATGTGGCGGGCGTCGATGTGGTGCTGGCCGGGTGGGGCGGTGTGGGCGGGTTCGCCGGTCGGTCGGTGCATCAGGGGGTGCCTCCCGCCCCTACTCGGTTCATGATCTCGCAGAGCGCTCGGTCGTCGAAGATGCGCGTGGTCGGTATGCGGACGGTGGTGCGGCGGCGGCCCGTGACGGGGTGGCCGGCGAGGTTGGTCCAGTAGCAGCAGTGGCGCAGGTCGAGGCCGTCGTGGCGGGCGTGGAGCCAGTCGTCCTGGGTGCGGGGGACGAGCATGACGACGAGGATCTTGTGGACGGCGACGGGGGTGCGGGCGAGTTTGACGAGGTGGGCGTTGTCGAGGGTGAACGGGAAGGCGGGGCCGGGGGGTCGTGGGGGGATCTGGTAGGTCGCCTTGAGCTGGACCTTGATGGTGACTTCGTCGTCGACGGTGTGGCCGGGGGCGCTGTGGCTGATGTGCCAGTCGATGCCGTTGTCGGGGAAGGGCTGCGAGAGGGTGCATCCGGCGGCGGCCACCACGGCGTGCAGATAGCCGACTTGGAGGGTTTCCATGCAGGCGGTGGTGGCGAGTGCGCCGCGGAGGGGCGGGGCGTGCTGGGTGCCGGGGTCGGGCTGGGCGGCGAGCGCCATGCTCCTGGTGCCTTCCGGGCTGTGGTCGCGTCATTTGACGCGCTGTTCATGTGTGTTGTGACCGGGCGGCGTACGGGGCAAACGGTCCGGGTATCACCGTTTCGGGCCGGGGATCGGTCCATCTGCCGGTGATGTGCGAGGAGTTCGGGGATGGCGCGCTGGTTCGAGGGACCCCTGGCCGCATTCGACACGGAGACGACGGGAGTTGACGTCGAGCGGGACCGCATCGTGTCGGCGGCGCTGGTGGTGCAGGACGTGGAGGGTGGCCGGCTCCGGACGACGCGGTGGCTGGTGAATCCGGGGGTGCCGGTGCCTGCCGGGGCGACGGAGGTGCACGGCCTGACGGACGGTCATCTTCAGCGGTACGGGCGGTGGCCCGCGCCGGTGATGGACGAGATAGGCCGGGCGCTGGCGGAGCAGTGCGCGGCGGGGCGGCCGCTGGTGGTGATGAACGCGCCGTTCGATCTGACGCTGCTGGACCGCGAGTTGCGGCGGCACCGGGCGTCGTCGCTGGGGCGGTATCTGCGGAACGTGTCGTTGTGCGTGCTGGACCCGCGGGTGCTGGACAAGCATCTGGACCGGTACCGGAAGGGCCGCAGGACGCTCACGGACCTGTCCGCGCACTACGAGGTGGCGCTGGACGGGGCGCATGACGCGGCGGCTGACGCGGCGGCGGCGCTGGAGGTCGTACGGGCGGTGGGGCGGCGGTTCGCGGCGCGGCTCGAGGAGTTGTCGCCCCCGGAGCTGCACGCGCGGCAGGCGGTGTGGCACGCGGCGCAGGCGCGGGGGTTGCAGGCGTGGTTCGAGCGGAACGGTTCGGACGAGGCGGTGGACCCGGCGTGGCCGCTGCGTCCGGGGCAGTCGGTCGCGGCGGCCTGAGCGGCCGGTGGAGCGGGGGCCGTGCGGTGGCCGGGCTCTCGGGAGGGTCCGGCCGGGTGGCTCGACTCGGCGGCGTGGTGGGCACGTCGGCGGTGCGGGCGGCGCGTGCCGGGGACGCACGAAGGCCGGTCCGCCAAGGGACCGGCCTTCTTCTGTGGGCGATACTGGGTTCGAACCAGTGACCTCTTCGGTGTGAACGAAGCGCTCTCCCGCTGAGCTAATCGCCCGGGAACGCACTGAACCATACAGGTCCTGGCGGGTTTCGTTCAAACCGCTTGGAGGTGTGCGGCCAGGGCCCGGCGTCCGGCGCGCATCATCACGGCGTGGTTGGCGCGGAAGAGGGGCCGGGCGGGGACGGCGAGGCGCCGCAGGAGGGGCGCGCGGGCGTGGACGTCCTGTTCGTACAGGGCGAGGGTGCGGCCGCCGCTGCCGGGGGCGAGGGTCCAGCGGGCCCAGCCCTCCAGGTCGCCGGTGAGGGTGGCCTCGAGGACGCGGGCGGCGGGGTCGCGGCGGCGTCCGGTGAGCGTGACGGCGAGGGTGTACGGGGCGAGCGAGCGGACGCGCAGGGTGATGGTGCGGTCGTCCACGCGGCGGGCGTCGCGGACCTGGGGCCACCAGCGCGGGTAGCGCTCGGGGTGCTCCAGGGCGGCGTAGACGGCGGCCGGTGGCGCGGGAAGGGTCCAGTAGCTGCGGAAGCTGTAGCGGTTGCGGTCCCTGCGGCTTGTCGCGTCCATGGGGGACGTCTGCCGCGGAGTGGGCCGGATATGCGTAAGGCCCCGGAGATCGTCTCCAGGGCCTTACGTCCGGGTGGTGGGCGATACTGGGTTCGAACCAGTGACCTCTTCGGTGTGAACGAAGCGCTCTCCCACTGAGCTAATCGCCCGGGCGCACCGCAAACATTACCGCATGTCAGCGGGTGCCCTGACCAGGGTGGGGGCTTGCCGGGGTCACCGGGTGATCGTCCACGGCATGGCGAGGCCGTACTTCCACACGTACACGGCGGCGAGCGCCCCGGCGATCACCAGACCGGTCATGGTGAGGATCATGTTGCGGCGCCGGACGCGGGGGTCGAGGGCGCGCTGCGCGGCCTCGGTGACCTTGCGCTTGGTCCAGCGCAGGACGAGCTGCGCCCAGACGAACTCGGTCGCCCAGATGGCCATGCCGGCGAAGATCACGAACCAGCCCGGGCCGGGCAGCGGCAGCATGATCACGCCGATCACGACGACGGCGAGGCCGATGAGGAAGACGCCGACCTGCCAGCTCAGGTGCAGGGTGCGTCGGGCTTTGACGAAGTCGGGCGCCCGCGAGCCGAGCGGCCGTTCTCCGTGGTCGGTCTGATGGGTCACGTCCCCCGTCGCGGGCGTTCCGGCCGCCGACTGGGCGACCCTGCCCCGCTCGTCACTCTCCGCGCGCATAAGGCCAAACCTACCGGAAGTCCGGCCGGATGGCTGGTTACCGAAAATGACCTATAACCGGCGGTAACTCGCCGCCGATCGAGGTACCCAAGGCTACTCAAAACGGGCAGAGGGGTTTACAACGGCACCGTAGGTGGGATGTCGATTTCGCCGACGTGCGAATCCCCGAGCGCACACTGAGCGAAAGGCCATGGCGCTTATGAACACCACGGTCAGCTGCGAGCTGCACCTGCGCCTCGTTGTATCGAGCGAGTCCTCACTGCCTGTTCCGGCGGGCCTGCGGTATGACACGGCCGATCCGTATGCCGTGCACGCCACCTTCCACACCGGGGCCGAGGAGACGGTCGAGTGGGTCTTCGCCCGCGATCTTCTCGCCGAGGGGCTGCACCGCCCCACCGGCACCGGCGACGTCAGGGTCTGGCCGTCCCGCAGCCACGGTCAGGGCGTCGTCTGCATCGCTCTCAGTTCCCCGGAGGGCGAGGCGCTGCTGGAGGCCCCGGCGCGGGCCCTGGAGTCGTTCCTCAAGCGGACCGACGCGGCGGTGCCGCCCGGCACCGAACACCGACACTTCGACCTCGACACCGAGCTCTCCCACATCCTCGCGGAGAGCTGAGCGACACACAGGAGCCATCCGGCGCCGTCCGACTCGGGGCGACGGCGCCGGCACACCCTTCCGCGGCCTCGGCCTGCTGTGCGGGCGGCGGATCGGTGGACAGGGTGGACGGGTACGCCGTCATCGCGCGTCGTCGCGGTGGCGGCGTACCCGTGTGCGCACCGGCGCACGGGCCCGTGGCGCCCGCCGTGGCCGCGCGCGCCCATGACCGCGCGCCCTTGACCGCTCGTGGCGCGCGCCCATGACCGCTCCGTGACCGCGCGCCCCTGTCTGTCCTCCCGTGCCCGGATTCGCCGGTACGGGCGTCCGCGCGCGCCCGGGCGTACCGGAGGGGGCCCGAGGCCGAGCCGCTAGAGTCGACGGAATCCGGCGGGCGCCCGCCCGCGGCAGGCCAGGGAGCGGAAGCGTGCTGATCCCCCACGACACCCGGATCGCCCTCGACACCGTCGTCGACCTGATGAACACCGCCCCGGAGGGCGGCCGGGGCGAGACCCTCGGGGACGTGCCGTCGCTCTACGCGTTCGTGGAGGGACACCAGGTCAGCGGGGTCGGCGAGCTCGGGCCCCGCGACCTGCGGGCCGTGCGGGAGGTGCGGAGCCGCTTCGCCGAGGTGTTCGCCGCACCGGACGCCCGCACGGCCGCCATGCTGATCAACCAGCTGGTGGCGGGCGCGGGCACCACGCCGCAGCTGACGGACCACGACGGGTACGACTGGCACGTCCACTACTTCGCCCCCGGCGCCTCCGTCGCCGACCACCTGGCCGCGGACTGCGGCATGGCGCTCGCGTTCATCCTGGTGGCGGGCGAACGCGAGCGGCTGCGCCGCTGCGAGGCCCCGGACTGCCGCCGCGCCTTCGTGGACCTGTCCCGCAACCGCTCCCGCCGCTACTGCGACAGCCGGACCTGCGGCAACCGCCTCCATGTGGCGGCCTACCGGGCCCGGCGCAAGGACGCGGCCGCGGGGTGACCCCGGCGGCGGCCCTCACGAGCCTCGTCACGGTGGCCCTCACAGCAGGAAGAGGTCGTGCAGGGACGCCATCAGGAGGAGGACGCCGATCACCGTCAGGAAGATCATGAGCGGTGGCTGGGAGAGCGCGAACAGACAGCCGCGCGGTTCTTCGGTGGTGGCGGGGTTCTGCTCCCGCGAGGTATCGAGCATCTCGCGGCCGATCATGGCGCAGCGGACGGCGCGCCCCTGACCCAACAGCCCCGGCAAATAGGGGCAGTTCACCGCATACTTCGACCGAGCGCTACGCGCCCGCCTCCCACCGCCACCCCTCGCGCCACCCTTGGGTGTCCCCCGTAGGGGTGGGTCGGTCAGATGCCGTGCTTCTTGAGGATGGCCTCGATCTCGCTGAAGTCGTCGGCGGGCGCACCCTTGCCCGTACTACGCTGCCCCGCGTCCAGCGTCGGCCGGGCGGCCTCCGGGGCCACCGCGTCCGGCCGCTCCGCCGCGCCCGTACGACGCTCGGAGCGCTCGCGGCGGGTGGCGCGCTCCCCGCGCCCGCCCTTGCGCCGCTCGACGGCCCTGGTGCCGGTGAACAGCAGCCACGAGGCGCCGAGCAGCCCGAAACCGGCCCACGCGGCGGGGCTGAACGCCGTGCCCGCCAGCCACTCGACCGCGCCGGTCAGCACGAGGCCGAGGGGCACCAGCGCGTAGGCGGCGACGCGGGCGGCGGCGAGGAACCGCCTGCGGTACGCGGTGATCGCCGCGATGCCCAGGCCGGCCGCCGACACCGCGGAACAGATCGTCTCGGCAAGCATGCGGTCCTCCAGCCCTGGGCGTGCACGTCCCTTCCATCCTGCATCGAGGGGGTGTGCCCTGGCCATGGGTTTCGCGGCGCGGCGGGAGATCTCCGGGAAGACTCGGGGGTGTCTCGGGGACAAGTCCGGGCCCGGCTCCGGGTCCGCCTCCGGGGTCTGCCGACCGACCGGCGTCCGGTGGCCGTCCCGGTTGGGGTGGCGGTGGGGCGGCTGGGAGACTGGCCCCATGAACGACTCCACCACCGAACACACCGCCCGGCCCGTCGTCCTGGACGTCTGGTGCGAGCTCCAGTGCCCCGACTGCCGGACCGCCCTGGAGGACCTGCGCGCCCTGCGGGAGCGTTACGGCGACCGGCTCGACGTGCGGCTGCGCCACTTCCCGCTGGAGAAGCACAAGCACGCCTACGCCGCGGCGCAGGCCGCCGAGGAGGCCCTGGCTCAGGGCAAGGGCTGGCCGTACGTGGAGGAGGTGCTCGGGCGCGTGGAGGAGCTGGACGCCGAGGGCGAGGTGTTCCTGCTGGCGGCCGCGCGGGAACTGGGCCTGGACGACGAGGAGTTCGACACGGCCCTGATCGACGGGCGTCACCTGCTGGCGGTGGACGCCGACCAGGCGGAGGGCAAGGCGATCGGGGTGACCGGGACGCCCACGTACGTCATCGGCGGCGAGCGGCTGGACGGCGGGAAGAGCCAGGAGGGGCTGCGGGCCCGTATCGAGGAGGTCGCCGACCGGCTGCTGGCCGCGGGCGACTGATCCCCGGCCCGGACCGCCGCGCTCCGGGACCCGCTCTCCGGGCCCGCGCTTCGGACCCGCACACCGGCCTCGTGCTCCCGGCCCGCGCTCCGGGAACGCCCCGGCGACGCCGTCCCGCCCCGGTCAGTACAGGACCTTCTCGTAGTCCGTGAGCAGCGGCCGGTAGCCGAGCGACGCGTACAGGGCGCGGGCCGGGCCGTTGCCGGGGTCCACGCGCAGGGCGAGGCGGTCGCCGCCCCCGGCGCGTACGAGCTGCTCGGCGAAGCGCATCAGGGCCCGGCCGTGGCCCTTGCGGCGTTCGCCCTCGGCGACGGCGACCTCCCACACGTACGGCACCCGCTCCCCGGCCGGCAGATCGCGCCACCCGGTCCACAGGTGGCCGGCCCTGACACCGTCCCGTACGGCGACGTGCAGGCGGGTGCCGTCGGTGGCCGGCCCTTCGGGCAGGCGGGCGGCGCGGGGCGGGTCGGCGGCGATCCAGGCTGCGGCCTCGGCGCCGGTCATGGGGCGGATCTCGAGACCGGCCGGGAGCCGCGGGGCGGGCTCGGCGGGGGCGGTGAAATCCTTGACGAGAACGTGGCCGCTCTCGGTGTACCCGAGGGCGGTGGCGAGGCGCCGGGCCGCGGGCGCGTCGGCGGGCACGGCGATCCGTACCCGGTCGCACCGCCAGCCGCGCAGCACCTCCTCGGCGGCGAGCGCGGCGACGGTCCCCCGGCCGCGGCCGCGGTCCGCCTCGGCCACGCGCAGTCCGCTGATGGTGCCGAGGGGGCGGGCTCCCGGCGCGGGGAGCGTGCCGACCCGGACGGTGCCGACGGGGCGGCTGTTGACGCACACCTCGTAGGAGCGCGACCGGGTGCCGTCGTCGGCCTGCTGGAGCGGCCCGGACGGCCGCAGGGTGGTGGTCATCACCGGTTACCTACCCACCCCGGGGCCGCGGGCCATCACCCGGTCACATCAGGGCGGCCCGCTCGGCGAAGACGCGCATGGCCTTGGCGGTGACCGGGCCGGGCGCGGGGGTCAGCTCGCGGTCGTCCACGCGGTGGACGGCCTGGACGTCGCGGAGCGTGGACGTCAGGAAGATCTCGTCGGCGGTGCGCAGGACGTCCATGGGGAGGTCGGTCTCCTGGGCGCCGGTCCACTCGATGGCGAGGTGGCGGGTGATGCCCGCGAGGCAGCCGGAGGCGAGCGGCGGGGTGTGGACCCGGCCGTCGACGACGACGAAGACGTTGGAGCCGGTGCCCTCGCAGAGCTGCCCGACCGTGTTGGCGAACAGCGCCTCGGACGCGCCCTGCCGGTGGGCGTGGGCGAGGGCGACGACGTTCTCCGCGTACGACGTGGTCTTGAGGCCGGTGAGCGCGCCGCGCTCGTTGCGGGTCCAGGGGACGGTGACGACGGCGGTCGTGTCGGGGCGGTGCGCGACCTCGCCGAGGGCGACGAAGAGGCTGGGGCCCGCGTCGCCGCGGTCGGAGCCGAGCGGTGAGACACCGCCGGTGTACGTGACGCGGAGCCGGCCGAGCGCGACCGGGTTGGCCTCGACGACGGCGGCGCAGGCGCGGCGCACCTCGTCCAGGTCCGGGTCGGGCAGGCCGAGGCCGCGCGCGGAGCGGACGAGCCGGTCGAGGTGGAGGTCGAGCGCGAAGGGCTTGCCGTCGACGGTCTTGAGCGTCTCGAAGACGCCGTCGCCCACGGTCAGGCCGTGGTCCAGCACGGAGATCGTCGCGGCGTCCGCGTCCCGCAGTTCGCCGTTGACCCACAGCTTCATCGTCAGATGGTCCTTCCGCTCGCCTCGTACACGCCCGACGCTACCGCGAGGAGGCGCGCCGCCTTCAGTTCGGTCTCCTGCCACTCCCGCTCGGGATCGGAGCCCCAGGTGATGCCCGCGCCCGTGCCGAACCTCAGCACGCCGCCCCGCTCCCGCCGGTCGATCCAGAACGTGCGGATGCCGACGGCCAGCTCGCCGGTGCGGCGGTCGGCGTCCACCCAGCCGATGCCGCCGCAGTACGGGCCACGGGGCGCCGTCTCCAGGGCGTCGATGATCCGCAGGGCGCTGGACTTGGGGGCGCCGGTGACGGAGCCGGGCGGGAACGCGGCGTCCAGCAGGCCGGGCCAGCCCTGGCCGGGGGTGAGCTCGCCACGCACGGTGGAGACGAGGTGGACGAGGCCGGGGTGGGCCTCGACGGCGCAGAGCCTGGGGACGGTGACGCTGCCGGTGGCGCAGACGCGGCCGAGGTCGTTGCGGACCAGGTCGACGATCATCACGTTCTCGGCGTGGTCCTTCTCCAGCAGGTCCTCGGCGGTCCTGCCGGTGCCCTTGATGGGGCCGGACTCGATGACGGCGCCGTCGCGGCGGAGGAACAGCTCGGGGGACGCGGTGGCTATCTCCACGCCGTGCGCGGGCAGGCGAATCGTTCCTGCGTAGGGGGCGGGGTTGCCTCGGGCCAGCAGGGCCGTGAGACCGTCCACGTCGGCGGTGGCGGCCGTGCCGGGCGGGAGGGGCGCGGACAGGACGCGGCAGAGGTTCGCCTGGTAGACCTCGCCGGCCGCGATGTGCTCGCGGATGCGGCGCACCCCTGCCGTGTACGCCTCGCGGTCGAGCGACGACGTCCAGTCGCCCACGCCGGGCCCGCGCCAGCGCCCGGGCACGGGGGCGGGCACCGGGTCGGGGCGGACGTCTCCGAAGCGGGCGCAGGTGAGGCGGCCCTCGAAGTCGGCGGCGACGGCCCAGAACCCGGAGGAGTCGAGGGCCTCCGGGTCGCTGGTGACGTCCCGCAGGTCGGTGGCGAGCAGCCCGCCGAAGCGAGCCAGAGGAGCGAGGTCGTGCACGGATGCGAGTGTAGGGCGGTCCGGGGGCAAGGGCGCCCGGGCGGGGGCGACGGCCCTCGCCCCCGACGGCGCCCCAACGTCGGTGATCGGCACTGGAGGGCCCCTGGGGAGGCGGCCCGGCCGGTGGGGCCGGGGACGTGCGGCCGTCGGTACGGGTACGGGCAAGCCGGCAGTGAGGGGGGCCGGCGGGGGCTGAGGCCCACGGGCCCGCGCGGGACGGTGCGCACACAGAGCCGACGGGGGGTGGAAGGTCCGGTACGGGCGTGAGCCACGGCCAGCAGGGGCGCTGGGTGTGCCCCGCCCCGACACCCTGCCCGGCGGTCCCTGCCCCCGTCCGGCTCCACGGCAGGCTCGCGCCCGAGTCCGCCCCGCACCCCTGTCGGCCGCTCCTCGCCCCCGACCGGCTCCGCGCGTCCACGCCGCTCCGCCGGGGTGCCCGTGGGATGGCCGGTCGGGGGCCTGGGGGGCGGGGTCATCGGGGCTCGCGGTCCGGGGTGGCGGGGGCCCGGGAGCGGGGCGCGGCAGGTGGCGGCGCAGCACGCTGCGGAAACGCGTTTTTGTACTGGCCCGGGAATCCGCTAGAGTTCAACACGTCGCCGGGACGCGCAAGCGGAACGGAAACGACAGGCGGACGTGGCTCAGTTGGTAGAGCATCACCTTGCCAAGGTGAGGGTCGCGAGTTCGAATCTCGTCGTCCGCTCGATCGTGGGGGATCTTCCCGACCCCCACACACTCCGGGTGGAGTGGCCGAGAGGCGAGGCAACGGCCTGCAAAGCCGTCTACACGGGTTCAAATCCCGTCTCCACCTCCAAGGACGATTAGCTCAGCGGGAGAGCGCTTCCCTGACACGGAAGAGGTCACTGGTTCAATCCCAGTATCGCGCACGCAGTGCCCACACGTCCGTACGAGCTGTTACGGCGCTGTGGTCCCGAGGACGATTAGCTCAGCGGGAGAGCGCTTCCCTGACACGGAAGAGGTCACTGGTTCAATCCCAGTATCGCGCACGCAGTGCCCACACGTCCGTACGAGCTGTTACGGCGCTGTGGTCCCGAGGACGATTAGCTCAGCGGGAGAGCGCTTCCCTGACACGGAAGAGGTCACTGGTTCAATCCCAGTATCGCGCACGCAGTGCCCACACGTCCGTACGAGCTGTTACGGCGCTGTGGTCCCGAGGACGATTAGCTCAGCGGGAGAGCGCTTCCCTGACACGGAAGAGGTCACTGGTTCAATCCCAGTATCGTCCACTGAAACCGCTGGTAGCAGCGGCTTCCCGCGCGATTAGCTCAGCGGGAGAGCGCTTCCCTGACACGGAAGAGGTCACTGGTTCAATCCCAGTTTCGCGCACGCAGTGCCCACACGTCCGTACGAGCTGTTACGGCGCTGGGGTCCCGAGGACGATTAGCTCAGCGGGAGAGCGCTTCCCTGACACGGAAGAGGGCACTGGTTCAATCCCAGTTTCGCGCACGCAGTGCCCACACGTCCGTACGAGCTGTTACGGCGCTGGGGTCCCGAGGACGATTAGCTCAGCGGGAGAGCGCTTCCCTGACACGGAAGAGGTCACTGGTTCAATCCCAGTATCGCGCACGCAGTGCCCACACGTCCGTACGAGCTGTTACGGCGCTGTGGTCCCGAGGACGATTAGCTCAGCGGGAGAGCGCTTCCCTGACACGGAAGAGGTCACTGGTTCAATCCCAGTATCGTCCACGCAGTGCCCACACGTCCGTACGAGCTGTTACGGCGCTGTGGTCCCGAGGACGATTAGCTCAGCGGGAGAGCGCTTCCCTGACACGGAAGAGGTCACTGGTTCAATCCCAGTATCGTCCACTGAAACCGCTGGTAGCAGCGGCTTCCCGCGCGATTAGCTCAGCGGGAGAGCGCTTCCCTGACACGGAAGAGGTCACTGGTTCAATCCCAGTATCGCGCACGCAGTGCCCACACGTCCGTACGAGCTGTTACGGCGCTGTGGTCCCGAGGACGATTAGCTCAGCGGGAGAGCGCTTCCCTGACACGGAAGAGGTCACTGGTTCAATCCCAGTATCGTCCACAGATGAAGAAGCCCCGTCCGCTCTCGCGGACGGGGCTTCTTCATCTGGTCGAGGCCGAGAAAGAAGTGGCGGCCGACCGGCTCCCCAGCCGGCCGCCCGCCACTGCCGTCCGCCGCACCCCCGTCCCCACGGGGTTGGCCGGATGTTTCCCCGGCCCGGGCCGCTCTCCCGGGCCCCGGGGCGCCCGCTCAGCGCCCCAGCATCACGCCCACGGACGACGCCTGTGTCACCACCGCTTCCCAGCCGCCGAAGACGACGACCAGGAGGGTGGCGAGGGGGAGGACCATCGCCGTCGCCACCAGGGGGTGGCGGCGGCCGGGGCGGCCGCTCAGCGACGCGTAGGCCGCCTTGCGCCCCTGCGTACGGACCATCGTCCGCGGTGCCGTGTCGGCCATGGCTCCTCTCCCGTCTGTCTGCGGCGGCGGGTGTGGACCTCGGGGGACGAGTGCTGCACCCGCCGCTCGACAACAACCCTAGGGAAACGGGGCACGCCGGGCGTCATGCCCGCGTACCGATTGCCGGGCCTCCTCCAGGAGGAGGGCCCACCCGGCGACGTACTCCCCTGGTTGGAGAACGGCCGCCCCGCCCTACGGGTCATCCCGGAGGGGACCCCCCGCCCGGGCCAGGGAGCCCCGGGCGGAGCGTGGGCGCGGCCGGTGGCGCTGGGCGGCTGCCGGACAGGTCCCGCACGGCCCGTACGGGCTCCGGGTGACATCGCTCACGTCCCGTACGGGTCCCCTTGAGGGGCGAGTCTCCTCCCCCGCGCGTCCCTCACGGGGCGTGCGGGCGGATCCCTCCGGGACGCCGCGGCACCCGGCACCAAAGGCCGTATCCGCAAAGGACCTTGATCGTTCGTCGGTTCGGCGGCCTCGGTCGCCGTTGCCCCTGAGGCGCGGTCAGTTGCCGGTGGGGCGGCCGAGAATCGATCGGGGAGTGAGGGCGCGGCCTATGAGCGCACCTGGTTCCGGGTACGTAAGCTGGGCGACGTCAGAAGGACCGCGACGGCGGGGTGGGGAGCTCCCCACGGCAGGTAGGGGACGGACATGGCGATGATGCGGCTCCGGCGCGAGGACCCGCGTGTCGTCGGCTCGTTCAGGCTGCATCGGCGGCTCGGCGCGGGCGGTATGGGGGTCGTCTACCTCGGCTCCGACCGGCGCGGCCAGCGGGTGGCCCTGAAGGTGATCCGGCCGGATCTGGCCGAGGACCAGGAGTTCCGTTCGCGCTTCGCGCGCGAGGTGTCCGCCGCGCGGCGCATCCGCGGCGGCTGCACCGCCCGGCTCGTCGCGGCCGACCTGGAGGCCGAGCGCCCCTGGTTCGCCACGCAGTACGTACCGGGCCCCTCCCTCCACGACAAGATCGCCGAGGAGGGGCCGCTGCCCGCGGCCGACGTCGCCGCGATCGGCGCGGCGCTGTCGGAAGGTCTCGTCGCCGTCCACGAGGCGGGCGTCGTCCACCGCGACCTGAAGCCGTCGAACATCCTGCTGTCCCCCAAGGGCCCCCGGATCATCGACTTCGGCATCGCCTGGGCGACCGGCGCGTCCACCCTCACCCACGTCGGTACGGCCGTGGGCTCCCCCGGCTTCCTCGCGCCCGAGCAGGTGCGCGGCGCGGCCGTCACCCCCGCGACGGACGTGTTCGCGCTGGGCGCGACACTGGCGTACGCGGCGATGGGCGACTCGCCGTTCGGGCACGGCAGCTCCGAGGTGATGCTGTACCGCGTCGTCCACGAGGAACCGCAGCTGCAGGGCGTCCCCGACGCGCTCGCCCCGCTGGTGCGGGCCTGCCTGGCCAAGGAGCCCGAGGAGCGGCCCAGCACGCTGCAACTGTCGCTGCGGCTCAAGGAGATCGCCGCGCGGGAGGCGCAGGGGCTCGGCATGGCCCCGCCCGCGGTGGACGCGCGCCCCGCCGTACCGCGCCCGGAGCGGGCCGAGCGGCTGGAGCGGGCCGCCGACCGGGCCACGGGCGGGCGGCGGCCGGGTCGACCCGGGCCCCGGCCCACGGAGCGGTACACCGAACGGACCGCGCACGGGCGGGCGCAGGGCACCCCCGCACCCCGTGGCCGCGGACCGCAGTCGGCGTCGTCGTCCAGGACGGGCGGCTCGCGGGCACCCCGGCAGCCCTCGCCGTCGGGCGCCCGGACCGGGCCGCGTACCGGGCCGCGTACGGGACCGCGTACGGGGCCCCGTACGGGACCGCGCCGGACAGGCGCGGGCAGCGGGACGGGCACGTCGTCGGGGCTGCGGCGGCCCGCCAACCCGCGACTGCTGCGTCAGCGGCTGTTCGTGTTCGTCGTCGTGACGCTCATCGTGCTGCTGGGCATCGCGGGGGCGCAGGCCCTGCAGAGCTGAGGCGTCCCGTCGGCCCCGGGGGCCGGCGGGCGTTCACGGCCGGGGCCCCTCGCCGAGAGTGGCTGAGGGCGTTCAGGGCTGGGGGCGGCCCGAGGCCACGGCGTAGAAGGCCACGGCCGCGGCGGCGCCCACGTTCAGGGAGTCGACGCCGTGGGCCATCGGGATGCGCACCCACGTGTCCGCCGCGCGCAGTGCCCGGGCCGACAGGCCCTCGCCCTCGGCGCCCAGCATCAGCGCCACCCGCTCCATGCGGTGCGGGGCCACCTCGTCCAGGGGGACCGCCTGCTCGGCGGGCGTCAGCGCCAGCAGCCGGAAACCCGCCTCCCGCACCGCCTCCAGGTCGTGGGGCCAGCTGTCGAGACGGGCGTACGGCACGGCGAACACCGCGCCCATCGACACCTTCACCGAACGCCGGTACAGCGGGTCCGCGCAGTCCGGGGACAGCAGGACCGCGTCCATGCCGAGGGCGGCGGCGCTGCGGAAGATGGTGCCGATGTTGGTGTGGTCGTTCACGGACTCCATGACCGCCACGCGGCGGGCCGTCGCCAGGAGGTCCCGCGCGGCGGGGAGCGGCTCACGGCGCATGGACGCCAGCGCGCCGCGGTGCACGTGGTAGCCGGTGACCCGCTCGGCGAGCGCCGGGTCCACCACGTACACCGGCGCCCGCACCTCGTCGATGACGTCCCGCATGACGTCGACCCACTTCGCGGAGAGCAGCATCGACCGCATCCCGTACCCGGCCTGGAGGGCACGGCGGATGACCTTCTCACCCTCCGCGATGAACAGGCCCTCCTCCGGTTCGCGGCGGCGCCGCAGCTCCACGTCGGTGAGGCCCGTGTAGTCGTGGAGACGCGGGTCGTCGGGGTCGTCGATGGTGAGGAGTTCTGCCACGGCGATGCTGCCTTGTCCGGTGGTGGGGTGGTGGGGCGGGTCAGCGGGTGTGCTTGTCCGGGGCCTCGTGGACCACGTCGCCGATCACGATGACGGCGGGCGGGCGCACGTCCTGGGCGCGTACCGTCTCCGCCACCGTGGCCAGCGTGGCGTCCACGCGGCGCTGCGCGGCGGTCGTGCCCTCCTGGACGAGGGCGAGGGGCGTGGCCGGGTCCTTGCCGTGGGCGACGAGCGCCTCGGCGATCTTGCCGATCTTGTCCACGCCCATGAGGATCACCAGCGTGCCGCGCAGCTTCGCCAGCGACGCCCAGTCCACGAGGGAACGCGGGTCGTCCGGGGCGACATGGCCGCTGACCACGGTGAACTCGTGCGCCACGCCCCGGTGGGTGACCGGGATGCCGGCGGCGCCCGGCACGGAGATCGAGCTGGAGATGCCGGGCACGACCGTGCAGGCGATGCCCGCCTCGGCGAGCGCCTGCGCCTCCTCCATGCCGCGGCCGAAGACGAACGGGTCGCCGCCCTTGAGACGGACCACCGACCGGCCCTGCTTGGCGTGTTCGATCAGCGCGTTGTTGATCGCCTCCTGCGCCATGAACCGGCCGTACGGGATCTTCGCCGCGTCGATCACCTCGACGTGCGGCGGCAGTTCGTCCAGCAGGTCGCGCGGGCCCAGCCGGTCCGCGATGACCACGTCGGCCTCGGCGAGGAGCCGGCGGCCGCGCACGGTGATCAGGTCCGGGTCGCCGGGACCACCGCCGACGAGGGCGACGAACGGGGCGCGGTCGCGGTGCTGGGGCGCGGTGAGCGTGCCGTCGCGCAGGCCCTCCACGATGGCGTCGCGCACGGCGGCCGAGCGGCGCGGGTCGTTGCCGGAGAGAACGGCGACGGTGACACCTTCGATGCGGCCGGTCGCCGGGGTCCAGGCGGTGGCGGCCTCGGCGTCGTCCGCCCGTACGCACCAGGTCTTGGTCCGCTCGGCCTCGGCGGACGCGCTGGCGTTGGCCTCCGCGTCGGTGGTGGCGATGAGCGCGTACCAGGCGTCGGCGATGTCCCCGTCCTCGTAGCGGCGGCGCTCCCAGCGGATCTCACCGGCCTCGGCCATCGCCTCCACGGACGGCGTGGCGGAGGGCGATACGAGGGTGATGTCGGCGCCCGCGGCGATCAGCGCCGGGAGGCGCCGCTGGGCCACCTGTCCGCCGCCGATGACGACGACACGGCGCCCGGAGAGGCGAAGTCCGACGGGGTAGGCGGGCTGCTCGGCGTGCTCGACCATGGCGGTGTGGTCTCCTCGGCGGGTGGTGCGGTGCGGGGCCACTGCGACGGTGAAGTGGCTGGTGAGACGGGGGCGGTGCGCTGGCGACCACGATACGGGGCGGGGGCCGCGCCGCTCATGGCCGGGCACGTTGCGATCGTCACGCCGGGGGCGTCGGAAGCTTGTCGGGAGGGCCGGGGTGGGGTGGCTGCGGCGCCCGGCGGTGCGTGAGGGGGCGGGCGGCGAGGGCGGTCGATGTCCCGGGGCGGTGGGGCGGCCGCGTGCGGGTGGTGCGGTGGCCGGGTCCGCCGGGCCGGGGGATGCGGGGCTTTGGGGGCAGGCGGGCCCCGCGCGGAACGGGTGTTCCGCGCGGGGGCCCTTCGCCTGTGGCCGCTACTTCTCCGTGACGCCCGCCGAGTCGAACGTCGCCACCTCGTGCATCGCGCGGGCCGCGCTCTGCACCAGCGGCAGGGCCAGCAGCGCGCCCGTGCCTTCGCCCAGACGCAGGTCCAGGTCCACCAGCGGGCGCAGGCCCAGCTTGTTGAGGGCCGCCATGTGGCCGGGTTCGGCGCTGCGGTGACCGGCGATGCACGCCGCGAGCGACTCGGGGGCCACGGCCCGCGCGACGAGGGCCGCCGCGCCCGCGCTGACGCCGTCGAGGATCACCGGCGTACGGAGCGACGCGCCGCCGAGGATGAAGCCGACCATCGCGGCGTGCTCCAGGCCGCCGACCGCGCCGAGCACGCCGATCGGGTCGGCCGGGTCCGGCTGGTGCAGTTCGAGGGCGCGGCGCACCACGTCGACCTTCCGGGCGTGCATCTCGTCGTTGATGCCCGTGCCCCGGCCGGTGACCTCCGACGGGTCGACCCCCGTGTAGACGGAGATCAGCGCGGCGGACGCCGTCGTGTTGGCGATGCCCATCTCGCCCGTCAGGATCGCCTTGTTCCCGGCCGCCACGAGGTCGCGGGCCGTCTCGATGCCGACCTCGATCGCGGCGAGCACCTCGTCGCGGGTGAGGGCGGGACCGGTGGTGAAGTCGGCCGTACCGGCGCGCACCTTGCGGGGCAGCAGGCCGGGCGTGGCGGGCAGGTCGGCGGCGACGCCGACGTCCACGACGCACACCTCGGCGCCGACCTGGTTGGCGAACGCGTTGCAGACGGCGCCGCCGCCGAGGAAGTTGGCGACCATCTGCGCCGTCACCTCCTGCGGCCAGGCCGTGACGCCCTGGGCGTGCACCCCGTGGTCCCCCGCGAAGATCGCCACGGCGGCGGGCTCCGGGATGGGCGGCGGGCAGATCCGCGACAGGCCGCACAGCTGCGCGGAGATGATCTCCAGCATGCCGAGCGCGCCCGCGGGCTTCGTCATGCGCTTCTGCCGCTCCCACGCCTCGCCGAGCGCCTTGGCGTCCAGCGGGCGGATGTTGGCGACGGTCTCCTGGAGCAGGTCGTGCGGCTCCTCGCCGGGCAGCGCACGGCGGCCGTACGTCTCCTCGTGGACGACCCACGACAGGGGACGCCTCTTGGACCAGCCCGCCTGCATCAGCTCCGGCTCCTCGGGGAACTCGTCGACGTAGCCGACGCACAGGTACGCGACGACTTCGAGGTGCTCGGGCAGCCCGAGGGCGCGGACCATCTCGCGCTCGTCGAAGAAGCTGACCCAGCCGACGCCGAGGCCCTCGGCGCGGGCGGCGAGCCACAGGTTCTCCACCGCGAGCGCGGAGGAGTACGGGGCCATCTGCGGCTGCGTGTGGCGGCCGAGCGTGTGGCGCCCGCCCCGGGTCGGGTCGGCGGTGACGACGATGTTGACCGGGGTGTCGAGGATGGCCTCGATCTTCAGTTCCTTGAACTGCTTCGCCCGGCCCTTGGGCAGCGACTTGGCGTACGCGTCACGCTGGCGCTGCGCGAGCTCGTGCATCGCGCGGCGCGTCTCGGCGGACCGGATGACGACGAAGTCCCACGGCTGGGAGTGGCCCACGGACGGCGCCGTGTGCGCGGCCTCCAGGACGCGGAGCAGCACCTCGTGCGGGATGGGGTCGCTGCGGAAACCGTTGCGGATGTCCCGCCGCTCCCGCATGACCCGCAGGATCGCCTCGCGCTCGTCGTCGGCGTAGCCCGGGGCGGGCGGACCGACGGGGGCCTCCGGTTCCACCGCTGCGGAGGCGGTGGGCTCGGCGGCCTGCGCCTCGGCCTCGGGAATCCGGGGGGCGGCGTCGGCCTGCGCCTCGGCCTCGGGAATCCGGGGGGCGGCGTCGGCGGTCTCCGGGGCCGTCTCCGCGGCGGCCGTCGGGGCTTCGGCGGCGGGTGCCGCTTCGACGGTGGCCTGGTCGACGCTGGCGGGGGCTGCCGGTACGGCGGCTTCCGCGGGCGGGGTGGCGGCGGGCGCTCCGTGGGTGGCGTCGGCGGGGGCGCCCTCGACCGGGGCCTCCTCGGCGGTCGGCGCCGGGGCGGGGACGGCCTGGGCGGCCTCTTCGGGTGCGACCTCCGTGGCCGGGGCCTCGACGGGTGCGGCCTGGGGCGCCTCGGCTGCGGGCTGCTCCGGTGCGGGCTGGTCCGCTACGGGCGGTTCCTCGGCGGCCGGGGCGGGAACGGGTGCCTCCTGCGCGGCCGTGCCGGGAGCGGGGACCTCTGTCGGCGGCACCGCTTCCTGGGCGGCCTCGGCCGGGGCCTGGGCGGGTGCCGCTTCGACGGGCGCGGCCACGGGCGTGCCCTCGGCGGGCGTCGCGTCCACCGCCGCCATGGGAGCGGCGGGCACTGCCTCGGGCGCCGCGGACGGTGCGGGCTCGCCCACGGTGGACGGCGCCGCTACGGGTTCGGTGGCGGCGACCGGCTCGGCGGGCGTCGCGTCGGCGGGCGTCGCGTCGGTGGCCGGGGCCTCGGCGGATACCTGCTCGGCCACCGGCTGCTCGGCCGGGTGGGCCGTCGGGTCGGCGGGCACCTGGACGGCGGCCACCTGTTCCGGGGCGGCCTGCTCGGGGGCGGCCTGCTCCGGAGCGGCGGGTTCGACGGGCTGCGCCTCGGCCGACTGCGGCTCGCCGACCTGGGCCTCGGGCGCCTGCGGCTGGGCCGTCTGGGCGTCGGCGGGCGGGACCGGGACGGGCTGCGCCTCCGCCTGCTGCGGCTCGGCTGCGGCCTGGGGCACCGCCTGCGGGGCCGGAGCGGCAGGCGCGGGCACCTCCGCCGCGGGTGCGGGGGCGGCAGGCGCCTCCGCGGGTGCCTGCTGGACGGCCTCGGGGGCCGGGGCCTCGGCTGGCTGCGCCGGTACGGCGGCGTCGGCCTGGGGCACGGACGGCTCCTGGGCCGGGGCGACCGCCTCGACGGCGGGCTCCACCAAGGCCTCTGCGGGCGCCTCGGCGGCCGGGGCGGGCTGCTCCTGCGCCGGGGTGCCGTGCGCCGGGGTGGCCTGGGGCTGCGGAGCCTCGGCGGCCGGGGCAGCGGCGGGGGCCGGGGCCGTCGGCTGCTGTGCCTGGGCGGGAACCCCCTGCGCCGGGGTGCCCTGGGTCGCCGGGGGCTGCTGGGGGGCCGCCGCGTGGCGTGGGGACGGGACCGTCGGCGGGGCCGGAGCCAGGTGCGGGGCCGTCGGGACCGCGCCCTCGACCGGCACGAACTGGCCCGTCGCGTCCGGGATGACCGTTTCCGCCGGGGCGGCCTGCTGCGCCCACGGCTGCCCGCCCCGCGTCGCCGAACCGGGCACGTCCAGATACTCGGGGCCGAGCGTCGGCGGGCCCTGCACCGGCATGGGCGCCGGGGTCTGGGTCTGCGTCTGGGCCGGTGCGGGGGTCACGGGCGCGGGGCCCCGGTCGGCCAGCGACCGTACGACACCTCCCGTGTCCGGCATGGGCGGGCCCATGTGCCGTGGACGCCGCGGGGCCTGGTGCGAGGGCTGGGGGGTCTGGGGCGGCTGGGGGGTGTGCACGGCGCCGTGGCCGTCCGTTCCCGCGCCCTGGGCGGCCACCTCGTGCTGGGTCTGCTCGTACGACATCTGCTCACCGGAGGACGTGTGCGGCATCGGTACGGTGACGGGCGGGGCCGGGGCGACACCGGGCTGCGGCTCCGTCCAGGCGCCCTGGGCGCCCGGCATCAGCAGCAGATCGTCTTCGTCGGCGCCTGTGCCGGAGGGTTCGAGGAAGGTGTACGCGTCCGGGGCGGGCGTGCCCGGCTGCTCCACCATGCCTGCGTTCTCCGGCTGTCCCTCGCCCGGGACCTGGCCGGTGTCAGTCATGCGTACCCCTCGCCCATCGGTTGTGCTCCTTCAGACTTCCGCCCGCCATCAACAACGAGCGTGCGCGCCGCGCGGCACGAACGCGTGCGGACATCCAGCATTCTCGCCGCGTTCGAGCCCCATGGCAGTGGCTTCCGCCACGGTCGGCTGTGGACTGCGCCACGTAGCGCGTCCCCCCCAGTCGTGTTCCTCCGCGTGGTGCCCTCCGGAGGGCGCCTCGCGTCGGGTACGGGCGAACGAAACGCCGAATACCCGGCAGTGGTGGAACGGTCGGCCAGCCTACCCGGCCTGCCGTGGCGACGAGATCACGGGGCGGACCTGCGCCCGGTGATGAGGAAGGCCACCGAACGGTCGCGTTCGGACCAGGCCGCCGGGTCCAGGTCCACGGACTGGAGCAGGGCGCACTCGACGGTGTAGCCGCCCGCGGCGAGGGCCGCGCCGACGGCCTCCGCCTCGTCGCGGGTGCCGGCGTGGGTGACGATCCGTTCGGGGCGGCGGTCGGCGCAGGCGGTGACCACGTCCGCTCCCCCGCCGCCGACCCGGACCACGTCCGGCTCGGGGAGGCGTTCCAGTACATACGGGGCGCGGCCCGGGACGGCCTGGAGCTGGGCGCCGAAGCGGCGGGCGGCGGCCTCGGCGCGGGCGCAGGCGGCCGGGTCGGCGTCGACGGCGATGACGGCGGCGCCGAAGCGGGCGGCCTCGGCGGCGAAGGCCCCCGAGCCCGTGCCGATGTCCCAGACGAGGTCGCCGACGCGCGGGCCGAGGCGGGCCAGTTGGGCGGCGCGCAGGACGGGCGACTCGCCGCTGCCGGGCGGCGGGCTGCCGGGGGCGGGCGAATCCCCGGTGCCGGGCGGCGCGTTGCGGGGGGCGGGCTCGTCCTCGTACGCGTCGGGGGTGAGACCCCAGCCGCGTACGGGCCCGGGGTCGGGGCCCAGGAGCCAGCCGCCGCCCGCGGGGGCCGGGGCGGAGCCGCCGATGGCGATGACGACGTTGGGGTCGCGCCAGGTGAGGTCGGCGGCCTTGTCGGAGGTGAGGACGGTGACCTGCTCGCGTTCGGTGCCGAGCGCCTCGCAGATGACGAAGGTGCGGTGGACGCCGTCGAGCATGAGGGCCAGTTCGGCGGGGCCGGCGCCCGGGGAGGTGAGGACGGCGACCTTCGGGTGGGCGCGGCAGACGTTCACGGCGCGGCGCAGCGTACGGGTGTGGGCGACGACGACGCGGGCGTCGTCCCACGGCATCCCGGCGCGGGCGAAGGCGGCGGCGACGGAGGAGACGGCGGGGACGACCTCGACCTCCAGGCCGTGCCGGGGGTCGCGGAGGGTACGGACGACGCCGAAGAAGCCGGGGTCGCCGTCGGCGAGGACGACGGCCGTGCCGCGGTGTCCCGCGATGCGGCGGGCGGCGAGATCGACGCTGCCGAGGCGGATGCGTTCGGCGCGCTCGGGGACCTCGGGGAGGGCGAGGTGGTGGGCGGCGCCCGCGACGAGGGTGGCGGCCGAGAGGGCGGACCGCGCGGCAGCGGTGAGGGGTGAGCCGTCCCATCCGATCACCGTGACCCGGTCGGCCATCTTCGCGTGTCTCCCTGGGGGTGTCGGTGCAGGTCGGGTGGTGCGAGCGTACCCGGAAGCGGGGCGTCCCCGCGGGCGGCGCAGGTGGTCAGTTCCGGCCGGTGCGAGGGGTCCGCGCGGTGTGGTGGGGGTGGGTGGGGTGTGGGGCGGGGGTGGCGTGCTGGGCGGGGGTGGTGTGTCGGGTGGGGTCGGTCTGCCGTATGGGGGTGGTGTGTCCGCTGTATGCGGTGTACGCCTGGTACTCGCTGTAGTCGCCGTACGAGGGGTTTCCGGCGTCGGAGTAGGGGTCGTCGGCGCCTTCGAGGTCCTCGGGGAGCAGGCTCCAGACGATGAGGTCGGTCCGGGTGTCGGTCCAGGTGCCGTCCTCCGTCTGGGTGCGGGCTATCCAGGCGTTGCGCAGGACGCCCTCGCTGACGCAGCCGATCTTCTGGGCGACCTGCTGGGAGGCGGTGTTCCCCGCGGCGGTGCGCAGTTCGAGGCGTTCGAAGCGCTGCTCGCGGAAGAGCCAGCGGGCGACGGCGAGGACCGATTCCGTGGCGTACCCCTCGCCGCGGGCCCAGGGCGCGGTGATGTAGGCGATCTCGGTGGAGCGTGCGCGCCAGTCGGTGTGGCGGAGGTGGACGGTGCCGACGAGGCGCTGGGTGAGGAACTCGGTGACGGCGAGGGCGAGTCCGCGGCCGCTGGTGCGCTCGGCGGGTGCGGTGCGGTGGACCCACGTGTCGGCGTGGGCGGGTGTGTAGGGGTGGGGCGCGGAGGTCCAGGCGACGACGAGTTCGTCGTTCATCATCTCGACGTGGGCCGGGATGTCCGTGTCGTCGTAGGGGCGCAGCACCAACCGTTCCGTGCTGATGGAGACGTCCGGAAAGGTGGTGGTCATGCGCAACTCCATGCCGTTGGGCGGGGACTGGTGGTGAGGGGCCGTAAACGAACAGCATGCAGCATGAGCGGCTCACCGTGCATGGCGGGACGGGAAGGGCCCCGCGCACCGGATGGTGTGCGGGGCCCTTGGTGTGACCGGTGTGGCCCGGTCGGCCGGATCGGCGGCCCGGTCGACGACTCGGTCGACGACTCGGTCGACGACTCGGTCGGCGGCTTACTCGGCGGGGCCGAAGGCGGCGACGACGGAGCCCTTGTAGGTGTCCTCGATGTACTTCCTCACCTCGGGTGAGTTGAGGAGCCCGGCGAGCTTCTTGACGCGCGGGTCGTCCTCGTTGCCGGCCTTGACGGCGAGGAAGTTGGCGTACGGGTTGCCCTCGGACTTCTCCAGGGCGAGGGCGTCCTTCGCGGGCGTGAGCTTGGCCTCGATGGCGTAGTTGCCGTTGATGACCGCCGCGTCGACGTCGCTCAGGGCGCGGGGGACGGTGGCGGCCTCCAGCTCCTTGAACTCCAGGCCCTTCCTGTCGGTGATGTCGGAGAGCTTGGCGTCGGCTCCGACCCCGGCCTTGAGGGTGATCAGGCCGTTGTCGGCGAGGAGCTTGAGGGCGCGGCCGCCGTTCGTCGTGTCGTTGGGGACGGCGACGGTCTGGCCCGGCTTGAGGTCCTTGAGGGACTTCAGCTTCTGGGAGTAGAGGCCCAGCGGCTCCAGGTGGACGTCGGCCACGGGGACGATGGTGGTCTTGTTCTTCTTGTTGAAGTCGTCCAGGTACGGCTTGTGCTGGAAGTAGTTGGCGTCCACCTGGCCGTCCTGCGTGGCGGTGTTGGGCAGCACGTAGTCGGTGAACTCCTTCACCTCCAGCTTGAGGCCGGCCTTCTCGGCGAGGTTGTCCTTGACGTACGTGAGGATGTCGGCGTGCGGCGTGGGGGACGCGGCGACGACGAGGGGCTTGGACGCGTCGTCGCCGGAGCCGGAGGCGGCCGGGTCGGAGGCCGTGCCGCAGGCGGTGAGGCCGAGGGCGAGGGCGGTGACGCCGGTGAAGGCGGCGATGGTCTTGATGTTGTTACGCACGAAGAGTGCCTCTTTCTGGTGGTGCGGGTGACGCCCGGACAAGGAGTGCGGGCTCGTTCTTCGGCAGCGAGCGCAAGGGTCGCGCGAAGTCTGGGGTGCGCCGGGGGCGGCGGGGGGTGGCCGTCGGTCAGGACGCGGTGCGGCCTCGGCGGGCGAGGAGCCGTACGGCGCCGTCGCCGATGAGCTGCACGACGGAGACGACGACGATCAGGATGGCCACGGTGACGAGCATGAACGTCGTGTCGAACCGCTGGTAGCCGTAGGTGATGGCCTTGGAGCCGAGGCCCTCGCCACCGACCGCGCCGGCCATGGCCGAGTAGCCGACGAGGACGATCACGGTCGTCGTGACGGCGGAGACCAGCGACGGCAGGGCCTGCGGGAGGAGCACCTTGCGGATGATCGTGGGGATCGAGCCGCCCATGGACTGGACGGCTTCGACGAGCCCGTGGTCCACCTCGCGGACGGCGGTCTCGACCAGGCGGGCGAAGAAGGGGATCGCGCCGATGGCGAGGGGGACGATCATCGCGGTGGGGCCGATGAAGGTGCCGACGACGAGTTTGGTGAACGGGATCAGCGCGATCAGCAGGATGATGAACGGCAGCGAGCGCCCGATGTTCACGATGACGCCGACGACCTTGTTGACGGCCGTGTTCTGGAGCAGTCCGCCCTTGTCGGTGAGGACGAGCAGCAGGCCGAGGGGGAGGCCGCCGAGCACGGAGACGACGGTGGCCCACAGGACCATGTAGAGGGTGTCGACAGTGCCCTGGGTGAGCAGGGGCTGCATCTCCGACCAGGTCACTTGGCGGCCTCCTTGGCGAGCGGCGCGGCGGTCTCGGGGGTGGTGGACCCGCTGGTTCCAGGACCGGGCGGGGCGGCCTGGTCCACGACGGCGACCTGGAGGCCCTGTTCCCGCAGGAAGCCGACGGGGACGACGTTGTCGTCGTAGCGGCCGGGGAGTTCGATGCGCATGCGGCCGATCTGCCTGCCGCCGACGGTGTCCATGGCGGCGCCGAGGATCGATATGTCGATGTTGTAGGTGCGGGCCAGCTGGGAGATGACCGGCTGGGTGGCCGCCTCGCCGTGGAAGGTGACGTCGACGACGGTGCGGTCGGGGTCGGTGGCGTGTCCGCTGACCGGGAACAGCTCGTCGGCGAGTTCGGAGCCGGGGGTGGCGAGGAGCCCGGCGACGGTGCCGGACTCCACGACGCGGCCGTTGCGCATCAGCGCGGCGGAGTCGCAGACGGTCTTGACGACGTCCATCTCGTGGGTGATGAGGAGGACGGTCAGCCCGAGCTGCCGGTTGAGGTCGCGCAGCAGCTGGAGGATGGAGCGGGTGGTCTCCGGGTCGAGGGCGCTGGTCGCCTCGTCGGAGAGGAGCACCTTGGGGTTGCCCGCGAGGGCGCGGGCGATGCCGACGCGCTGCTTCTGGCCGCCGGAGAGCTGGCCGGGGTACGCCCTGGCCTTGTCGGCGAGGCCGACGAGGTCGAGGAGTTCGAGGGCGCGGCGGGCGCGCTCGGCGCCGGAGACGCCGAGGATCTCCAGCGGCAGTTCGACGTTGTCCTGGACGGTGCGCGAGGACAGCAGGTTGAAGTGCTGGAAGACCATGCCGATGCGGCTGCGGGCGCGGCGCAAATCCTTGCCGGCGCGGCGGCCCCGGCCGGCGAGGGCGGTGAGGTCGGTGCCGTCCACCGTCACGGTGCCGGAGGTGGGGCGCTCCAGGAGGTTGACGCAGCGGATGAGGGAGGACTTGCCGGCGCCGCTCTGGCCGATGACGCCGAACACCTCGCCTTCGCGGACGTGCAGGTCCACGCCGTCCAGGGCGGTGACCTGGCGGCCGCGTGACTCGTAGACCTTGGTCAGGCCCTTGGTGGTGATCACAGGTTTTCCGTCACTGTCGAGTGCGCGGCGCGGTGTCCGCCGGGCACGGGGCATTCGTCATTCCGACGCGGGCGTTACGGCGCGCGGCACGACTGCCGGTGAGGAGGCGTGCGCGCGGGCGGGCACGGTCCGCGGTTCTTCCACACGGACGCGGCCGACTGCTCTGCCGTCGGGTCTCGCTTCGGGGCGCGAGGCTCGTCAGGGGCCCTCTAGTAGGCGCACATTCGACACATACAACGAGCACCGGGCGTCGTCATCGCCTCGGTCGCAAGGATGCGGGTGCTCGTCGTGGTCATGGCGCCCAGTAAAGCAGACGGACCGCTCCGCCGAGCCGGGCTGTCCGCATAGCGGACAGAGAGAGTGCGCTATCTGGACGGTTTCACGCCGGTACGACGGGGTGCCCGGAGCCCGTTATCCCGCGCCCGCCTGCGGAAACGCGCATCCGCCGCACAGTGGGGGACGGGGTCCTGCGGGGCGCGGCCGGACCCGGCCTGTGGTCGAGACCACGTGCGGGCGGGGGCGGGCGCGACCGAGTGGCGGGCGGGCGCGGCGGGCGTCCGGGGGGCGGGGGGTGACCGGGTCCCCCGTGGCGGGGGCGACGGGCGTCCGGGGGCGGGCGCGGCGGGGTTGTGGGGGCGGGCGCGGCGGGGGTTTTCGTCCGTAATAGTCTCGGCGCATGCTCAACGCCCTCACCCTCACGGTGTCCCTCGCCGCGCTGGCCCTCGCCGCGTGGTGCGGATTCGCCGCGTACCGGGACCAGCCGACGAAGGACTGGCACTTCATCGGCATGGCCGTGGTGACCGTGCTGGCCCTGGCCCAGCTGGTGGTCGGCGTCGTACGGCTGGCACAGGGGGGCGAGCCCGACGAGGGCACCGTGATCTTCGTGGCGTACCTGGTGGGGGCGCTGCTCTCCGTACCGGCGGCCGGGTTCATGTCGCTGGTGGAGCGGAGCCGGTGGGGATCGGCGACGGTCGCGGCCGGAGCGCTGCTCCTGGCCGTGCTGGAGGTACGCCTCCACGACATCTGGTGGAAGGGCTGAGATGAGCACCGATCAGCTGGTCAAGGGACCCGGCATGCTGCTGGTGTGGCTGTACGGGGTGATGTCGGTCGGCGCGGTCTCGCGTTCCGTGTACGAGATCGCCACCAGGTTCGACGAGGCGCCGCTGCCGTACTCGCTTTCGGCGGTCGCGGCGGTCGTGTACGTCTTCATCACCTACACGCTGGTGCGCGGCGGGGAGACGGCCCGCAGGGCGGCGTTCGCGTGCTGCGCCGCCGAGCTGGTGGGCGTGCTCACCGTCGGGACGTGGACGGTGCTCGACCCGGACGCCTTCCCCGACTCCACGGTCTGGTCGGAGTTCGGTTTCGGCTATGTGTTCATCCCGGTCCTGCTCCCGGTGACAGGGATGATGTGGCTGCGCCGCGCCCGCCGGGTCGCGCCCGTCTCTTAGGGGGCCTTCCGGGCGGCCCCTAGGCGGCCTTCTCCAGGGTGACGACGGTGAGGCGGGGGCCGATCCGCTCGGTGGCCACCGTCTCGTAGCCCTTCCTGCGGTAGAGGCGCAGGTTGCCGTCGCTGCGGTGGCCGGTGAACAGCCGGAAGCGCTTGGCCGCGGAGTCGGCGTCGCGGGCGAAGTGCTCCTCGATGGCGTCGAGGAGGCGGCCGCCGAGGCCGTGGCCGCGCAGCCGGGGATGGACGATCAGCTTGCCGATGCGGGCCGTGCCCGTCTCGTCCACCTCGCCGCGCACGGAGGCGACGATCTCCTCGCCGAGGCGGGCGACGAGGGCGTGGCCGCGCGCGATCTCGGCCTTCAGGTCGTCCAGCGGCTGGGTGAGCGGCTCGATCGAGTAGTCGCCGTACAGCTCGGCCTCGCTCTGGTAGCAGAGGTACTGAAGCTTGAGGATGTGTTCGGCATCGTCCGCGCTTGCCGCTGAGATGGTCACGCTCATGCCCATGTGTGCATGCCTCCGGCTCACCTGATACGCCCTGTCGGTCTACCGCACCTTTCCCCGATGGGTGGGAGCGGCAACCTCTGCCGTCAGCATTCTGCGCAGGCATCCCAGGCAGCGGGAACGCACAGGCCCCAAACTGCCCTGTGAGATACCCAACTTCCCTGCGATGTCCTGGTACGTGAGGTCCTTCGGCGACAACATCGCAGCCAGCAGCCGTTGAGAGCGGACCGGTGTCCGGCGGACGGCCGACTCGGGTGCGCCCCACGGGCCCGGGCCGAAGCGGCCGTCGGGCGCGGGCTCGTCGTCGTACGGGAGTTCCCGCGCGGTCCGGCCCCGGGCGAGGCGGGCCTCCTCGCGCACGGCGCGACGCAGCCAGTCGGCGGGGTGGGCGGGGGCGCCGGGTCCTTCGAGGTGTTCGAGGAGCCGCAGCCACACGGCTGCTGGAGGTCGCGGGGGTCCAGACCGGACGCGGCGGCCTCGGCGTCGGCCTCGGCGGCGAGCAGCGGGGCGAGGGCGCAGAAGGGTTCGGGGACGGCGCGCTGCGCGGGCGGGGTGGCCGGGGCCGTGGCGGGCGCCGCGGGTGTGGCCGGGTCCGGCGCGGCTGGTACGGCGGGCGGGGCCTGGGCGGGCGCAGTGGGCGCGAGAGGCCGGGGCGGGGGGTGGGCGCGGCGAGGGCCGCCGGGGAGTGCGGGGCGGGGTCGCGGGGCGTCATGCCGGGCACGACTCCCGGCGGGGCCCGGCCGGTTGCCGGGCCGGCGGGGGTTCGCCCGATGAGGTGGCGGCGGGGGCACGCGGCTGACGCCGCGTGCCCCGAGGCAGGTGACGGACCGTCCGCCGCCCCTGTCACACCGGGAGGGCGGGCGCCCCGGTCAGCGGGCGCGGTGGTCGGCGGCCGCCAGCAGCGCCGTGTCCGGGTGGTCGGTGAAGATGCCGTCGATGCCGGTGGCGAAGTACGCCCGGTACGCCCCGAAGACGTCGCCGTACGCGTTCGGGTCCGTGCCGCGCCGGAAGTCGGCGGGCAGGAAGCTGTTCTCGTTGCGCAGCGTGTACGGGTGGAGGACCAGGCCCCGCGCGTGCGCGTCCCGCACCAGGGTGGTCGGCTCGCCCAGGCGGCCGTCGGAGCCCTTGGGGATGACCAGGTCCAGGAGCGGCCCGATGCCCTGGGCGTACGAGGCGATCCAGTCCAGGCCGCGCGGCGTGACCAGGTCGGCGACGGTCCGCGGGTCGCCGGCGTCCACGAAGTCGTACGGGCGGTCGTCGGGCGTCCACAGCAGGACCACGCGCGGCGTGTCCACGAGCCGCGCCATCCGCTGCACGCTGGTCGGCTCGAACGACTGGAGGAACGTGGGCGAGTCGGCGCGGTGGCGGCCGTAGCGGCGGAGCAGCTTCGCGAGGCGCTCCTCCAGGCCGAGGCCGAGCTTGCGGAAGTACGTGGGGTGCTTGGTCTCGACGTGCAGCCACACCGGGCGGCCCCGGCGGCGGCCCTCCTGCTCGGCCCAGCGCAGCACCTCCTCGAAGCTGGGGACGGTCCAGCGGCCGTCGTACAGCGTGTTGTTCCTCCGGGTGCCGGGGATGCGCTCCTTGGCGCGGAGGGTCTTCAGCTCGGCGAGCGTGAAGTCCTCGGTGAACCAGCCGGTGATGGCCGTGCCGTCGACCGTCTTGGTGGTGCGGCGGGAGGCGAACTCGGGGTGGTCGGCGACGTCCGTGGTGCCGGTGATGTCGTTCTCGTGGCGGCACACCAGGTGGCCGTCGCGGGTGGGCACGAGGTCCTGCTCGATGACGTGGGCGCCCATGTCGAGGGCGAGCTGGTAGGAGCCGAGGGTGTGCTCGGGGCGGTAGCCGCTGGCGCCGCGGTGGGCGATGACGGTGGGGACCGGCAGGCCCCGGTGGGCGCCGCCGCGGGCCGCCTCGGCGCCCTTCCCGGTGGCCGGGCCGCCGGGGGCGGCGGCCGCGGTGGCCGTTCCTGCGGCGGAGACCGCGGCGGCCGCGGTGGTGAGCGCCGCCGCTCCCAGTACGGTCCTGCGGGCGGGACTCATGCGGGCACCCTGAGTCATGAAGGCTCCTCCACTGAACGTGTCTTCGGTTTTCGGCCTGGGGGGCGCGGCCGATCGTAGGGGCAGGTGCGTGACGTCGGGCAGACCGCGGGCGAACAGCGGGAAAACGCGGGTCAACGTCGCGTATCGAGTCGGTCAACCCGATGTGCGGCCGGGGGTGACCCGCGAGTATGGTCCTCACCTGCACAGACTTCGTCGGCCGTGTCAGGATCGCGACCGCTCAACGCCCCGGAGGACTCGTTGTCCCGCTTCGCGCTCATCAAGTCAGTGATCGGCCCGGTCATGCGGCTGATGTTCCGCCTCAGGGTGGAGGGCGCCGAGAGGATCCCCGGTTCCGGGCCGGTCATCCTGGCGGGCAACCACCTCACGTTCATCGACTCCATGATCCTGCCGCTGGTGGTGGACCGGCAGGTCTTCTTCATCGGCAAGGACGAGTACGTCACCGGCAAGGGCCTGAAGGGCCGGCTCATGGCGTGGTTCTTCACCGGGGTCGGCATGATCCCGGTACAGCGGGACGGGGCCGGCGCCGCCGTGGCCGCGCTGCACACGGGCCGCCGGGTGCTGGAGGAGGGCAAGGTCTTCGGCATCTACCCGGAGGGCACCCGCTCCCCCGACGGGCGGCTGTACCGGGGCCGTACGGGCATCGCGCGGCTGACGCTGATGACGGGCGCGCCGGTGGTGCCGTTCGCGCTGATCGGCACGGACAAGCTCCAGCCGGGCGGCGCGGGGCTGCCCCGGCCCGGCCGGGTGACGGTGCGGTTCGGGGAGCCGATGGAGTTCTCCCGCTACGAGGGCATGGACCGCGACCGGTATGTGCTGCGGGCGGTGACGGACTCCGTGATGGCGGAGGTCATGCGGCTGTCGGGCCAGGAGTACGTGGACATGTACGCCACGAAGGCGAAGGCGGCCTGACCCGGCCGGTTTCCGGTCGTACGCGGAAGGGCCGCGCCCCCCTGGGGCGCGGCCCTTCGCCGTGCGGTGCCCGCGGCTCGTACGGCTCCGCGGCGCACCGCTCACGGGTGTACGGCACGGCTCTCCGGCTCCCGGCCGCCCTCCAGGCGCTGGCCGCGCAGCAGCAGCCAGGCCGCGACGGCCGTCACGAGGAGCACGGCGGCGCCGACGGACGCGGCGATGCGCAGGCCGTCCACGAACGCGTACTGCGCGGCGGTGACGAGCGCCTCGGCGGATCGTTCCGGCAGCGCGGAGGCAGCCTCGACCGCGCCGCCCAGCGACTCGTGCGCGGCGGCCGCCACGTCGGCGGGGACACCGCCCGGCGTGGCGAAGTCCCGGTAGACGCCGGTCACGATGGAGCCGAGCAGGGCGATGCCGAGCGCCGCGCCGAGTTCGTACGCGGTCTCGGAGACGGCGGAGGCCGCGCCCGCCTGCTCCTTGGGGACGCTGGACAGGATGACGTCGGCGGTCACGGTGAACGCCAGGCCCGCGCCGACGCCGACGACGAGCAGGGAGGCGCCCAGCACGGGGTAGCCGGTGCCCGGGTCCAGTACGGTGAGCGCCGCCAGGGCCAGGCCGACCGCGGCGAGCCCGCCGGAGACGACGGACCGGACGGAGAACCGCCGGGCGGCGACGCCGGCCAGGAGGCCCGCCCCCACGGCGCCCAGAGCGGCCGGCAGCTCCGCGAGCCCGGCCTCCAAGGGGCTGCGGCCCTGGACCAGCTGGAGGAACTGGGACAGGAAGAAGATCAGCCCGGCCAGCCCGAGGATGGTCAGCAGGTCCGCGAGGACCGCGCCCGAGAAGCCCCGGTGCCGGAAGAGGCGCATGTCGAGCAGCGGTTCGGGGAGCCGGAGCTGGCGGCGTACGAACGCGAGGAGCGCGGTGGCGCCGACGGCCGCGGCGACGAACACGTCCGGGCGGGCGCCGTGCGCGGCGGCCTCCTTGATGGCGTACACGACGCCGATCATGCCGATGAGGGACAGGGCGACGCTCGGCAGGTCCCAGGGGCCGGGCGCGGGGTTCTTCGACTCGGGGATGAGCCGGATGCCGACGACGACGAGCACCGCCATCACGGGCAGGTTGATCAGGAAGACCGAACCCCACCAGAAGTGCTCGAGCAGCACGCCGCCGACGACCGGGCCGACGGCCGCGCCCGCCGACGCCATGGCGCCCCACACGCCGATGGCGAGGCTGCGCTCGCGCGGGTCGTGGAACAGGTTGCGGATCAGGGCGAGCGTGGACGGCATGAGCGTCGCGCCCGCCACGCCGAGCAGGGCGCGCGCGGCGATCATCATCTCGGGCGTGGTGGCGTACGCGTTGAGCACGGACACCGCGCCGAACGCGGTCGCGCCGGTGAGAAGCAGCTTCTTGCGGCCGATGCGGTCGCCGAGGCCGCCCATCGAGACGAGGAGCCCGGCGATGACGAACGAGTAGACGTCGCCGATCCACAGGAGCTGGGTGCCGGACGGCTTGAGGTCCTCGCTCAGGTACGGGGTGGCCAGGCCGAGCACCGTGGCGTCCACGGCGACCAGCAGGACGGCCAGCGCCAGGACGGCGAGCGCCAGCCAGCGGCCCGGCCGACGGGCGGCGTCCGTTTCGTGGTCAGCCGGTACGGAGGGGGTCATCGCTCCACGCTCCTGCGCGCTCCGCCGAGCAGCAGCTCGGCGACCATGTGCTGGAAGTCCTTGCCCGCGACCCGCCCGTCGTGGACGGCCCAGGCGCAGGTGCCGACGAGGCTGTAGAAGGCCTCGGTCAGCCAGGCGGGTGTCAGGTCGAACCGGAACTCGCCCCGCTCCTGGCCGCGCCGGAACAGCGCGGAGACGCGGGCGTCGAGCCGGGCCCAGCCCTCGTTGACGTCACCTTCGAACAGCTGGTTCTCGGTGACGAGGAACGACAGGAGACCGGCGACCCCCTCCGCCTCGGCGACCAGTCTGCGCAGGGCCTCCTCGGCGGTGCCCTCGTCCAGCCGGGCAGTGTCGAGGGCGGCTTCGAACTCCTGGATGCCCAGCTCCTCCAGCGCCCTGACCAGCGCGTCCCGCCCGGCGAAGTGCCGGTGCAGGGTGGCGCGGCCGATCCCCGCGGCGCGGGCGACCTCGTCCATGGTGGCGGTCGCCTTCCGCGAGAGCAGCGCGGCGGCGGCGCGGAGTACTTGGTCTCGGTCCACACTCATGAGACAACCATAACCCGCATGAGACATTCATGTCTCATGCGGGGGTCGGGGACTCATGGGGGCGGCTCCCGAATGACCACGAAGGCCCCCGCACGCGGGGGCCTTCGTGGTCATTCGGGGACGTTCCGGCTCATGCCGGGACGGTCCGGGGCGTTCACTTCTTCCTGGCGTCCGCCCAGGCGTGCTGGATGATCAGGTCCGCCTTCACCTCGGCCAGCTGGGTCGCCACCGCCGACGGGGCCGTGCCGCCCCGGCCGTCGCGGGAGGCGAGCGCCCCGGGGACGTTGAGGACCGTGCGCACCTCGGGCGTCAGGTGCTCGGAGATCTTCGCGAACTGCTCGTCCGTGAGGTCGTCCAGCTCCTTGCCCTCCGCCTCGGCTACCTTCACGCACTCCCCCGCGACCTCGTGCGCGACCCGGAACGGCACACCGCGCTTGACCAGCCACTCCGCGATGTCCGTCGCCAGCGAGAACCCGGCCGGGGCCAGCTCCTCCATCCGCTCCCGGTGCACCGTGAGGGTGGCCATCATGCCGGTGAACGCGGGCAGCAGCACCTCCAGCTGGTCGCAGGAGTCGAAGACCGGCTCCTTGTCCTCCTGGAGGTCCCGGTTGTAGGCGAGGGGCAGCGCCTTCAGCGTCGCCAGCAGGCCCGTGAGGTTGCCGATGAGGCGGCCGGACTTGCCGCGCGCCAGCTCCGCGATGTCCGGGTTCTTCTTCTGCGGCATGATCGACGAGCCGGTCGAGAAGGCGTCGTGGAGGGTCACGAAGGAGAACTCCTTCGTGTTCCAGATGATGACCTCCTCCGCGATCCGGGACAGGTTCACGCCGATCATCGCCGTGATGAAGGCGAACTCCGCCACGAAGTCGCGCGACGCCGTGCCGTCGATGGAGTTGCCCGCGCTGCCGTTCTCGAAGCCCAGGTCCCGGGCGACCGCCTCCGGGTCGAGCCCGAGGGACGAGCCCGCGAGCGCCCCGGAGCCGTACGGGGAGACCGCCGTGCGCTTGTCCCACTGACGCAGCCGCTCGGCGTCCCGGGACAGCGCCTGGACATGGGCGAGCACATGGTGGGCGAACAGCACCGGCTGGGCGTGCTGGAGGTGCGTACGGCCCGGCATCGCGACGTCCGGGTGCGCCTCCGCGAGGCCCACCAGCGCGTCCTGGAGGTCGGCGAGGAGGCCGCCGATGATCCGGGCGTGGTCCCGCAGGTACATCCGGAACAGCGTGGCCACCTGGTCGTTGCGGGACCGGCCGGCGCGGAGCTTGCCGCCCAGCTCGGCGCCGAGCCGCTCCAGCAGGCCGCGCTCCAGGGCCGTGTGCACGTCCTCGTCGGCGATGGTGCCGGTGAACGCGCCGGACGCGACGTCCCGCTCCAGCTCGTCGAGTCCGGCCAGCATGCGGGTCAGCTCGTCCTCGGTGAGCAGCCCGGCCCGATGGAGCACGCGCGCGTGGGCGCGGGAGCCGGCGATGTCGTACGGGGCGAGCCGCCAGTCGAAGTGGACGGACGCGGAGAGTTTCGCCAGCGCCTCGGCCGGGCCGTCGGCGAACCGGGCGCCCCAGAGCCGGACGTCACCGTTGTTGCTGCTCACTGTGGGAAGCTCCTCGGGTCCTCGGGAGGGATCGGGTGTGGTGGTGCGGATGCGCGTCCGCCTCCCCGCGCGCGGGACGGCGGGGAGGCGGACGCGGGTGGTGCCGGTGCGCTGTCGAACGAGCCCCGGTCAGGCGAGGTCACGCTTGGCGGCGATCTTCGCCGACAGGCTGAAGATGTCGATGAAGCCCTGCGCCTTGGACTGGTCGAACGTGTCGCCCGTGTCGTACGTGGCGAGGTTGAAGTCGTAGAGCGACTGCTCGGAGCGCCGGCCCGTGACGACCGCGCGGCCGCCGTGCAGGGTCATCCGGATGTCGCCGGTGACGTGCTGGTTGGCCTCGTTGATGAAGCCGTCCAGGGCCCGCTTGAGGGGGGAGAACCACAGACCGTCGTAGACCAGCTCGCTCCACCGCTGCTCGACCTGGCGCTTGTACCGGGCCAGCTCGCGCTCGACGGTGACGTTCTCCAGCTCCTGGTGGGCGGTGATCAGCGCGATGGCGCCGGGCGCCTCGTACACCTCGCGGGACTTGATGCCGACGAGCCGGTCCTCGACCATGTCGATCCGGCCGACGCCCTGGGCGCCCGCCCGCTCGTTGAGCTGCTGGATCGCCTGGAGGACCGTGACCGGCTTGCCGTCGATGGCGACCGGCACGCCCTCCTTGAAGCTGATGACGACCTCGTCCGGCTCGCGCGGCTCGGCCGGGTTGGAGGTGTAGTCGTAGATGTCCTCGATCGGCGCGTTCCAGATGTCCTCCAGGAAGCCGGTCTCGACGGCCCGGCCGAAGACGTTCTGGTCGATGGAGTACGGGGACTTCTTGCTGGTGGCGATCGGCAGGTCGGCCTTCTCGGCGAACGCGATGGCCTTGTCGCGGGTCATCGCGTAGTCCCGGACCGGGGCGATGCACTTCAGGTCGGGGCCGAGCGCGGCGATGCCGGCCTCGAAGCGGACCTGGTCGTTGCCCTTGCCGGTGCAGCCGTGGGCGACGACGGAGGCGCCGTGCTTCTTCGCGGCGGCGACGAGGTGCTTGACGATCGTCGGCCGGGAGAGCGCCGACACCAGCGGGTACCGGTCCATGTAGAGGGCGTTCGCCTTGATCGCCGGGAGGCAGTACTCGTCGGCGAACTCGTCCTTGGCGTCCGCGACCTCGGCCTCGACGGCACCGCAGGCGAGCGCGCGCTTGCGGATCACGTCCAGGTCCTCGCCGCCCTGGCCGACGTCCACGGCGACGGCGATGACCTCGGCGCCCGTCTCCTCGGCGATCCAGCCGATGGCGACGGAGGTGTCAAGGCCGCCCGAGTAGGCGAGTACGACGCGCTCGGTCACGGGTTTCTCCTTAGCGGTGCATCCAACGATGGGTATAACTATGCAGAGCTCTGTATGTTTTGTCAACGCGGCCGGGATTCGCCCCTGTGTCCGGGCCCCCGGCCGCGATAATTCGCCCATGGGACAGACCTACGCGGCCATCGAGGGCCGGATACGCGCGTTCATCGAGGCACAGCCCGTCTACTTCACCGCCACCGCCCCGCTCGCGGGCGACGGGCACGTCAACCTCTCGCCGAAGGGGCGCAAGGGCTCCCTCGCCGTGATCGACGAGCAGACCGTGGCGTACCTGGACTTCGGCGGCAGCGGCGCCGAGACGATCGCCCATCTGCGCGAGCCCGGCAACGGGCGGATCACCCTGATGTGGTGCGCGTTCAGCGGCCCGCCGAAGATCCTGCGGGTGCACGGGACGGGCGAGGCGGTGTTCCGGGACGACCCGCGCTGGGACGAGTACATCGGGTACTTCGCGGAGGCCGACGGCCCGTCGGCTCGGGCGATCGTCGTCGTACGGGCGCGGCGCATCAGCGACTCGTGCGGGTTCGCGGTGCCGTACATGGACTACCGCGAGGAGCGCACCCAGCACGCCGAGTACTTCGGCCGCAAGACGGACGAGGACTTCGCGGCGTACTGCGAGAAGAAGGAGTTCGTGGGGCGGAGCGTCGACGGGCTGCCCGCCCTGCCGCTGCCCCTGCCGCCGCGGACGGACGTGGCCTGACCCGTGGGGGCCGGGGCTGACCCGTACGGGCCGGGGGTCTGACCCGTACGGGTTCGTCGGGGGCGCGGGGGGCGCGGGCGCGTCTTACGGTCGGGCCATGCGCCGTCCCGCTCTCGTGCTCGCCGCCGCCCTGCTCGCCCTCGCCGCTCACTCCCCCGCCCGGGCACACGCCCCGGACCTGGCCGGGCCGCAGCCCGCCCCGCCGGCCGTCGGCGGGACCGGCAGCCAGCTGATCACCGCCGAGGCGGCCGGTCCGCGCGCCACGACCGGCACGGTCACCTGGTGGGAGCGGCGCGGCGGCCGGGCCTGGACCCGCGTCGGCTCGGCCCCGGCCCGCTTCGGGGCGGGCGGCCTGGTGCGCGGCGACCAGCGCAGGCAGGGCACGTCCACGACGCCGACCGGGGTGTACGGGCTGCCGTTCGCGTTCGGCATCGAGCCCGCGCCGCCCGGCACGGCGTACCCGTACCGCGAGGTGACCCGCGCGTCGTGGTGGTGCCAGGACAACGCGTCCCGCTCGTACAACCGCTGGGTGGAGCCCCTGCCCGCGGACTGCCGGGCGGCGGAGGCCGAGCACCTGATCACGTACCGGGCGCAGTACGCCCACGCGCTGGTGATCGGCTACAACTACGACCGGCCGGTGCGGGGCCGGGGCGCCGGGATCTTCCTGCACGCCGACGGCAAGGGCCCGACGGCCGGGTGCGTGTCGGTGCCCGAGGCGGCGATGGAGCGCATCCTGCGGTGGGTGCGCCCGGACGCGCGCCCGCGCATCGCGATCGGATGGGCGGGCGCCTGAGCGTCACCGGCCGCTCGCGTACGGCCGGGGGTCAGCGTTCCTTCTGCGCGAGGCGCAGCAGGTGGTCGGCGAGGGCCTGGCCGCCCGCCGGGTCGCGGGAGATGAGCAGCAGCGTGTCGTCGCCCGCGATGGTGCCGAGGATGTCGTGCAGCTCGGCCTGGTCGATGGCCGAGGCGAGGAACTGGGCGGCTCCGGGCGGGGTGCGCAGGACGACCAGGTTGGCGGACGCCTCGGCGGAGATGAGCAGTTCGCCGGAGAGCCGCCGCATCCGCTCCTCCTTGGCGGACTCGCCCAGCGGCGCCTGGGGGGTGCGGAACCCGCCCTCGCTCGGCACGGCGTAGATCAGCTCGCCGCCGGTGTTGCGGATCTTCACCGCGCCCAGCTCGTCGAGGTCGCGGCTGAGCGTCGCCTGGGTGACGCTCAGTCCGTCGTCCGCGAGGAGCTTGGCCAGCTGGCTCTGCGAGCGCACCGGCTGCCGGTTGAGGATGTCCACGATCCGGCGGTGCCGTGCCGTGCGGGTCTGCGGTACGGATGGGCCGCCGTGGCCGTTGTCCTGCGCCTCGGTCATCGCTGTGTCATTCTCCGGCTCGTCTCTCCCCGTCGGCCCCGTTGGCCTGGTCGGCCCCGTCGGCCTCAGCGGCCTTGTGGGCCCCGTCGGCCCCGTTGGCCTGGTCGGCCCCGTCGGCCGCGTCCAGGACGCCGGGCAGGGCCCGGAGGAGCGCGTCCACCTCGTCGTCCCCGACGGTCAGCGGCGGCATGAGCCGGATGACATCGGGGGCGGGCGCGTTCACCAGGAAGCCGGCGTCCTGAGCCGCCTGCTGCACCTGGGGTGCGAGGGGCTCGGTGAGCACGATACCCAGCAGGAGGCCCGCGCCGCGGACGTGGGAGACCAACGGGTGCCCAAGGCCCTCGATTCCGTCGCGCAGCCGCTCGCCCAGGCGCTTGACCCGGTCGAGGGCCCCGTCGGCGGCGAGGGTGTCCAGTACGGCGAGTCCGGCGGCGCACGCGACGGGGTTGCCGCCGAAGGTGGAGCCGTGGTGGCCGGGCTTCAGCAGGTCGGCGGCCTCTCCGAACGCGACGGTCGCGCCGATGGGCAGCCCGCCGCCGAGGCCCTTGGCGAGGGTGACGATGTCGGGCTCGACGCCCTCCGCCTGGTACTGGAACCAGTTGCCGCAGCGGCCGATGCCTGTCTGCACCTCGTCGAGGACCAGGAGGGTGCCGGTGGCGCGGGTGATCTCACGGGCCGCCTGGAGATAGCCCTTGGGCGGGACGACGACGCCGATCTCGCCCTGGACGGGCTCGATGATGACCAGCGCGGTATCGGTGGTGACGGCGGCCCGCAGGGCGTCCACGTCCCCGTACGGTACGTGCGTCACCTCGCCGGGCAGCGGGTGGAACGGCTCCCGCTTGCCCTCCTGGCCGGTGAGGGCGAGGGCGCCCATGGTGCGGCCGTGGAAGCCTCCGGTGGTGGCGACCATGTGCCGGCGGCCCGTCAGTCGGCCGATCTTGAAGGCGGCTTCGTTGGCCTCGGCGCCCGAGTTGCAGAAGTAGACCCGGCCCGGGCGGCCGGACAGCTCGACGAGCCGTTCGGCGAGGGCGACGGGCGGCTCGGCGACGTACAGGTTGGAGACGTGGGAGAGGGCGGAGATCTGCTCGGTGACCGCCCGGACGATCGCCGGGTGGGCGTGGCCGAGGGCGTTGACGGCGATGCCGCCGACGAAGTCCGCGTACTCCTTGCCGTCCGCGTCCCAGACGCGGGATCCCTCACCGCGGACGAGCGCGAGGCGGGGCGTGCCGTAGTTGTCCGCGAGGGCGGACCGCCAGCGCCGCGTGAGGCGTTCGTTGCCGCTCATGCGTGTGCCTCCGGTTCGTCGGGCACGACCATGGTGCCGATGCCCTCGTCGGTGAAGATCTCCAGCAGGATCGAGTGCTGGACGCGTCCGTCGATGACGCGGGCGGTGCGGACGCCGTTGCGTACGGCGTGGAGGCAGCCCTCCATCTTGGGGACCATGCCGCTGGACAGCTCGGGCAGGAGCTTCTCCAGCTCGGTGGCGGTGAGGCGGCTGATGACCTCGTCGCTGTTGGGCCAGTCCTCGTAGAGGCCCTCGACGTCGGTGAGGACCATCAGCGTCTCGGCGCCAAGCGCCGCAGCGAGTGCCGCAGCCGCCGTATCAGCATTGACGTTGTAGACATGTCCGTCGTCCTCCGAACGGGCGATCGAGGACACGACGGGGATGCGGCCGTCGGCGAGGAGCGCCTCGATGGCGCCCGTGTCGAGGGCGGTGATCTCCCCGACGCGGCCGATATCGACGGGCTCGCCGTCGATGAGCGGCTGGTGCCGGGTGGCGGTGAGGGTGTGGGCGTCCTCGCCGGTGATGCCGACGGCGAGCGGGCCGTGCTGGTTGAGCAGCCCGACCAGCTCGCGCTGGACCTGTCCGGCGAGAACCATCCGTACGACGTCCATCGCCTCGGGGGTGGTGACGCGCAGGCCCGCCTTGAACTCGCTGACCAGGCCGTGCCGGTCGAGCGCGGCGCTGATCTGGGGGCCGCCGCCGTGCACCACGACGGGCCGCAGCCCGGCGTGGTGGAGGAAGACGACGTCCTGGGCGAAGGCGGCCTTCAGGTCCTCGTCCACCATGGCGTTGCCGCCGAACTTGATGACGACCGTCCTGCCGCGGTGGCGGGTGAGCCAGGGCAGCGCCTCGATGAGGATCTGGGCCTTGGGGAGCGCGGTGTGCTTGCGAGTGCTCATGAGCTGTAGGCGCTGTTCTCGTGGACGTAGTCGGCGGTGAGGTCGTTGGTCCAGATGACGGCGGACTCGGTGCCGGCGGCGAGGTCGGCGGTGATGGTGACCTCCCGGTAGCGCATGTCCACCAGGTCGCGGTCCTCGCCGACGGAGCCGTTCTTGCAGACCCAGACGCCGTTGATGGCGACGTTGAGGCGGTCCGGTTCGAAGGCGGCGTTCGTGGTGCCGATGGCGGACAGGACGCGGCCCCAGTTGGGGTCCTCGCCGTGGATGGCGCACTTGAGGAGGTTGTTGCGGGCGATGGACCGGCCGACCTCGACGGCGTCGGCCTCGGTCGCGGCGTTGACCACCTCGACGCGGATGTCCTTGGAGGCGCCCTCGGCGTCGCCGATGAGCTGCCGCCCGAGGCTGTCGCAGACCTCCCGTACGGCGTCCGCGAAGTCGTCGTACGCGGGGGTGGTGCCGGACGCGCCGGAGGCGAGGAGCAGGACGGTGTCGTTGGTGGACATGCAGCCGTCGGAGTCGACCCGGTCGAAGGTGACGCGGGTGGCGGCGCGCAGCGCCTTGTCCAGCTCGGGGGCGTCCAGGTCGGCGTCGGTGGTGAGGACGACGAGCATCGTGGCCAGGCCCGGGGCGAGCATCCCCGCGCCCTTGGCCATGCCGCCGACGGTCCAGCGGTCGCGGCTGACGACGGCGGTCTTGTGGACGGTGTCGGTGGTCTTGATGGCGATGGCGGCCTTCTCGCCGCCGTGCTCGGACAGCTCGGCCGCGGCCTTCTCGACGCCGGGCAGGAGCTTGTCCATGGGCAGGTGGACGCCGATCAGGCCGGTGGAGGCGACGGCGACCTCGCCCGCGCCGACGCCGAGGACCTCGGCGGCCTTCTCGGCGGTGGCGTGGGTGTCCTGGAAGCCCTGCGGGCCGGTGCAGGCGTTGGCGCCGCCCGAGTTGAGGACGACGGCGGCGAGCTCGCCGGTCTTGAGGACCTGCTCGGACCACAGGACGGGGGCGGCCTTGACGCGGTTGGAGGTGAAGACGCCCGCGGCGGCGCGGCGCGGGCCGTTGTTGACCACGAGGGCCAGGTCCGGATTGCCGTTCTCCTTGATCCCGGCGGCGATGCCCGCCGCCGTGAACCCCTTGGCTGCCGTGACGCTCACTGTGCTTCTCCGTTCGCCTCGCTGCGGTAGCAGCTCTTGTCACTGCCGCCCGCGCAGCGCGCCGGTGCGGCCATCGTCGTCGTCCGCGGCGCGGTGGCCGCGCTCGCTCCCCCGGCTACCGCAGGGAGGTGTCCCCGGCTCACGGTGCGACTCCTATCGCGGAAAGTCCGGTCTCCTCGGGGAGGCCGAGGGCGATGTTCATGCTCTGCACCGCGCCGCCCGCGGTGCCCTTGGTGAGGTTGTCGATGGCGCTGATGGCGATGACGCGATCGGCTGTCTCGTCGTACGCCACCTGGACCTGGACGGCGTTGGAGCCCTGGACGGACGCCGTGGCCGGCCACCGCCCCTCCGGGAGGAGGTGGACGAAGGGCTCGTCGGCGTACGCCTTCTCGTAGGCGGCCCGCAGGTCGTGCGCGGTGGTGCCGGGCCTCGCCTTGGCGCTGCACGTGGCGAGGATGCCGCGCGACATGGGCGCGAGGGTGGGCGTGAACGACACGGTGACGGGCTCCCCCGCGGCGGCGGCGAGGTTCTGCGCCATCTCCGGGGTGTGCCGGTGGCCGCCGCCGACGCCGTACGGGGACATGGAGCCCATGACCTCGGAGCCGAGCAGGTGCGCCTTGGGCGCCTTGCCCGCGCCGGAGGTGCCGGACGCGGCGACGACGACCGCCTCGGGCTCGGCGAGGCCGTGGGCGTACGCCGGGAACAGGGCGAGCGACACGGCGGTCGGGTAGCAGCCGGGCACCGCGACGCGCTTGGACCCCTCCAGCGCGGTGCGCGCGCCCGGCAGTTCGGGCAGGCCGTAGGGCCAGGTCCCGGCGTGCGGGGAGCCGTAGAAGCGCTCCCAGTCGGCGGGGTCCTTCAGCCGGAAGTCGGCGCCCATGTCGATGACCAGGACCTCGTCGCCGAGCTGCTCGGCGACGGCGGCGGACTGGCCGTGCGGGAGGGCGAGGAACACGACGTCGTGCCCGGCGAGCACCTCGGCGGTGGTCGCCTCCAGGACGCGCCCGGCGAGCGGGAGGAGGTGCGGCTGGAGCGCGCCGAGCGGCTGCCCGGCGTTGGAGTTGCCGGTCAGCGCGCCGACCTCGACGCCGGGGTGCGCGAGCAGCAGCCTGAGCAGTTCCCCGCCCGCGTACCCGCTCGCTCCCGCCACTGCCACTCGTACCGTCATGGACCCTCCTTCTGGATGGCATGACTATACGTATGCATGCAGCTTTATGCAATGAGCGGTCGAGGATCCGCCTCCCACCCGCGCGAACACGTTCCGTAGTCGTCGGCTCCGGCACGTCATGGGTGCCGGGGTACCGGATCGAGGGCGGGTGCCGGAAGGTGGTGGCATGTGGGTCGAGCGAGTGATCGAACTGACCGGGTGGGAGCCGCTCGGGATCTCCGAGGACTGGGCGGCGGTCGAGGAGGAGCTGGGGGTTCCGCTGCCGCCCGACTACAAGGAGCTCTACGAGGCGTTCGGCGGCGGCGTCTTCAGCGAGTGCGTCCACTTCATGGGGCGCGACGAGGGCGTCGCGTTCGACTTCCTGGCGCAGTGGCGGGTCTCCCTGGCGGTCGACCGGGACAGCAGCCTCGGAAGCGTCTCCGCCGTCGAGCCGTACGCGATCTACGCGCCGGGCGGCACGGGGCTGGTCCCCTGGGGCGCCACCGAATGGGCCGACGAGTACTTCTGGATGATCGACGCCGGCCAGCCCGGCGACCACTCCGTCCTCGCGCGGGCCGACGGCGGCACATGGCACCGGTACGCCATGTCCATCTCGGAGTTCCTGTACCGGGTCCTCGCCGATCCGGCGTTCCTGCCTTTCGGGATCGCCCGGTACGGCCTCGACGCGACGTTCGAGCCCGCTTCGGGCGCCGACGCGTGACGGGGTGCCAGGGGCGGGGCGTGACCGGGACGCCGACCGGGGCGTGACGGCGCGTCGGGCAGTGCGAAGCGGCGCGCCACGCGGCCCGTACGGGCAACGGCAACGCCGTTACGAAGATCGGATGGGACCGATCAAGCAGTTCCAGGTCACCTTCGACTGCGCGGACCCCGAGCGCGTCGCCCGATTCTGGTGCGAGTCCTGGGGTACGTCGTACCGCCGCCGCCGGACGGGTTCGCCACCTGGGACGATTTCCACCGCGCGCAGCCGCCCGAGGAGCGGGGGTCGTGGTTCGCCTGCGTCGACCCCTCGGGGGTGGGCCCGCGCCTGTACTTCCAGCGCGTTCCCGAGGGCAAGACCGCCAAGAACCGGGTACATCTCGACGTGCGGGTCGCGACCGGACCTCGTGGGCGAGGAGCGACTCGCCGCGCTGGAGGCCGAGTGCGCACGGCTGATCCCGCTCGGCGCGGTGCGCGAGCGACTGCTGTACGACGGCCACGACGCGTGCATCGTGATGCGGGACGTCGAGGCAACGAGTTCTGCCTCGACTGACGGTCGGTCAGGACGGGGCGAGGACGCAGAACTCGTGACCCTCCGGGTCGGCCAGGCACGTCCAGGGGACCTCGCCCTGACCGACGTCGAGGGCGGTGGCGCCGAGGCCCCGGAGCCGCGCCACCTCCGCCGCCTTGTCGTCCCCGGCGTACGGCAGCAGGTCGAGGTGGACGCGGTCGGGCACCGTCTTCACGCCGGGCGTGCGGAGGAACTCCAGGTACGGCCCGACGCCCTGGGCGGAGCGCAGCACCGCGCGGTCGTCGGTCACCTCGTGCAGGGCCCAGTCCACCGCGTCGCCCCAGAACCGGGCCATGGCCCGCGGATCGGCGCAGTCCACCACCACCGCGGCGACCGGCCCGGTGTCCCGGTAGACCTCCCGGGGCTCCAGCACGCAGAACTCGTTGCCCTCCGGGTCGGCGAGGACCGTCCACGGCACATCACCCTGGCCCACGTCGGCGGGGGTCGCGCCGAGGGCCTTCAGGCGCGCGACCAGCTCCTCCTGATGGGCCGCGGAGGTGGTGGCGAGATCGAGGTGCAGACGGTTCTTCACCGGTGACTTGGGGTCCGGGACGGGGACCACGTCGATGCCGACGGCGACCGGGTCCGGCCAGACGAGCCCGCCGCCGGGCCCGACGTAGGTGGTCACGCCGGGGTTGTACGCGCTCCAGCCGAGCGCCTCCGCCCAGAACCGGCCGACCGCCGCCGCGTCGAGCGCCTTCACGTTCACCTGGACGGGTCGCAGTGCCATACCGGCGATCCTATGCACCCGCTCGGACTCCGCCCGCCGCACCCGGTCGTGCCGAGGCCTTCGCCCGGGCCACGGCGGCGCAGCCCCGGCCGGACCCCCCTCCCGGCGTCGCGGCCGTACGGATCACCGAGCCCCGGATCGCGCACCGCGTCGGACTCCTCCACCCCCGCACCCCCGCCGGGGGGCCGCCGAACTCGCTGAGGCTTCGCGCCGCGCACAGTGCGGCCCGGCCCGGGGCGGTCGGCGGGACGGGCGCGCCTGGCGGCGGGCACGGGCCGTAAATCGCGGGGCGGACGACGGGCGCAGGGCGTGGACGCGGGACGGGCGACGGGCGCAGGGGCCGGGCCGCAGGGCATCGGCGCGGGGTGCGGGAAAAGGACGGAAGGCGGGGTGCCGGGTGTGCCAGGCTGAGCGGCGACCGCACCGTGCGGACCCGACACCCCCTCAGCCGCCGCAGGAGCGCCCGATGCCCACGCCGCCACGCCTCATACCGCTGCTCGAGCAGTTCGACTTCGCGCGCCGGCGGCTCGCCGACCGGCTGACGGGTCCCGTCATGGACAGCGGCAACGGCACGGACGTCGAGGTCGGCCCGATGACGGACGCGGAGTACCTCTGGGAGCCGGTGCCCGGGTGCTGGTCGGTTCGGCGACGCGCGGACGGTCCGGGGCCGCGTGCGACGGCGCTGACCGGCACGGGCGACTGGGGGCGCGACACCGCGCCGGCCCCGCACCCCGTGCCGCCGCCCTTCACCACGATCGCGTGGCGCCTGAGCCACCTCAGCGAACTGCTGGCCCTCCGGGCCGACCACACGTCGGGCACCCACTCCCTGACCAGGGACGACTACCGCACCAGCGGAGACGCGGCCGGTGCGATCGCCGAGTTCGACACGGCCGCGACGGCCTGGCGCGGCGCCCTGCTCGCCACCGACGACCGCGCCCTGGACACGGTGGGCCACAGCACGTATCCCCACGGCAGCGACCCCGAGGACCCGTTCGTCGACATCGTCTGGTGGGTCGACCAGGAACTGCTCCACCACGGCGCGGAGATCGCGCTGCTCCGCGACCTGTACCGCTCCCGCCCCTGACGGCCGGGAACCGGCTCAGGCGTCGAGCGCACCATGTCGACGGCGGTGAACAGCGGGCTCAGCCGCCCGCTGCGGAGCGTACGAGCTGCCGCATCACGGCGGGCGGCAGGGCCGGGTTGGCGGCCGCCGCTTCCGCCACCTCCTCGTCCGGGTCGGCCAGCAGACCGACCAGGACGTGCGGGGGCAGGGCCGGGTGGGCGGCGGCAACGCGCCGAGCCCGCCGGTCGGCGAGGCAGGCCAGCAGCGCCGCGGGAGACGCGTTTCGGTGCCGGGCCACCTCCTGGAGGGCCTTGCGCACCGGCGGCTGACGCAGCGCCAGGTCCTCCAGGAGCGGAGGCGGGGCGTCCGGGTTGCCCGCCACCCCCGCGACGACCTGGTCTCCGTGCCGGTCCAGCATGGCCCTGAGCGTGGCCCCGGACAGGCCCGGGTGCCGGGCGGCGGACTTCACCACCTTGGCGTCCGTGTCGGCCGCGAGCGCGTCCCGGATGTCGTCCGGCAGGTCGCGCCGCTCGGCCAGGAGCGCTCGTACGGCCGGATCCGGCGCCGTCGCCAGCGTCTCCACCTCGGCGGGAGAGGCGGCGGCTATCCGCGGCAGCAGCGTCGTGCCGGTCCTCACGGCACCGGCCAGGGACATGAGCACGTCGAGCGGCACGCGGGGGTTGAACGCCAGTCCGCGTCGCACCTCCGGGTCGCGGTCCGCGGCGAGGAGACGCGTCAGGGCCTCGCCGATCACGGGATTCGCCGCGACCTCGGCCCGGACACCCGGGGCGGGATCACCGGCGAGCCGCCCGCACACCCAGCGCGGCAGGTCGGTGCGGGCGGCGAGCTGTCGGCGCAGCAGCGTCGAAGGGTGGTCGGCGAAGCCGACGACGGCGGCGGCCGGTGTGGCCGGGTTGGCGAGCGCCCTCACGTACATCTCGTGGGCGGTGGACTGGTGCGAGCCGTCGCACGCCGCGCCCGGCCGCAGAACGCAGTCGGGCCGGGCGCAGTGCGGGTCGTGGAGGAACGGCGTGGCCTCCCGGTCGCAGACCGCGCACCGCCGCGCGGGCGGCAGCCCCTCCCCCGTCACCAGGGCCGCCAGCACGTTCGGCGGCGTGGCCTCGTTGGCCGCCACCGCGCTGCGGACCTCGGCGTGCGGGTGGCGCGCGAGCCGTGCCGCCACGTCGCCGGTCGTCCACAGCGCGAGTTCGGCGACGACGCGTACGTCCGGGTCGGCGGCGAGCGTCTCCACCACGTCGGGCGGGAGGCCGGGGCAGGCGGCCAGCCTCTCCCGGTGCTCCACGACCGGGTGCGCGGCGAAGAGGCGGGCCCACCGCGGGCTGCCGGTGCCCTCGTCGAGCAGGGCGAGGGCGGCGTACGGCTGGGCGGCGGGATCGATGTCGGCGGCGGTCAGCCTGCCCGAGTGAGCGAGCCCTGCCGCTGTTTCGTCGGCGTGCGCGGCGAGCGCGACCGCCTGCGCGTGTCCGAGGTCCTCGCGCGCGGCCAGAGCGTCGGTGACATCGGCGCACCCGGTCCGGGTGAGCCGGTCGATCAACTCGGGCGGCAGGGCCGGGTTGGTGGCGAGAGCGCGCAGGAGAGGGTTCACGGGGGCATCCTGCCCGGGCCGCGGCGAGGGGGCTCGCGGATTCCGCCGGGTGGATAGCGTGGGCGCATGGATGAGCTGAACGGGGTGGAAGTCGTCGTCTTCCGGGACGCCGGGGCGTTCGAGGAGTGGCTGGAGCGGCACCACACGCGCCAGGAGGGCGTGTGGGTGAAGGTGGCGAAGAAGAAGTCGGGCGTCCCGTCCGTCACGGACGCCGAGCTGGTGGACGTGGGGCTCTGCTACGGCTGGATCTCGGGACAGCGCAGGGCGTACGACGAGACGTACTACCTCCAGAAGTACGTGCCGCGCCGTCCGCGCAGCCTGTGGTCCCAGGTCAACGTGGACCGGGTCGCCGAGCTGACCGCCGCCGGGCGCATGCGGGAGCCGGGCCTCGCCGAGGTGCGCAGGGCGCAGGAGGACGGGCGGTGGGCCGCCGCGTACGAGTCCCAGCGGACGGCGACCGTACCGCCCGATCTGGCGGCGGCGCTCGACGCGGCGCCCGGGGCCCGCCAGGCGTTCGAGGCGCTGGACCGCACGGCCCGGTACCTGGTGATCCTGCCGCTGCTCCAGGCCCGCACGCCCGGGGCGCGGCAGGAGCGGCTGGAGAAGGCGGTACGGGAGCTGGGCGCGCGGCCGCGCTGAAGGGGTATTGGGCGAGCGGTACGGGCCGGGGCGGCGCGGTGTGTCGCGTTCGGCGTTCGCGGCGCGGCGCGGTGGGCGTGCCGGTGCGGTGGGTGGGCGTGTCGGGCGGCGGGGACTCGCTACGATCCGGGGGCCCTCACCCCGTGTTCGTGTTCTCGGGAGGAACAACGTGGCAGCGTCCCCGGAGGCGAGCGTGCTCGCCCGAATGGCCGATCTCGTACGCGCGATGCCCGCCGACCAGGGCGGCGCCCTGTGGCGGCTCCCCGTCCAGGAGCGGCAGCTCGACGCGAACGTGGTGCGGCTCGCCCCGGGTGCCGAGGTGGCCGTCCACGTGGAGCCCGACTTGGACGTGCTGGTGTTCGTGGTGAGCGGCCAGGGGCGGCTGGAGACGGGCGGCGGGGCGGAGCCGGAGGCTCTGGAGGCCGGGTGCGTCGTGTGGCTGCCGTGCGGCGCCCGGCGGGGGCTGGCGGCGGGGCCGCACGGGCTCGACTACCTCACGGTGCACCGTCGGCGTCCCGGTATGACGATCGGCCGGGCGGGCGGGGCCGAGCGGGAGCGGGGCGGTGAACCGGCGTGTCTGCTGGACCGGGTGTGCCCCGAGTGCGGCCGCCTGGCGCCCGAGGGGGCCGAGGTGCGGTACTGCGCCCGGTGCGGGACCGCCCTGCCGGAGCGCTGACGGCGACCGCGAGGAGCTGCACGGCACCGGCCGTCAGGAGGGCACCCGGCAGTGAGGCGTCCGCGAGCGGGCCCGCGACCGCCGCGCCGAGCGCGAAGCCGCTGGTCTTCAAACTGGCGCCGGTCGTGAAGACCTGGGCGCGCAGCCGGGGCGGCGCCTCCCGGTGCCGGACCGCGAACAGCGCCGTCAGCTGCGGCCCCTCCCCCAGGCCGGCGAGCACCGCGGCCGCAACCAGCGGGGCGGGGTGACCCGCGGCAGCGGCGAACAGCAGGGCGGCGCCCTGGAGGAGCGTCGCCGCGCGGAACACCGACTCGGGGGCCGGCTGCCCGGTGAGCCGCGCGAGCAGGGCGTTCGCGGCGAGGGCGGAAGCCGCGAGTACGGCGAGGAGCAGCGCCCCGTACCCGGCCCCGCCGAGGTACCGCTGGCCCAGCAACGGCGTACAGGCCACCAGGACGCCCTGCCCCGCGCAGGACACCACGGACGCGGCGGTCACCCGGCCCAGCACCGGCGTCCGCACCAGCGCCCGGAACCCGTCGCCGATGTCTGTGGCCAGGCGGCCGGGCGGGGTCGGCGTACCCGAGGCGGGCGGGGCCGGTGCGGCGGCTGACGGGCGCGGGACGGCGGTGGCGGCCAGGGCGAGGAGGGCCGCCGCTGTGAGGACGGCGGGTCCGGAGCCGTACGACATGGCTGCCCCGGCGACGAGGGCGGGTCCGGCGAGGGCCGCCATGTGGAAGGTCATCGCGTCGAGGGCCGTGGCGCGGGGCAGGGCCGCCGGGGCGGCCACGCGGGGCAGCTGGGCCGTCCAGCCGCCCGACAGGGCCGGGGCGAGCGGCCCGGAGACGGCCGCGATCACGAGCGGTACGGCCGCCGGGGCGCGCCCGAGGCACACGAGTACGGCGACGAGGCACGTCGCGTAGCCCGCGAGCGCCCCGGCGAGCAGCCGTTCCGGGCGCGCCGAGCGGTCGAGGAGGGCGCCCAGGACGGGGCCTGCGACGGCGGCGGCGGCCGTGCTCGCGGCGAGCAGGGCGGAGGCGGTGGCGGACGATCCGGTGGCGGCGAGCCCGGCCAGGAGCAGCGCGGGCCCCGCCATCTCGTCGCCCGTACGGGCCAGGGCGGCGCCGGTCGCGTACCACGCGAGGGCGTAACGGTCTCTCACGCCCGGCACGTTACGTGCGTAACGGAAAACCACACCAGATGCGTTACATTGCCGGGGTGTACGCCGATGACCGCTCGTCCCGCCACTCGGTGAGGGCCGTCGCCCGCCGCACCGAGGCCCTCGTCAACGCCCTCACCCGCGACGACCCCGCGCCCGACGCGATCGCCCGGCTGCTGCGGGAGCACGGCGAGGACGAGCCGGTCAGCGTGTCCGGGCGGGATGTGGCGGAGATGCGGGACGCGGCGCTCGCGCTGCGCCGGGTGTTCGCGGCCGACGGGCTCGACGCGGCCGTCGCGGAGCTGAACCGGCTCCTCGCGCGGGGCCCCGGCCCGCTGCGGCTCACCTCGCACGGCGGCGGCAGCCCCTGGCACCCGCATCTGGACGCGTCGGACGACGCCCCGTGGGGCGAGTGGTTCCTGGCGTCGTCGTGCCTGTGCCTGACGGTGCTCGTGTGGGACCGTCAGCGGCCGCCGGGCGGGCTGTGCGCGGCGCCTGGCTGCGGGCGGGTGTATCTGGCGCTGGGCAGCGGGGTGCCGCGCCGGTACTGCTCGCGGCGGTGCGCGACCCGCGAACGGGTGGCCGCGCACCGCCGCGCCAGGTCCGCCGGGGCGGAGGGGACCGCCGGGGCGCGGGGCGCGGCGGAGGCGGCCCGGAAGGTCAGCGCTTGACGGCGCGCAGCACCACGAACTTCGGGTCGCTGCCGACGACCTCGCAGTTGCCGAACACGCGGCGCAGCGTCACGTGGTAGCCCAGGTGCCGGTTGCCGACGACGCGCAGTTCGCCGCCGCTGCGCAGGACGCGGCGGGCGGCGGTGAACATGCGGCGGGCGGTCGCGTCGGTGAGCGCCTGGTGGCTGTGGAACGGCGGGTTGTTCAGGACCACGTCGACCGAGCCGTCCGGCACGTCCGCCGTGCCGTCGCCGACGACGAAGCGGGCCTTCGTGCCGGGCGGGGCGGACGTACGGAACGTCTCCTCGGCGGAGGCCACCGCCTGGTACGACTCGTCCGTGAGGATCACCTCGGCGTCCGGTTCCCCGACCGCGACGGCCAGGCCCACCACGCCGTTGCCGCAGCCCAGGTCGAGGACGCGGGCGGCGCCGAGGCCGGTCGGCAGGTGCGCCAGGAACAGGCGGGTGCCGATGTCGAGGCGGTCGGCGCAGAAGACGCCCGCGTGGTTGACGACGGTCCGTCCGGCCACCGCCGGGGCGTCGCCGGGCAGGGCGTACCGGTGCGGCCACGGGTTGGCGGGGCGGTGGAGGGCCGGGTCGGGGGTGCTGTGGATGAGCCGGGCCTTCCTCACCGCGAGGGAGGTGCGGGTGGGGCCGACGATCCGCTCGAAGAGGGTGAGCGTGGAGGTGTGGATCTCCTTGACCATGCCCGTGCCGATGACGGCCGTCCCGGCGTGCAGGGCGGGCGCGAGGCGGTGCAGCTGGTCCTCCAGGAGCGCCAGGCTCTTGGGAACGCGGACCAGCAGGACGTCGATCCGGGCGGGCGGGGTGTCCTGGGTGGTGAGGAGCCGTACGCGGTCCTCCGGGTGGCCCGCGCGCGCGAGGTTGGCGCGGGTGGCCTCGCGGCCGAGGTACGAGTCGGTGATCTGGACCAGCCCGGCGGGGAACGGGTGGCCGGCCAGGGCGGTGGTCAGCGCGCCCCAGCGGTCGCCGACCACGGCCACGGTGCCCTGGAGCGGCGGGGCGTCCGGCTCGGCGAGGTGCCGCAGCAGGTACTCGTCGGCGGCGTCCCAGGCGCGGAGCGGGTCGCGGGGGTGGTCGGGGAAGCGGGTGAGGGCGAGGTCGCCCCAGGCCGTGGACAAACGGTTCATCGTGAGGTTCAGGCTAGCGGGTGCTGCCGCGGCCGGCGGGCGCCCGGCCCGGGGACGGCTGCCGCGACCGGCGGCGCCCGTGCGGGTTCCGCCGCCCTTGGGCGCCCTGGACGAGGACCTCGCGCGAGCGCGTGGCCGCAGCGGCACCCGCCTGGTGGCCGGGCTACCGGGGATCCAGGATCATCCAGCGGCGCGGGTCGTCCAGGGGCCTGAATCCGATGTTCTCGTACACGCCGTGGGCGTCCTCGGTGGCCAGCATGACGCGGCTCAGACCGTGCGGGGCGAGGTGGTCGCGGACCGCCGCCACCAGCGCCGTGCCGAGCCCGGCCCCGCGCGCCGCCGGCTCGACGTAGACGTCGCAGAGCCACGCGAACGTCGCGAGATCGGTCACCACGCGCGCGTAGGCGGCCATCTCGCCGCTGCGCGTGTCGTACGCGCCGAAGTTGAGCGAGCCGTCCACGGCCCGGTCCTGCTTCTCCCGGCCGCGCCCGCGCGCCCAGTACGTGTCCGTCGACAGCCATTGGTGGATGCGGGTCCGGTCGAGACGGGCAGGGTCGGTCGAAATCTCGTACGAGCCGAAAGCGATCGTCTCCGTCATGGTCGAACGTTTGCAGGGCGCAGCCCCGTTGTCAGTGGCGGGTGCCACGATCGGAGACATGAACGCGACTGCTGCCGACTACCGCTGGCTCGGCGACCACTGCCCGGAGCTCATCGAGGCGTACTGCCTGACGCTGGTCCACGCGGTCTCCCCCGAGGAGGCGCTGCGGCGGTTGCGGGCGCGCGCCGACGGGCGGGTGACGGGCATACCCGCGCTGGTCGAGGCCGCGGCGGAGGCGTGGAAGGAGTCCGGGGGCGAGCGGCACTTCCTGGGCGTCTGCGAGGTGGACGGCTGGACGCTGGTGGTCGAGCCGAACGGCTATCTGGGCAGCCTCGACGAGGCGGCCGTCCCCCTGTCGCGCGACACCGAGCTGGTGACGCACTTCCGGAACGTGAACGCGGTGGACCACTTCAGCCGGTACGTGGACGGTGAGCTGCGGCTGCACTTCGAGCCGCTGTTCCCGTACGCGCGGGACGGCGCCGACCCGGACGGGGCGGTGGCACTGATGCGGGAGGTGGGCTTCGACCTGCGCGAGGACGACGGGGACCTGGAGGCCACGACGGAGGCGGCGTTCGCCCTGGCGGAGCGGATGACGGGGGTGCGGCTGACGCCGGAGCTGCTGGACGGGGCGGAGTTCCGGACGGGGTCGGTGCCCGTCTTCTGAGCCGTGCGCCGCGGTCTCGAGTGACGCGGGACACACCTGCGGACGTAGACTCCCAGATACGGATAATCCGGCGCGAGGAGGTCACTCCCGATGGAAGCAACCGTGGGCGACAAGCTGCTGGTGCACGGCCGGGTGGTCGGGCAGCACGACCGCACGGCCGAGATCGTCGAGGTCCTCGGCGACCACGGCCACCCGCCGTACCGCGTCAAGTTCGACGACGACGGGCACGAGGCCGTCGTGTCCCCGGGCCCGGACGCCGCCGTACGTCACAAGGGGGAGTTCAAGGCGCGCCCCTGACCGCGCCCGCGCGTCACCAGCCCGGAGGGCGGACCGGCGTCGGATAGTGGTCGGCCACGACCCTGGCCATCGCCCCGATCCGGTCCGCGACGACGTCCCGCGCGCCGAAGAAGGCGTGCCCCAGCACCTGGTCGTGGTCGGCTGCGAAGGTGAGGTGCCGGGACAGCTCGGCCGGGTCCTGCCACGGGGCGGGCGCCGCCGGGTCCCCGGCCCGGTACAGGCCCTCCCCCACGTACAGATGGACGCCCGTGCCGCGCACCACGTCGTTCCACCACGGGACGAGCGCGGCGTAGTCGGCGGCGCCGAAGCCGATGTGCCAGTAGAGCTGCGGGACGACGTAGTCGATCCACCGCTCCTTGATCCACTTGCGGGTGTCGGCGTGCAGGTCGTCGTACGTCTGGAGGCCGCGCGTGTCGGAGCCGAGCGGGTCGGTGGTGGCGTTGCGCCAGATCCCGAAGGGGCTGATGCCGAACTTCACGCCCGGCTTGACCGCCCTGATCCGCGCGGACATCTCGCGGACCAGCAGGTCGATGTTGTTCCGCCGCCACGTGGCGCGGTCCGGGAAGCCGCCGCCGTGCGCCTCGTACGCCGCGTCGTCGTCGAAGACCTGCCCGGCGACCGGGTACGGGTAGAAGTAGTCGTCGAAGTGGACCGCGTCGAGGTCGTAGCGGCGTACGGCGTCGAGCATCGCGTCCTGGACGAAGCGGCGGACCTGCGGCAGCCCCGGGTTGTAGTAGAGCTTCCCGCCGTACGGGACGGCCCAGTCCGGGTTGCGGCGCGCCGGGTGGTCGGCGGCCAGCCGGGACGGGTCGGCGTGGACGGCGACGCGGTACGGGTTGAACCAGGCGTGCAGTTGCAGGCCCCGCCGGTGGGCCTCCGCGACGGCGGTGCCGAGCGGGTCCCAGCCGGGGTCCCGGCCCTGGACGCCGGTGAGGCACTGGGCCCACGGCTCGTACGGCGACGGCCACAGCGCGTCGGCGGTGGGCCTGACCTGGAGGATCACCACGTTGAGGCGGCGCTTCACGGCCTGGTCGAGCAGGGCCGTCAGCTCGGCGCGCTGCTCGGCGGCGGACAGCCCGGTGCGGGAGGGCCAGTCGCGGTTGGTGACCGTCGCCACCCACATCCCGCGGAACTCCTCCGCCCGCAGGCCCCCGCGCCGGCCCTTGCCGTCCCCGCGCCGGTCCCCGTCACCGCCCCGGCCGCCGTGGCCGTGCCCAGTGCCGTTGCCGTTTCCCCAGGGGCCCGCCGCGCCCGTCGCGTCCCCGCTGACCAGCAGGGACGCCACCAGCCCCGTCGCCCCCGCGACCAGTCCGCGCCGCCCGATGCCGCCACCCTTGTGTCCCATGTGTCGCCCCAGCCTTCCCGTCGTACCCGGCCCCGCCCACGCGCCGTGATCGTTTCGGGCGCTTCGTCCCCTGTGCACTCTATGAGACGGGAGCGGGTGCCCCGGACCGTATGACCGTCTCCGGGGGAGCATGCCCGGCCCGGACGCCCGCCGATCCGCGCGAACGGAGTAACGTCGTGGGGTCGAGGCGGGAAGTGCCGGAACCATACGGCCGCCCCGCCACCCGAAGATCAGCGAAAGGCACGAGGTGACGGACTCAATGGCCGACATTGCACGCGTCGGAGTGGTGGGCTGCGGTCAGATGGGCGCGGGCATCGCGGAGGTGTGTGCCCGCAGCGGCCTCGAGGTCAAGGTGGCCGAGACCACCGGCGAGGCGCTGGAGATCGGCCGTACCCGGCTGTACAACTCCCTCGACAAGGCCGCCCAGCGCGGCAAGATCAGCGAGGAGGAGCGTGACGCGACGCTCGCCCGCCTGAGCTTCACCACCGACCTCGGCGAGTTCGCGGACCGCGACCTGGTCATCGAGGCGGTCGTCGAGAACGAGCAGGTCAAGACGGAGATCTTCCAGGTCCTCGACCAGGTGGTGACCCGGCAGGACGCCATCCTGGCGTCCAACACGTCGTCCATCCCCCTGGTGAAGCTGGCCGTGGCGACCTCCCGCCCCGACCAGGTCATCGGCATCCACTTCTTCAACCCGGCGCCGGTCCAGCAGCTGGTCGAGCTGATCCCCGCGCTGACCACCTCGGAGGGCACGATCAGCCGCGCCCAGGCCGTCGTGGAGAAGGTGCTCGGCAAGCACGCGATCCGCGCCCAGGACCGGTCCGGCTTCGTGGTGAACGCGCTGCTGATCCCGTACCTGCTGTCCGCGATCCGGATGTTCGAGTCGGGCATCGCCAGCCGCGAGGACATCGACAACGGCATGGAGATGGGCTGCGCCCACCCGATGGGCCCGCTCAAGCTGTCCGACCTGATCGGCCTCGACACGGTCGCCTCGGTCGCCGACTCGATGTACGCCGAGTACAAGGAGCCCCTGTACGCGGCGCCCCCGCTGCTCCAGCGCATGGTGGACGCGGGCCGCCTGGGCCGCAAGACGGGCTCGGGCTTCTACGTCTACTCCTGAGCCGTACGCGCACTCCTGAGCCGTACGTCCGCTCCTGAGCCCCTCGTGTGCTCCTGAGCCGTGCATGTGCTCCCGGGCCACCGGGGGTCGGCGCCCACCGCTCCGGCCCCCGCGCTCACGCCCGCCGGCGGCCGTCCGCGCCACCGGCCGTCAGCCCAGGCGCAGGTGGTGGAGCATCAGCAGGCCGGCCGCCATGTTGGCGGCCGGGACCTCGCCCCGGGCGACCATGTCGGGGACCAGCTTCAGCGGTATCCACGCGCGGCGCGTGGACTCGATGGCGTCCTCGGGCTCGCCCACATAGGTGGCCTCCTGCGACCAGTACAGATGGTGCCGGGCGTCGGTGAGGCCGTTCGACGGCTCGACGGTCATCAGGTGCCGCAGCGGGCCGGGCCGCCAGCCGGTCTCCTCCTCCATCTCGCGCGCCGCCGCGGCCTCGACGTCCTCGCCGTCCTCCACGACCCCGGCGGCCAGCTCCCAGCCCCAGGTGTCGGTGATGAAGCGGTGCCGCCACAGGAGCAGCACCTCGTTGGCGTCGTTGACGGCGGTGGCCACGGCGACCGGGCGGAGCCGGATGAGGAAGTGGTCCAGGCGCCGCCCGTCGGGGAGCCCGACATCCGCCAGGTTCACCCGGAACCACGGGTTCTCGTACACGGTCGTCTCGCCGAGGTTCGTCCACCGCACTGTGCCGCCACCTTCCTGTCGGAGGCAATATGGCAGCAGTCGGCCCGTCACAGGGGAACGCGCAGCGCGGCGTCGATCTTTTCGGCCGTCTCCTTCGCGTCACCCGACCCACTGGCCACCAGATGGTCCCGCACCTCCCGCAGACGGCCCCTGAGCCGCCGCGACTCCATTCCGCGGGCCCGCTCGGTCATCTCCGCGGCCGTCAGCGCGGCTCCGTCGGGCTCGCCCTGGCGCAGCTGGATCTGGCTGAGAATCGCCAGCCGGTGCACCCGTCCCCGGTCGTGCGCCGGAGTGCGGACGGCCGCGGTGGCGTTCTCCCGCGCGCCGGGCAGGTCGCCCAGGCTCAGCAGGGCCTCCGCCGCCCGCACGTTGACCAGGCCGGGCTGGACGTACCCGGTCTCGTCCGGCTCGTGCCCGGGCCGGATGCGCTCCGCCTCCCGTTCCGCGCGCTGGACGCAGCGCAGCGCCGCCGTGCCGTCGCCGAGGTGCGCGTACGCCTTGGCCTGCATCGCGTACAGGTCGGCGGTGAGCGCCGGGGTGACGCACCGCCCCGCCGAGCGCAGCGCCGCCTCCGCGAACGCCACGGCCTGCCGGAACTCCCCCATGAACAGCGCCTGGTTGACGAGCAGCGCGATCACATAGGCGCCCAGGCCCCGGTCGCCGCTGGCCTTCGCCAGGCGCAGCGCCTGGTGGAAGTAGCGCTGCGCCAGGCCCAGTTCGTCGGAGTCGTACGCGCAGATGCCCGCCACCGCGACCAGGCCGCCCGCCGCCCGGTGCAACTGCCGCCCCAGCGCGTCACCGTAGGAGCCGCGCAGCAGCGGGGCCGTACGCGCGTTGAGGAACCCGACGACCCGGGCCCGGGTCGCGATGCCGCCGGCCCTGCGGTACATCAGCTCGTAGTGGGCGCGGGCCGCGCGGAGCGTCTCGATGTCCGAGGCGCTGACGCGGGTGGGCCCGCCGCGTGACACATCGGCGTCGTCCGGCGGGTTCTCCCACTCCCAGACCGGCAGCACGGCGGGCGTCCCGGTGACCGCCGCGACGCCGAGCAGGTGCGGGCGCCGCTGCTCGTCCGACCGCCACAGGGCCGTCGCCCGCTCCACGAACCCGGCCAGCGGCGTCCCGTGGCCGAGGGCCGCCTCACCGCCCGGCACGCCGAGGCCGATGTCGTCCAGGGTGACCGGGCGGCGCAGCCGGGCGGCCAGCACCTCGCAGATCAGGTCGGGCACCCGGCCGCGTGGCCGCTGCCCCTTCAGCCAGCGCGCGACGGCCGTGTGTTCGTACCGCAGCGCCAGGCCGTGGGCGCGGCCCGCCCGGTTGACGTGGGCGGCCAGGCCCGCGTGGGACATCCCCGCCTCGTCGAGCAGGGCGTCGAGCAGGGTGTTGGGCTGCATAGGGGTCCCTCGGGGTGCCGTGCCCCGCCGGGCGCCCGCACACGGGGTGCCCGATTCGCACGGGGTGTGAACGAAGTGCCGGTATCCGTGCCCCGCGCGCGCTTCCGTCATGCGGTGGGGCCCGGTTGACTCGATGTCTCTCAGGAGGCGGCCGGGCCGCCGGCTCCCCCTCGTACAGACGGCGGCCCGGCCGCGCGCCACCCGCCCCGCCGGCCCGCCCGACACATATCGGCGCGGCGGGTGGTGCCGGTCCGCACCGTCCGGTCCAGCCGCTATCGGGAGGACGGTGCGGGCCGGGTCGGGCGCGGGCCGGGTTTCCCGGGCTGCGCCGGGACGAGGAGGCGCTCGGCGGGCGCGCGGTCGTTGCGTACGACGACGAAGGCCACGTCGTCGCCGAGGTGGCCGCCCGTGTACGCCAGCAGCGCCGCCCGTACGTCGGCGATGACCGCGTCCGGTGTCAGCGCGGGCCGTCGCGCGACCCGGCCCAGTACGGCCTCCAGCGGGAAGAACCGCCCGTCGGCGTCCCGCGCCTCCGCCGCGCCGTCCGTGTGGAGGAACAGCGCCTCGCCCGGCAGCAGCCGGTCGCAGCGCCGTACGGGCAGGGTGTCGGGCAGCGGGAACGCGCCGAGCGGCGGCAGCGGCACCCCGGCCGCGAGCGGCTCCGCGTCGTCGTGGCCGAGCCGGTACGGCCAGGGGTGGCCGCAGTTGAGGACCAGCACGTCGCCGTTGTGGTGGATGTCGAGCAGCAGGACGGTGACGAACTCCTCGGCGGGGCCGCCCGACGCCGGGTGCCCGGGCCCCTCGTCGCGGTCCCGCTCCCCCACGTACCGCTGGAGGGCCCGGTCGAGCCGCCGCAGCAGTCCGCCGAGCCCCGGCTCCTCGTACGCCGCCTCCCGGAAGCTGCCCAGGACGGCGGCGACGGCGCCGAGGGCGGCCAGCCCGTGGCCCCGCACATCGCCGATGATCACGCGCACGCCGTAGGGGGTGGCGACCGCCTCGTACAGGTCGCCGCCGACCACCGCGCCCCGCACCGCGGGCAGCTGCGTCCCGGCGATGGCGAGGCCGTCGAGGCGGGGCGGCAGGGGGCGCAGCAGGACCTGCTGCGCGGCGTGGGCGATGGCCTCGATCTGCCGCAGCTCGCGGCGCAGGTCGCGGCAGAGGCCCATCACGAGGCCCGCGCCGACGGCGAAGACGACGGCGCTGCCGGCGATGCGCGTCGCCATGTCGTCCTGCCGGGCCAGCGGGCAGGTCAGTTTCCACGTCACGGCGACGGCACCCCACAGTGTCGGCAGGGCCAGCGGGGCGAGCGGGCAGGCGCTCCCCGCGCGGGGCCTTCGGGACCACCTACGGATCATGCGGACCGCCCTTCTTCAGGCCCCTTGTCGCGGTCGGGACGATTCTGTCGATCGTCCCGTCCTGCGGGGAACGTCCACCAGGCTTCTCACTCGAATGAGTGAGCAACCGTGCGCACGCCCCCAGCGCCCTCGGAGCCTTCGGCCGCAGGGAAAGCGGAAGGGGCACGTCCGGCGGTCCGGACGTGCCCCTTCATGTGCCGGCGACGGATGACGGTGGCCGCCCACGGCGCGGTCAGGCGCCGCGCAGCACCGCCCCGGTGCGCTCGGCGGCGAGCGCCACGGCGGCGTCGCGGGCGGCGGTGGCCTCGTCGACGGTCAGCGTGCGGTCCGCGGCGCGGAACCGCAGCGCGTACGCCAGGGACTTCTTGCCCTCGCCGATCTGCTCACCGGTGAACGTGTCGAACAGCCGGATCGACTCCAGCAGCTCGCCCGCGCCCTCGGTGAGGTGGCGCTCCACCTCGGCAGCCGGCACGCCCTGGTCCACGACCAGCGCGACGTCCTGCGTGGCCACGGGGAACGTGGAGATGCGCGGGGCGCGCGCCGGACCGGCGGAAGCCGCCTCGACCAGGTCGAGGTCGAGCTCCATGGCGCAGGTGCGGGCGGGCAGGCCGAGCGCCTTGACGACGCGCGGGTGCAGCTCACCGGCGTGGCCGGCGGTCCGCTCGGCGCCGTCCACGACGACGACCAGCTCGGCGCAGCGGCCCGGGTGCCACGGCCCGTACTGGCCCTGGCGGACGATCAGCTCGGCGCCGGCCTCGCGGGCGACGGTCCGGGCGGCCTCGACCGCGTCGGCCCAGTCGCCCGGGCGGCCCTTGCCCCACCAGCCGGCCTGCTCGCGCGCCCCGGCGAGGACCACGGCGGCGTGCCGGGGCTGCTCGGGCAGGACGGCGTCGACCCCGGCGAGCTCCGCGTCGGTCGGGCGGCGGTCCACGGGCAGCCGTACCGCGACACCCGGCTCGGCCGGGGCGTGGAAGACGAGGCCGGTCTCGAAGAGGGCCAGGTCGTGGCTGCCGCGGCCGTCGTTGCGGCGCAGGGCGGCGAGGAGGCCGGGCAGCAGCGTGGTGCGCAGCGCGGGCTCCTCGTCGGAGAGCGGGTTGACGAGCTTGACGACGCGGCGGGCCGGGTCGCCCGCCGGGAGGTCGAGCTGGTCGAGGACCTGCTCGCTGATGAACGGGTAGTTCAGCGCCTCGACGTACCCGGCGCCGGCCAGGGCGCGGCCCACGCGGCGGTGGGTGCGCTGGCGCTCGGTGAGCCCGCGGCCCGCGGGCGGCTTGGGCAGCGTGGAGGGGAGGTTCTCGTAGCCCTCCAGCCGGATGACCTCTTCGGCGAGGTCGTTCGGCTCGTTGAGGTCGGGGCGCCAGGACGGGACGGTGACGACCAGCTCGTCCTGCCCGTACACGTCGCAGCCGATCTCCTGGAGGCGGCGGACGACGGTCTCGCGGCCGTAGGAGACGCCGGCGACGCGGTCGGGGTGGTCGGCGTGCATGGCGACCGTGCGGGGGGCGCTCGGCGCGATGATCTCGGTGACCCCGGCCTCGGCCGTGCCGCCCGCGAGGAGGACCAGCAGGTCCACCGTGCGCTGCGCGGCGGCGGCCGCGGCCTGCGGGTCCACGCCCCGCTCGAACCGCTTGGACGCCTCGGAGGACAGCTTGTGGCGGCGGGCGGTGCGGGCGATGGAGATCGCGTCGAAGTGCGCGGCCTCGATGACGACCTCGGTGGTGCCGCGGACCTGGCCCGTCTCGGGGTCGGTCTCGGCGTCGGCGATCTCGGTGTTGGCGCCGCCCATGACACCCGCGATGCCGATGGGGCCGCGGCTGTCGGTGATGACGAGGTCGGCCGCGTCGAGGACGCGGACGGTGCCGTCGAGGGTGGTGATCTTCTCGCCGGGCTCGGCGCGGCGCACGCCGATCGGGCCGTCGAGACGGCTCCGGTCGTACGCGTGGAGCGGCTGGCCCAGTTCGAGCATCACGTAGTTGGTGACGTCGACGGCGAGGGAGACCGGGCGCATGCCGGCCTTCTGGAGGCGGCGCTGGAGCCAGATCGGGGACCGGGCCTCGGGGTCGAGGCCGACGACGGTGCGCGCGGTGAAGCGGGAGCAGCCGACGGGGTCGGTGACCTGGACGGGGTAGCCGTACGAGTTCGGCGCGGGCACGTCGAGGAGCGCCGGGTCGCGCAGCGGCAGCCCGTACGCGATGGCCGCCTCGCGGGCGACGCCGCGCATCGACAGGCAGTAGCCGCGGTCGGGCGTGACGGCGATGTCGAGGACCTCGTCGTACAGCTCGAGCAGGGCGGTGGCGTCGGTGCCGACCTCGTGCTCGGGCGGCAGGACGATGATGCCCTTGGTGCCGTCGTCGCCCATGCCCAGCTCGTCGGAGGAGCAGATCATGCCGCGGGACATCCGGCCGTACGTCTTGCGCTCGGCGATGCGGAAGTCGCCGGGCAGGACGGCGCCGGGGAGGGCCACGACGACCTTGTCGCCCTCGGCGAAGTTCCGGGCGCCGCAGATGATCTCTTGGGGCTCGCCGGTGCCGTTGGCCTGGCCGACGTCCACCGTGCAGTAGCGGATCGGCTTCTTGAACTCGGTGAGCTCCTCGATGGTGAGGACCTTGCCCACCACGAGGGGGCCGGTGAGGCCGGCGCCGAGCTGCTCGACGGTCTCGACCTCCAGGCCGGCCGAAATCAGCTTGGCCTGTACGTCACGGCCGGACTCCGTCGCCGGCAGGTCGACGTACTCCCGCAGCCACGAAAGCGGGACCCGCATCAGATCTCCATCCCGAACGGCCGGGTGAACCGGACGTCACCCTCGACCATGTCTCGCATGTCTTCGACGTTGTGGCGGAACATCAGCATCCGCTCGATGCCGAACCCGAAGGCGAAGCCGCTGTACTTCTCCGGGTCCACGCCGCAGGCGATGAGCACCTTGGGGTTGACCATGCCGCAGCCGCCGAGCTCGATCCAGCCCTCGCTGCCGCAGGTGCGGCAGGGGCGCTCCGCGTTGCCGACGGACTCGCCCCGGCAGACGTAGCAGAGCATGTCCATCTCGGCGGACGGCTCGGTGAAGGGGAAGAAGTTCGGGCGGAGCCGGGTCTTCATGTCCGGGCCGAAGAGGGCCTGGACCATGTGGTCGAGGGTGCCCTTGAGGTCGGCCATGGTGAGGCCCTCGTCCACGGCGAGCAGCTCGATCTGGTGGAAGACCGGGGTGTGCGTGGCGTCGAGCTCGTCCGTGCGGTAGACGCGGCCGGGGCAGACGACGTAAACGGGGGGCTCGCGGTCCACGAGCGTGCGCGCCTGCACCGGGGAGGTGTGGGTGCGCAGCACGATGCCGGACTCGTCGCCCCGGGTGCCTTCCGGCCCCTCGACGAAGAACGTGTCCTGCATCTGGCGGGCCGGGTGGTCGGGGACGAAGTTGAGGGCGTCGAAGTTGAACCACTCCGCCTCGGCCTCGGGGCCCTCGGCCACCTCGTAGCCCATGGAGACGAAGACGTCCGCGACGCGCTCCATGAGGGTGGTGAGCGGGTGCCGGGCGCCGGCCGGGGTGCGGTCGTAGGGGAGGGTGACGTCCACCGCCTCCTCGACCAGCACACGGGCGTCGCGCTCGGCCTCCAGCTCGGCCTGGCGGGCGGCCAGCGCCTTGGACACCGCGCCGCGCGCCTGCCCGACGCGCTTGCCCGCCTCGGCCTTGGCCTGCGGGGGCAGGGCGCCGATCTCTCGGTTGGCGAGGGCGAGGGGCGAGGTGCCGCCGGTGTGGGCGACCTTCGCGTGGGCGAGCTCGTCGAGGTCACCGGCGGCGGCGAAGGCGGCGAGCGCCTCGTCCCGCATGCGCTCGATCTCTTCCGGTTTCAGTGCCTCGACCTGGACTGGGTCGTACGACTTGTTGGGTGCCGACATCTCTTCCCGTACTTCCGAATGGGCTGGCTGGGGCCCCCGCTCGACGACCGAGGACGCAAAGGTGCCAAAGGTTGAGTCTAACGGGGTATGGCTGTCGCGTTTGAGCCCGTGGGGCGGGGCCGGGTCCGGACCGGCGGGGTCAGATCCCCTGGTTCAGGTATGCGGGGGCGCCCACGGGCAGGGTAAAGCGGAACTGGGCGCCGCCCGCGGGGGCGCGGCCGACGGTGATGGCGCCGCCGTGGGCCTCGACGAGGCCCTTGACGATGTACAGGCCCAGGCCGGTGCCGCCGCGGGTGCTGCCCCGCCAGAAGCGGGTGAATACACGGCCCATCGACTCCTCGGGGATGCCGGGGCCTTCGTCGCTCACGGTGACCGCCGTTCCTTTCTCGCCGTCCCGGGCCGTGGTGGGTGCCACCTCGATGGTGACGGTTCCGGCGCCGTGGCGCACCGCGTTTTCCAGGAGGTTGCCCAGGATCTGGTCGATCTTGTCGGGGTCGGCCCACAGGTCGGGCAGGGGACGGCGGACGCGGACGAAGAACCGGTCGGGGGCCAGGCCGCGGGCGGTGAGGCCGTGGACGTGGCGGCCGACGGCGGCGGCGATGTCGACGGGCTGGCGGCGCACCTCCAGGCGGCCGGAGTCGATGCGGGAGATGTCGAGCAGCTCGGAGATGAGCCGGGTGACGCGGTGCGCGTCGGCGTCGACGGTCTCCAGGATGAGCCGCTTCTGCTCGTCGGTGAACCGCTCCCACTTGGCGAGGAGGGTGCGTGTGAAACCGCGGACGGAGGTGAGCGGGGAGCGCAGTTCGTGGGCGACGGTGGCGATCAGCTCGGCGTGGCTGCGCTCGTTGCGGCGGCGGGCCTCCGTGCCGCGGAGGGTGACGACGACGCGGCGGACCGGGCCGAGCGGCTCGTCGCGCACGTACCGGGCGGCGACGAGGACCTCGCGGCCGCCGGGCAGCAGCAGGTGCCGCTCGGGCTGGCCGGTGCGGGTGGCGAGGCCGCCGTACGGGTCGGTCAGCGGCCACCAGCGGTTGCCCTTGAGGTCCTCCAGCGGGAGGGCGTCCTCCAGGCGGCGGCCGAGGGCCCGATCGCGGGGCACGGCGGTGATGCGGACGGCCTTGGCGTTGAAGCACACGACCCGCCCGTCGGCGTCGGCGACGACCAGCCCGTCGGGCAGCTCGTCGGGGTCGTACGCGGACGGCGGGGCCGGGACGTGTGTTAACGCGGCGGCGCGGTCCTCCGCGTGACCGCTCGTGCGGAGCGACATCCCCGTACCCCCACCCTCAGTACTGCGCTGGGCCCCCGAGCTTCGTCACCCTACTAGCTCTGGGTGACGGAGCGGCACCCTCCGGGGGCGCGCTGCGCCCGGGCGGAGGCGTAGAGGCATACGGCGGCGGCGGTCGCGAGGTTCAGGCTCTCGGCCTTGCCGTGGATGGGGACGCGGACGACGGCGTCGGCGAGGGCGCGGGTCTCCTCGGGCAGGCCCCACGCCTCGTTGCCGAAGATCCAGGCGGTGGGGGTACCCATGGTGCCCGCGTCGAGCTCGGCGTCGAGGTCGTCGTCGCCCGCGCCGTCGGCGGCGAGGATGCGCACACCGGCGGCCTGGAGTCCGGCGACGGCCCGTTCGACGGGGACGCCGACGGCGACCGGCAGGTGGAACAGGGACCCGACGGAGGCGCGGACGGACTTGGGGTTGTACAGGTCCACGGAGGCGTCGGTGAGGACGACGGCGTCGGCTCCGGCGGCGTCGGCGCAGCGCAGCACGGTCCCGGCGTTGCCGGGGTCGCGTACGTGGGCGAGGACGGCGACCAGCTTGGGGCGGGCGGCGAGGATGTCCTCGAACGGGGAGTCGAGGAACCTGCACACGCCGACGATGCCCTGGGGCGTGACGGTCTGGGAGACCTCGGCGAGCACGGCGTCGGAGGCGTGGTGGACGCGGGCCCCGGAGGCGCGGGCGGCCTCGACGATGGGGGCGTACCGGGTGGCGGCCTCGGTGGTCGTGAAGAGTTCGAGCAGCGTCGGCTCGCCGCCGGGCCCTCGGTGTTCGACGGCCTCGCGGACGGCCTGCGGCCCCTCGGCGATGAACCGGCGTTCCTTGCTCCGGAAGTTCCGCTTGGCGAGGCGCCGCGCGGCGGCGACGCGCGGGGAACGCGGGGAGATCAGCTCGGGGGTGCCCATGGTGCTCGGCGACTCTTTCTGGCTGCGGGGTCGGGGGCGGCGTGGCGGGACGGCGAACGCGCCGGACCCGCAGGCGCGGGGCCTGCGGGTCCGGTCGGAAGATCGGCGGCCTGGGAGATCAGGCGGCGGCCTTCGGGGCGTTGACGTCGCTCGGGAGGGCCTTCTGGGCGACCTCGACGAGGGCGGCGAACGCGTTCGCGTCGTTGACCGCGAGCTCGGCCAGGATCTTGCGGTCCACCTCGACGTTGGCGGCCTTCAGACCCTGGATGAAGCGGTTGTACGTGATGCCGTTGGCGCGGGCAGCGGCGTTGATGCGCTGGATCCACAGCTGGCGGAAGTCACCCTTGCGCTTCTTGCGGTCGTTGTAGTTGTAGACCAGCGAGTGGGTGACCTGCTCCTTGGCCTTGCGGTACAGGCGGGAGCGCTGGCCGCGGTAACCGCTGGCCTGCTCGAGGATCGCACGGCGCTTCTTGTGAGCGTTGACTGCGCGCTTGACGCGTGCCACTTGTTAACTCCTTGTAGCGGGGCCGCGGGGATGGTCACACGGCCCGGAAACGAATGGGTCCCGGATTCCGGGGGCTTTGATCAGAGAGGACGGGCTCAGATGCCCAGCATCTTCTTGATCTTGGCGCTGTCACCCGGGGCCATCTCGGCGTTGCCAGTGAGGCGGCGCGTCAGCTTGGACGACTTGTGCTCGAGCAGGTGGCGCTTGCCGGCGCGCTCGCGGAGCACCTTGCCCGAGCCGGTGATCTTGAAGCGCTTCTTGGCACCGCTGTGCGTCTTGTTCTTCGGCATAGCGCCGTTATCTCCTCGTCAGTGGCGCTCCCAGCCGGTCCGGGGACCGGCGCTCGGGAGCGTCAGGTGGATCGATTTCGAGTCCTGGGCGGGGTTGCCCCGGACACGGCCTTGCGGGCTACTCGGCGGACGTTTCCGCCTGCGGCTCGGCCTGGGCGGGCTGGCCCTGGCGCTCCGCCTTGCGGGCGGCCTGCGCCTCGCGGGCCTCGGCCATTGCCTCGGTCTTCTTCTTGTGCGGACCGAGAACCATGATCATGTTTCGGCCGTCCTGCTTCGGGTTCGACTCGACGAAACCGAGGTCCTGGACATCCTCCGCGAGCCGCTGGAGCAGCCGGTAGCCGAGCTCCGGCCGGGACTGCTCGCGTCCACGGAACATGATCGTGATCTTGACCTTGTCGCCCTGCTTGAGGAACCGGACGACGTGACCCTTCTTGGTGTCATAGTCGTGCGGGTCGATCTTCGGCCGGAGCTTCATCTCCTTGATGACCGTGTGCGCCTGGTTCTTGCGCGCCTCACGGGCCTTCATGGCCGACTCGTACTTGAACTTCCCGTAGTCCATGAGCTTGCACACGGGCGGACGGGCGTTCGCCGCGACCTCGACCAGGTCGAGGTCGTACTCCTGGGCAAGCTCCAGGGCCTTGGCGAGCGGAACGATTCCGACCTGCTCGCCGCTGGGACCGACAAGTCGCACCTCGGGAACGCGAATCCGGTCGTTGATGCGGGGCTCGGCGCTGATGGATCCTCCTCGGTAGCACCACGCGACCGCCTGGCGGACGGACGCGTAACGTCTGTTTAGTGAGACCAACCGCGCCGGCGCATGAAAAATGCCCCGGACGGGACACAGGCGGGGCTCCTGGTGATACCGGAGCACCGCCACGGCGGACCGCGGGGCGCTGAACTCGGGCGGGTCCATCGTCCGTACGGAACGATGGGCGCCGCCTGACCGGTGACCCGCCGTCCCGGAGGACGGTCAGGTGGGAGACGGAGCCTCCACTTGTGGGCCGGAGCTCATGGGTTCCGGCCGGTCGTCACACCAGGCTACCAGCTGCGCGCTGGTGCGCCCAACCGGGCGGGCGGCGCGGGACCGCCGCGGGGAACGCCTATCGTGTGGGGCATGAGTGACGCGACACCCCCCGAGCCCGGCCCCGACTTCGACGCCATGACCCGCGACATCGCGGAGGTCCCCGCGGTCGAGGTGATCGTCACGGTCGCCGTGAACCTGATGAGCGCCGCGGCCGTGAAGCTCGGGCTGACCGAGGAGGGCGACGCGCACAAGGACCTGGACGAGGCCCGGAAGCTGGTGCACGCCCTGGCCGGTCTGCTGGACGCGAGCACGACGGAGATCAGCTCCTTCCACGCGGCGCCGCTGCGGGACGGGCTGAAGTCCCTCCAGCTGGCGTTCCGCGAGGCGTCGCTGGTGCCGGACGAGCCGGGCCAGGGGCCGGGCGAGAAGTACACCGGCCCGGTCTACGGCTGACCCGTCCTTTATCCCTCTCGTTCCCTCACGTAGAAGGGCTCGCCCGGCGGGGCGGCCTCGGCCGGCAGCAGTGCCAGGTCCAGGCCCCGCACCAGGCGGGCCCTCAGTGTTTCGTCGGCCGCCATGGCCGTCGCCACCCGGCGGGCCGCCTCGGCGGGGGCCGCCGATTCGGGGGTGAGGACCAGCGCGAGGGTGCCGTCCGCGCCGCCGCCACGGCCCAGGTACGCGCGCAGCACGGCGGGCTCGGCGGCGAGCAGCGCCCGTACGGCGCCGGTGACGGCGGGGTCCGCGAGGGGGTCGGTGCTGGTGCGGCCCTCGGCGAGGGCGAGCAGCGCCCGGCCGGTCACCTCGAACGGCACGGGCCCCGCCATGTCGAGGATCAGCGTGTCGGCCTTCTCGTGCGCGACGGCCTGGAGCGCCTGGCGCAGCGGTACGGCGACGGGGCGGGCCGCCGGGTCCCAGCGGGCGAGTGACGCGGTGGACGTGAACGCGGGCAGGGCGCGGCGGTCGCCCGCGGTGAGCGTGGGCACTGCCATGTCGCTGGTCTTCTCGCGGCGCAGGCCGTTCTCGTCCTCCTCGACCTCGCCGAGCACGGCGACGACGGGGACGAGGAGGCGGGCCCCCTGGAGGGCCTCCAGCACGCGCGGCTGCGCGCCGCGGTCCTCGGCCCAGGCCGCGAGGGCCTCGGTGAGCCTCGGGTCGGCGGAGCCGTCGTCGTCGGAGAAACCGGGGTCGGGAATGTTCTTGAGCGCCACGGGCCCGAGCCTATCGGGACGGTTCGGTCACTTCGTACGGCGGCCTCGGCGTCCCGTGCGGGCCTCTCCGGACGGTACGGGCGGGGCCGGGCCCGTACGGGGCTCAGGTGCGGCGGCGTTCGGCGCGCCAGAGGACGGCGGCGGTGACGATCAGGAGGGCGCCCGCGCCGGCGGTGACCGGGGCGACGGGGCCGGTCGGCGCCTCCCGCTCGGGTTCGCGGCGCGGGCCGGGCCCGAAGTACTCCCGCTCGTACCCGGCCGGGGCCGCCTTGGCGTCGGTGGCGCGGAGGTCGGCGGCCGCCTCGATCGCGGCGGCCGGGTCCACCGTCCCGTACCCCTTCTCGTCGTCCCGGCCGCCCTCGGGGGCGTCCCGGGCCGTGTCGGCGAGCAGCTTCTTCACCTGGGCGGGCGTGAGGTCGGGGTGCGCGGCGCGGACGAGTGCGGCCGCGCCGGAGACGAACGCGGCGGCGGCGCTGGTGCCCCAGCCCTCGTAGTACTTGCGGTCCGGGTCGGCGATGACGACGTCCACGCCGGGGGCGCTGACGGTGGCGTACCAGCGGCTGGTGGAGAAGGAGGCGTGGGTGCCGTAGCGGTCCACGGCGGTCACGGCGATCACGCCGGGATAGGCGGCCGGGTACGAGACCCGGTCGCCCTTCTCGCCGCCGTTGCCCGCGGAGGCGACGACGACGGCGCCCTTGGCGAGCGCGTACTGGACGGCGGCGTCCTCGGCGGCCTCCGGGTGGGCGGACTCGCTGTCGTCGCCCAGGGACAGGTTGATCACGTCTGCGCCCTGGTCGGCGGCCCAGCGAATGCCCTGGGCGAGGGCGCTGCCCCGGGTGTGGCGGGCGCGGGCGCGCGCCTTGTCGGCGCCTTCGAGGATGACCCGTACGGGGAGGATCTTCGCCTCGGGGGCGACCCCGATGACGCCGTCGCCGTTGTTCGGGCCGTGCCCGTGGGCCGCGATGATGCCGGCCATGGCGGTGCCGTGGCGGGCCCAGGCGCGGTCGCCGCGCTCGGCGCCGAAGCCGATGAAGTCCTTGCCGGGCAGGACGTTGCCCGCGAGGTCGGGGTGGGTGTCGTCCACGCCCGTGTCGAGGACGGCGACGGTGATGCCCTGGCCCCTGGTGGTGTTCCAGGCCCGGTCGGCGTTGATGGCCTCGTTGCCCCACTGGCGCGCCCGGATGCCGTCCGCGTGGGCGGGGGCGGCGGGGAGGAGGGCGAGGGCGGTGGCGGTGAGGGCGGCGAGCAGCAGGCGGGCGGCGGTGCGCGCGGGGTGGGAGCGGGGGCTGGTGGTGCTCGCCGGGTACGCGGCGACGGCGGTGGTGCGGCGACTGGTGGGGCTCGCCGGGCCGCGGACGGCGGTGGTGCGGGTGGTGCTGGTGTGCTTCACCGGTTCCCCTTCCGCGCGGGCCCTTGCGTGGCCCGGGTGACCGTCGTGCGCAGGCCCTTCTCCACGCGGTCCGCGATGCCGTGCGCCTCGTGGCCGAGCCCCGCCTGTGCGGGGGCGGTCGTCTGGCCCTTGCCCATCGCCTGCGGGGCGGGCTGCGGCTGGGGTACGGCGCGGCCGTCGGCGAAGCCGGAGACGCCGTACACGATGACGGGGACCTCGGTGAGGACCTTCACGTACCAGCTGGCGCGCTGGGCGTTGCCGAAGCGGGCGGCGACCGTGCCGGGGGCGGCGTGCGCGGGCGGTATGAGGTCGGGGCTCTTGTCGAGGCCGCCGTCGGTGAATCGGGTGTGGAGCGCGGTCATCCCGGCGCGGTCGGTGTCCATGAAGACCAGGCCGACGGTGGTGACGCTGCTGGAGGTGGCGTCCGTGTACGTGGCGCGCAGGACCCGCAGGCAGCCGCTGCGGCCGAGGGTGGCAGCCAGCCGCGGCTGGAGCACGGTGGCGCAGGGCGCGTCGGGTGCGACGGCGACACGCGTCCAGGCGCGGTCGGCTCCGCCCGGACCGGCGCCGGCGCCGTTGAGGGTGCGCGGGAAGAGGGTGTCCACGGGGGTGCTGTGCCAGAGGGTGGCGGCCTCGGTGTACGCGGTGCGTTCCGGGGTGTCGTCGGGTCCCTGGAGCAGCCAGGTGCCGGCCGCGGCGCCCGCCAGGAGGCCCAGCCCGAGGACCAGGCACGCGGCGGCGGCCACGACGCGCCCGGTGCGCCGGGGAGCGGTGACCGGCCGCAGCTGGACGGTCGTCTCACGCGGCGTCTCGGGCGGCACGGCCCAGTAGGCGTGCGGGGGCCGCGCGGGGGGCGCGGGCGGGTGCGGGGGCCGCGCGTGGGGTGCCTGCGGCCGCGCGGGGGGTGTGGGCGCGTACGGGGGCTGCGCGGGCGGCGGAGGGACGGCGGCGGCCTCGGGCACGGGTGTGTCCGGCCGTCGCCCGCCGGGCGCGGGGGCGGGAGCAGGGGCCGCCGCGCCGCGTGGGGCCGGGCCGGTGGGTCCGCCCGGACGCTCGTCGGCGGATGCGGGGCGCTGGGGGGGCACGCCCGAGGGCCCGGCGTCCGGCGTGGGGCGCCGGGCGGGCGGTGCGGTGGCGGGCGCGACCGGGCGGGGAACGGTTCCGTCCCGCTCCTCCGCCGGGGTTTCGGCACCCGTGGGGCTCGGCGGGGCGGGGGCGCTGGTGGTGGCGTCCGCTCGTACGGCTGCCGTGGAGGGCCGCTCGCCGGGCGCGGGACGCACGGGGTCGTCACCGGGGCCGGGGGCGGCGGGGCGGCGGTCGCCGGGTGGCTGGGCGGCGCGGTGCGGGCGGGGTGCGGATGCCGCCGTACCGGGGCGGCCCGGCGCGGGGACCGGCTGGGGCGGGATGGGGCGGAGGCGGGTGGTGGTCTCCTCCGGGGCTTCCGGCCGAGGGGCCGGGGCGGGGCGCCGTGCCTCGGTGCTCATCCGCCCCCCTCGTACTCGTACCGGAAGACGCCGTCGGGGCAGGCCCGTTCGCCGGCGTGTAGCCGTCACTCTAAAGGCTGCCGACGGGCCCACGGGAACGCGGCCGCAGGTCGGGACGGATCTGACCGGAACGTCCCGTCCGCGACCACTACCCCCCGGTAGCGGGGTCTGGCACGCTCTGGCCCATGACTCCCCGTGCCGCCGACCGGGCCCGTTACGACCGGGCCACCGCGCATCTCGACGCCCCCCTCGCCCTCGTCGATCTGGACGCCTTCGACGCCAACGCCGACGACCTCGTACGCCGCGCCGGGGGCAAGCCGGTACGGGTCGCGAGCAAGTCGCTGCGCTGCCGGGCGCTGCTGGAGCGGGTGCTGGCGAGGCCCGGCTTCGCCGGGGTCATGTCGTTCACCCTGCCCGAGTCGCTGTGGCTGGCGCGGGCCGGGTTCGACGACGTGCTGCTGGCGTACCCGACGGCGGACCGGGCCGGTCTCGCCGAGCTGGCCGCCGACCCGAAGCTCGCGCGCGCCGTCACGGTGATGGTGGACGACCCGGCGCAGCTCGACCTGATCGAGGCTGCGCGCGGCGACGGCCGGGAGGAGGTGCGGGTCTGCCTGGAGCTGGACACGTCGCTGCGGCTGCTCGGCGGGCGGATACGGGTCGGCGCGCGCCGCTCGCCGTTGCGGGGACCGGCCGAACTGGCGGAGCTGGCGCGCTCGGTGGCGCGGCGGCCGGGTTTCCGGCTGGTGGGGCTCATGGCGTACGAGGGGCATGTCGCGGGTGTCGGCGACGCGGTGGCGGGGCGTCCGCTGCGGTCGCGGGCGGTGCGGGTGATGCAGGCGGCGGCTCGGCGGGAGCTGGCCGGGCGGCGGGCGGCGGTCGTGGCGGCAGTACGGGCGGTGGCGCCGGACCTGGAGTTCGTCAACGGCGGCGGGACCGGGAGCGTGCAGCACACGGCGGCCGAGGCGGCGGTGACGGAGGTCGCGGCCGGGTCGGGGCTGTACGTGCCGCGGCTGTTCGACGACTACACGTCGTTCAGCGGCAGGCCCGCCGCCCTGTTCGCGCAGCCGGTGGTGCGGCGGCCCGGTGTGGGCGTCGTGACGGTGCTGGGCGGCGGCTACCCGGCGTCGGGTGCGGCGGGCCGGGACCGGCTGCCCGTTCCGTACCTGCCTGAGGGACTGCGGTACGACCCGATGGAGGGCGCGGGCGAGGTGCAGACGCCGCTCCTGGGGTCGGCCGCCGACGACCTGCTGATCGGCGACAAGGTGTGGTTCCGGCACGCAAAGGCGGGCGAGCTGTGCGAGCGGTTCGACCGGCTGCACCTGGTGGAGGGCGACCGGGTGACGAATGCCGTGCCGACGTATCGCGGCGAGGGCCGGACGTTCCTGTAGGCGGGCCCGGCGCGCCCGCGGCGGGACCGGGCGGGACCGGGGCGCCCGCGGCGGGACCGGGCGGGGCCGGGTCGCCCGCGGCGGGACCGGGCGGGACCGGGTCGCCCGCGGCGGGACCGGGCGGGACCGGGTCGCCCGCGGCGGGACCGGGCGGGACCGGGTCGCCCGCGGCGGGACCGGGCCCGTGCCGGCTGAGCGGCCCCGTCAGCCGTTGCCGGGGGTGCCGGAGTTCAGCCGTTGCCGCGCGGGGCGATGCTGCTGCCGACGCCGCCGCCGGTGGAGCTGCCGACGGGGCGGATGCCCCGGACGATCTCGTCCATGACGGAGAGCGGCGGCCCCTCCGGCCCGGCGTCGAAGGCGAACCGTACGGCGACGGGCTGCTCGACACCGCCCGGGGACGGGAAGACCAGCGACTGGACGTACCCGCCGGGGCCCTTGCCGGTGGTGACCCGCCAGCGGACGAGGTAGCCGGTGCGGCCCGCGACGACGGCCTCCCGGGCGGCGACGACCTGGTGGGACTTGACGCCGCCGTACGGGTTGTGGCCCAGGATGTCCTCCCCGTACAGCTGCTCGGCGGCCTCGGCGATGTCCGCCTCGGCCATCGCCTTGTGGGTGGGGGCGGCGGAGGCGAGGGTGCGGGACAGGACGCGGCCGGGGCGGCAGTAGCGGGTGCTGTTGGGGCACTGGTGGTCGTCGGCCGTGACCATGGTCGGGGCCTGGCCGATGCCGGTCCGGTCCTTCTCCCAGCCGTCCGGGATGGGCAGGGTGATGCCGTTGAGCTGGTCGGTGAGGACGGTGCCGTCCTCGGACGGGGCGGCGGACGGCTCGGCCGCCGGGCTCGGCGTGGCGGGCGCCGCGGGGGCGGGTGCCGTGGGCCCCGTGGAGGCGGGCGCCGGTCCGGCGTCCGGGGCCTCGTCGCCGCCGGGGCGGAGGAGGACCACGGCGGCCACGACCGCCGCCACGACGAGCGCCGCGACGGCGACCTGGACGCCCCGGCCGCCGAACCGCTTCGGGGGGACGACGACCGCCGCGGGCTGCGTGACGGTCCCCGCCGGGCGGGTGTGCGCGGTCCACGCGGTGCCGTCCCACCAGCGTTCCACCGCGGGGACGGCCGGGTCCGGGTACCAGCCCGGCGGAGTCGTCATGCTCATGCGCCCAGGGTAGTGACCCGGTCCTCGGGCGCGGTCAGAGCGGGGTGACGTAGGCGCCGGAGATGCCGCCGTCCACGAGGAAGTCGGTGGCGTTGACGAAGGAGGCGTCGTCGCTGGCGAGGAACGCGACGGCGGCGGCGATCTCCTCGGCTTCCGCGAACCGGCCCAGCGGGATGTGGACCAGGCGGCGCGCGGCCCGCTCGGGGTCCTTGGCGAACAGCTCCCGCAGGAGCGGGGTGTTGACGGGGCCGGGGCACAGGGCGTTGACGCGGATGCCCTCGCGGGCGAACTGCACGCCCAGCTCGCGGGACATCGCCAGCACACCGCCCTTGGACGCGGTGTAGGAGATCTGCGAGGTCGCGGCGCCCATACGGGCCACGAACGAGGCGGTGTTGATGATCGAGCCCCGGCCCTGGCGGCGCATGTAGGGGATGGCGGCCTTGCAGCACAGGTAGACGGAGGTGAGGTTGACCTCCTGGACACGCTTCCACGCCTCCAGGCCGGTCTCCAGGATGGAGTCGTCGTCGGGCGGGGAGATCCCGGCGTTGTTGAAGGCCACGTCCACACTGCCGTACGTGTCGTACGCGGCGCGGAACAGCGCCTCGACCTGCCCGGGATCGGTGACGTCGACCCGTACGAACAGTCCCCCCACCTCCTCGGCGGCGGCCTTGCCCGCCGTCTCGTCGATGTCACCGCACACCACGCGGGCCCCCTCCGAGGCGAGACGACGGGCGGAGGCGAGGCCGATACCGCTGCCCGCGCCGGTGACGACGGCGGTACGGCCGACGAGGCGGCGGCAGACGGGTGCGTCGGGGATGTCAGGGGCCGTGGCGGGGGCGGTCGGGGTGGTGACGGTCGTCAGGTCGATGGGCTCGGTCATCGGGTCAGCCTTCCGTGCTGATGAAGACGTTCTTGGTCTCGGTGAACGCGGTGAGGGCGTCGGGCCCCAGCTCGCGGCCCACGCCGGACTGCTTGAAGCCGCCGAACGGGGTCCAGTAGCGGACGCTGGAGTGGGAGTTGACGGAGAGGTTGCCCGCCTGGACCGCGCGGGAGACCCGCAGGGCGCGGCCCACGTCCCGGGTCCACAGGGAGCCGGACAGGCCGTAGTCGGTGGCGTTGGCCAGGCGTACGGCGTCGTCCTCGTCCTCGAAGGGCAGGACCACGGCGACGGGGCCGAAGACCTCCTCCGTGGCGGCGGGCGCGTCGGGGGCGAGGCCGGTGAGGACGGTCGGCGGGTACCAGAAGCCGGGGCCCTCGGGGGCGCTGCCGCGCAGGGCTTCGGCGTCGTCGGGGACGTAGGACCGTACGCGGTCGAGCTGGGCGCGGGAGATGAGCGGGCCCATCTGGGTCTGCTCGTCGGCCGGGTCTCCGACGACGACCTTCTCCAGCGCGGGCGCGAGGAGCTCCAGGAACCGGTCGTACGCGGTGCGCTGGACGAGGACGCGGGTGCGGGCGCAGCAGTCCTGCCCGGCGTTGTCGAGGAACGCCATGGGGGCGGACAGGGCGGCGGCCTCGATGTCGGCGTCGGCGAAGACGATGTTGGGGCTCTTGCCGCCCAGTTCGAGGGTGACGCGCTTGACGCGGTCGGCGCACCGGGCCATGACGCCCTTGCCGACGCGTACCGAACCCGTGAAGACGATCTTGGCGACGCCGGGGTGTTCGACGAGGGCGGCGCCCGCGACGGCTCCTTCGCCGGGGAGCACCTGGAAGAGGTGCTCGGGCAGGCCGGCGTCGAGGGCGAGTTCGGCGAGGCGGAGCGCGGTGAGGGGGGTCGTCTCGGCGGGTTTGAGGAGGACGGCGTTGCCCGCGGCGAGGGCGGGGGCGGCGCCCCAGGCGGCGATCGGCATGGGGAAGTTCCACGGGGCGATGACGCCGACCACGCCGAGGGGTTCGAGGAAGGTGACGTCCACCCCGCCGGGTACGGGGATCTGACGGCCGGTCAGCCGCTCCACTCCCCCGGCCGCGTAGTCGAGCAGGTCGCGGACGTTGCCCGCCTCCCAGCGGGCGTTGCCGATCGTGTGTCCGGCCTCGCGGACCTCCAGGTGGGCCAGCTCCTCCAGATGGGCGTCCACGGTGGTGGCGAAGCGGCGCAGGAGACGGGCGCGGTCGGCGGGGGCGGCGGCCGCCCAGGCGCGCTGGGCGCGGGTGGCGCGGGTGACGGCGGCGTCCACGCCGTCGGCGGTGGTGGCGGGGACGGTGGCGATCCGTCCGCCGGTCGCGGGGTTCAGGACGTGGAGCTCGGCGGTCAAGTCGGCCTCACATGCGTTCGAAGGAGCGGCGCAGTTCCCAGTCGGTGACGGCTGCGTCGAAGGCGGCTAGCTCGACGCGGGCCATGTTCAGGTAGTGGGCGACGACGTCGTCGCCGAAGGCGGCCTTGGCGAGGGTGCTGGACTCCCACAGCTCGGCGGCCTCGCGCAGCGTGGTGGGGACGTGCGCGTGGTCGCCCGTGTAGGCGTTGCCGGTGCAGGGCGGGGGGAGTTCGAGACGCTGCTCGATGCCGTGGAGCCCGGCGGCGACGAGCCCGGCGACGGCGAGGTACGGGTTGACGTCGCCGCCGGGGAGGCGGTTCTCGAAGCGGGTGGAGCGGCCGTGGCCGACGACGCGGAGGGAGCAGGTGCGGTTGTCGTGGCCCCAGGCGACGGCGGTGGGGGCGAACGAGCCGGGCTGGAACCGCTTGTAGGAGTTGATGTGGGGCGCGTACAGCAGGGAGAACTCGCGCAGCGCGGCGAGCTGCCCGGCGAGGAAGTGGCGCATGACGGGTGAGAGGGCGGCCGGGGTGCCGGGCGGGCCGTCCCCGGCCATGACGTTCCGGCCGTCGGCGTCGGTGAGCGAGAGGTGGATGTGGCAGGAGTTGCCCTCGCGCTCGTTGTACTTGGCCATGAAGGTGAGGGAGACGCCTTCCTGCGCGGCGATCTCCTTGGCGCCGGTCTTGTAGAGGGCGTGGTGGTCGCAGGTGGTGAGGGCCTCGTCGTAGCGGAAGGCGATCTCGTGCTGGCCGGGGTTGCACTCGCCCTTGGCGGACTCGACGGTCAGCCCGGCCCCGGCCATCTCGGTGCGGATGCGGCGCAGGAGCGGTTCGACGCGGCCGGTGCCGAGGATCGAGTAGTCGACGTTGTACTGGTTGGCGGGGGTGAGGCCCCGGTAGTGGGCGTCCCACGCCTGCTCGTAGGTGTCCTTGAAGACGATGAACTCCAGCTCCGTGCCGACCTGCGCGGTGTAGCCGTGGGCGGCGAGCCGGTCGAGCTGGCGGCGGAGGATCTGGCGGGGCGCGGCGGTGACGGGGGTGCCGTCGTGCCAGGCGAGGTCGGCGAGGAGGAGCGCCGTACCGGGGTGCCAGGGGATACGGCGGAGCGTGGCGGGGTCGGGGCGGAGGGCGAAGTCGCCGTAGCCGGTGGACCAGGAGGACATGGCGTAGCCGTCGACGGTGTTCATGTCGGCGTCCACGGCGAGCAGGTAGTTGCAGCCCTCGGTGCCGTGCTCCAGCACCTCGTCGAGGAAGAAGGGGGCCGCGAACCGCTTGCCCTGGAGTCTGCCCTGCATGTCGGGGAAGGCCAGGACGACGGTGTCGATCTCGCCGCTCGCGACGAGGGCGCGCAGGTCGCCGACGGGGAGCGGGGGTGTTCGGTCTGCCACGGGGTGGGTCCTCCTTGGGTCAGCCGGGAGCCATAAGGTATTCCCATAGACCTTTGAGGGGAAGGGGGCGGCCGCATGGCGAGGGACCGCGCATCCGATCGGCTGACACCGGTGCTGCGGCCGGTGCGGGCGGGCAACGGGTTCGAGGAGGCGCTGGAACAGATCCTCCAGGTGGTGCGGCTCGGCCTGGTGCCCGCCGGGGAGCGGCTGCCGGCCGAGCGGGAGCTCTCGGAGCGGATGGGCATCAGCCGGGTCACACTGCGCGAGGTGCTCAGGGTGCTCCAGGAGCAGGGCCTGGTGGAGAGCCGGCGCGGCCGGTACGGCGGAACGTTCGTGCTGCGCCCGCCGGACCGGGGGGCGGGCGCGGCCCAGGAGCTGCGGCGCCGGACAGCGGCGGTGGACCTCCAGGACGTCCTGCTGTTCCGGGAGGTGCTGGAGACGGGCGCGGCCGGGCTGTGCGCGGCGCGCGGCCTGACGGAGGGGGAAGCGGAGCGGCTGCGGGCGGCGCTGCGGGCCACGCGCGACGCGCCGCTGGACGACTACCGGCGCCAGGACACGCTGCTGCACCTGACGCTGGCGGAGCTGTCCGGCTCGTCGACGCTGACCGAGCGGTACGCGGCGGTCAGGGCGACCGTGAACGACCTTCTGGACTGCATACCGCTGCTCGTACGGAACCTGGAGCACGCCCAGCACCAGCACGACGCGCTGGTGGAGGCGGTGCTGGACGGCGACGCGGAGGGCGCGCGGGAGGTGGCGCGCGAGCACTGCGCGGGGACGGCGGCGCTGCTGCGGGGGTTCCTGGCGTAGGCGGGGCTTCGGGCACGGGGGCGCTTGTCGGGGGGCTCTGACCGGGGGGCGCTTGCCGGCGGGCTCTGGCCGGGCTCTGGCCAGGGGGCGCTTGTTGGCGGGCGCTTGTCGGCGGCTGGGCGATGTGGGGTGGGCGGTGGCGGGGGCGCGGACGCTTCCTGGCGGGCCTTGCCGTCGGGGGGCGGTGCCGGGCGGGCGGTGGCCGTGGCGGGGCGTTTCGGTGAAGGTGACGTTCAAGGGCTTGCGCCCGGCGCGCGGCACCGCAAAGGTATGGGGCCATTCCATTGGGCTCGACCCGACGCCGGGAGCTGACGCCGCCATGACGCTGGAAGACACCTCGGGAGACACCTCGGGCGCCTCACCCGGGCGGGCGGCGCCCCCGCGCGCCGGGGCCGCCTCCGACGACTACCTGAAGCGCCGCGCGCTGCGGCGGGGCAGCGCCGGCTGGCTGCTGCTCACCGGACTCGGCGTCGGGTACGTCGTCTCGGGCGACTACTCCGGCTGGAACATCGGTCTCGCCGAGGGCGGCTTCGGCGGTCTCGCCCTCGCCATGCTCGTGATGGGCGTGATGTACGCGTGCCTCGTCTTCGCGCTGGCCGAGCTGTCCGCGATCCTGCCCGCCGCGGGCGGCGGCTACGGCTTCGCCCGGCGCGCGCTCGGCACCTGGGGCGGCTTCCTCACCGGGACGGCGATCCTCATCGAGTACGTCCTCGCCCCCGCCGCGATCTCCATCTTCATCGGCGACTACGTCGAGTCGCTCGGCCTGTTCGGCCTGGAGTCCGGCTGGCCCGTGTACCTGGTCTGCTTCGCCCTCTTCATCGGCATCCACCTGTGGGGCGTGGGCGAGGCGCTGCGCTTCAGCCTCGTCGTGACGGCGGTCGCGGTGGTGGCGCTGCTGATCTTCGCGGTGGGCGCGTTCACCGAGTTCCGGGTGGACCGGCTGAACGACATCCCTGTGGACGCGGCCGCGTTCGGGGCGAACTCGTGGCTGCCGTTCGGGCTGCTGGGGATCTGGGCGGCGTTCCCGTTCGGGATGTGGTTCTTCCTGGGAGTGGAGGGCGTGCCGCTCGCCGCCGAGGAGGCGAAGGACCCGGTCAGGTCGATGCCCAGGGCGCTGGCGCTGTCGATGGGCGTACTGGCGGTGCTGGCCGTGGTGACGTTCCTGGCGGCGACCGGGGCACGGGGCGCCGCCGCCGTCCAGGACGCCGGGAACCCGCTGGTCGTGGCCCTGGAAGGGGAGGGCGGGCCGACGCCGCTGAGCCGGTTCGTGAACTACGCGGGCCTCGCGGGCCTGGTCGCCTCGTTCTTCTCGCTGATCTACGCGGGGTCCCGGCAGCTGTTCGCCCTGTCCCGCGCCGGGTACCTGCCGCGGTTCCTGTCGCTGACGAGCCGCCGCAAGGCGCCGTACCTGGGGCTGCTGATCCCCGGCGGGATCGGCTTCGCTCTGGCGGCCGGGACCGGGAACGGGGCGCGGATGCTGAACGTCGCCGTCTTCGGCGCGACCATCTCGTACGCCCTGATGGCGCTGTCCCACATCGTGCTGCGGCGCCGCGAACCGGGCCTGGAGCGGCCGTACCGCACACCGGGCGGGGTGGTGACCTCCTCGGTGGCGCTGGTGCTGGCGCTGGCCGCGCTGGTGGCGACGTTCCTGGTGGACGTGGTGGCGGCGGGTCTCGCGCTCGCGGTGTACGCGGTCGCCGTCGTGTACTTCGCGCTCTACAGTCGGCACCGTCTGGTGGCGAGCGCGCCGGAGGAGGAGTTCGCGGCGCTGGCCGCCGCCGAGGCCGAACTGCGCCGGGGCTGAGCCGGACTGGACAGGGGCCGAGCCGGGCCGGGGCCGATCCGGGCCGGGGACCGAAAGGAGGCGCGCGCGTGGACAGGCCGCTCATCGGTGTGACGACGTACCTCGACTCCGCGCGGTGGGGCGTGTGGGAGCTGCCCGCCGCGCTGCTGCCGGCCGCGTACCCCGGGCTGGTGCGGTCGGCGGGCGGGCTCGCCGCGCTGCTCCCGCCGGACGCGGCGGACGCGGCGGCCGGGATGGTGGCCCGGCTGGACGGGCTGGTGATCGCGGGCGGCGCCGATGTCGATCCCGTACGGTACGGGGCCGCGCGCGACCCGAGGACCGGCCCGCCCGCGCCCGAGCGCGACGCGTGGGAGCTGGCCCTGGTCGGCGCGGCCCTGGCGGCGGGCGTCCCGCTGCTGGGCATCTGCCGCGGCATGCAGCTGCTGAACGTCGCCCTCGGCGGGACACTCGTCCAGCACCTGGAGGGGCACACGGGCGGGGTCGGCGTACTCGGGCGGCACATGGTGAAGCCGGTGCCGGGGACGCGGTACGGGACGCTGGTGCCGGAGGCGGTGGAGGTGCCGACCTACCACCACCAGGCGGTGGAGCGGCTGGGCGCGGGCCTCGTGCCCTGCGCGTACGCCGAGGACGGCACGGTGGAGGCGGTCGAAGTGCCGGACGCCTGGGTGCTGGGCGTGCAGTGGCACCCCGAGATGGGCGACGACCCGCGGGTGATGGAGGGGCTGGTGCGGGCGGCGTCGGCACGGCGTACGGGCTGAGGCGTACCGGCCGCGTCGGCGCGCGCCGTAGGGGTCCAGGCGCGTACGGGACGACTCGACGCCCCCTCCCCGTACCGCTCAGCGCGCCGCGAGCTCAGCGCGCCCGTGACAGGGACAGCAGGTCCCGCGCCGGCCCCGTCGGGCGCGGCCCCGTCGGCCACACGGCCCGCAGCGCCCGGCGCAGCTCCACGCCCTCGACCGGCACTTCCGCCAGGCGGCGGGACGCCAGCTCCTCGCTGACCGCCAGTTCGCTGAGGACGGCCGGCCCCGCACCGCTCACGGCCGCCGCCTTCACCGCCGTCGTGGACGCCAGCTCCATGAGCGGCGCCGCGAGGCCCCCGTGCGCGGCCAGCGCCGAGTCGAGGACCTGCCGGGTCCCCGAGCCGTACTCGCGCAGCACCAGCGGTGTTCCCGCCAGTTCGGCGGGCGTGACCGGGGCGCGGCGGCGGGCCCAGCGGTGGGACGGCGCCGCGACGACGACCAGCCGGTCGCGGGCGACGACCACGCCGTCCAGCCCGTCGGGGACGGCGAGGCCCTCCACGTACCCGAGGTCCGCGTCACCGGCGAGGAGCAGCGCGGCGACGGCGGCGGAGTTCCCGGCCTGGAGCGACACGGCCGTGTCGGGCCGCTCGGCGCGCAGCGCGATCAGCCAGCCGGGCAGCAGGTACTCGGCGATGGTCATCGACGCGGCGACCCGCAGCCGCGAGTCCCGGCGGTCCCGCAGCGCCTGGGCGCCCGCGTCGAACGCCTCCGCCGCCTCCACGATCCGCCGCGCCCAGTCGGTGACGAGCGCGCCCGCGGCGGTGAGCCGGGAGCCGCGCGGCGACCGGTCCACGAGGGCGACGCCGAGCTGACGTTCCATGGAGCGGATGCGGCCGCTGGCGGCGGGCTGCGTGATCCCGACCTCGCGCGCGGCCCGGCCGAGGCTGCCGTGCCGCGCGACGGCGAGCAGCAGCTCCAGGGCTCCGAGGTCGGGCACTCGATGCGAGAGGCTCATAAACCCAGCTTATGGGGCCATAGAGGAAAGGTCCCTGGTCGGGGGTGCCCCTCCCGGCGAAGGTGGCTCCATGGCCACTGTCGTCCACCCCGCGCCCCGCCCGCTCCCCGCCTCCCGTGCCGCCGCCCTGCGCCACCTGGGCCCGCAGTACTACGCGGCGGTGATGGGCACCGGCATCGTCGGCACCGCGGGCGCCGGACTCGGCCCGCACGGTGCCGTGCCGGGCCTGCGCACGGCCTGTACGGCGCTGTGGGCGGCGGCCCTGCTGACGCTCGCCGTGCTGCTGGCCGCCCGGGCCGCGCACTGGGCGCGCCACCCCGGCCAGGCGCGGGCGCACCTGCTGGACCCGGCGGTCGCGCCGTTCTACGGGTGCCTCGCCATGGCGCTGACCTCCGTCGGGGGCGGGGCGCTGATCGTCGGGCGGGACTGGCTCGGCGCGGGCCCCGCGGTGGCGCTGGGCGCCGCGCTCTGGGCGGCGGGCACGGTGACCGGCCTGGTGGTCGCGGTCGGCGTGCCGTACCTGATGGTGGTGCGGCACCCCATCGAGGCGCCGTCCCCCGTGTGGCTGCTCCCGGTCGTCGCGCCCATGGTGTCGGCGGCGTCGGGACCGCTGCTCGCCCCGCACGTGCCGGAGGGCCAGGCGCGGGGCGCGCTGCTCGCGGCGTGCCACGGCATGTTCGGGATGAGCCTGCTGGCGGCGCTGCTCATCGTGCCGCCGGTCTTCGCCCGCCTGGTGACGGCCGGTCCTCCCGCGCCGGCCGCGACCCCGGCACTGCTGCTGGTCCTGGGCCCGCTGGGACAGTCGGTCACGGCGGCGGCGGCTCTCGCGGAGGCGGCGCCGTGGGTGCCGTACGGGCGTGGGCTCGCCGTGGCGTACGGGCTGCCGGTGCTCGGCTTCGCGCTGCTGTGGCTGGCGCTGGCCGGGGCGCTGGTGGTGCGGGCGCGGCGGCGCGGGATGGGCTTCTCGCTGGCGTGGTGGGCGTTCACGTTCCCGGTCGGGACCTGTGTGACGGGGCTGGAGGGGCTGGGGCGGCTCACGGGTCTCGTGGTGCTCGACGGAGCGGCGCTGGCGCTGTACGCGGTGCTGGTCGCGGGCTGGCTGGCGGCGGCGACGGGGACGGTACGGGGCCTGCTCGGCGGCACGCTGCTCGCGGGACCCGGACCGGCGGCCGACGCAACACCGCCCACCACACCCGGCGCCCCGCCCACCACACGCCCCCACACGCCCGACGCACCACCCACCACGCCCCCCAGTGCGCTCCGCGCCCCCCGGTCCACCGCGCCCCACAGGACGCTCAGCGCACCGCCGCCCGCAGCGCCTGCCCCAGTGCCTCCGGCGCCCGGGCGAGCGACGGCCCGTACCAGGTGAGGTACCGCCCGTCCACCAGCGCGGCGGGCAGCCCGTCGAACGCCTCGGGCCCGTCGTCGGCGGTGAACCGGTACGGCTCGTCGGGCAGGACGACCAGGTCGGCCCCGGCGGCCCGCAGCTCCTCCAGCGGGACGCGCGGGTAGCGCTCCGGGTGGTCCGCGTACACGTTGGCGACGCCCAGCCGGGCGAGCAGGTCCCCGGCGAACGTGTCCCGGCCCAGCACCATCCACGGCCGCCGCCAGACGGGGACGACCGCCTTGCGGGGCGGCCCGTCCGGGGCGAGGGCGGCCCAGGCGGCCTCGGCCTGGTCCAGCCAGCGGGGCCGGGAGGGGACCGCGCAGGCGCGCAGCACCCGGTCCAGTTCCCGCAGCGCCTGCTCCAGGCCGCGGATCTCGGTGACCAGCACGTCGAGTCCGGCGGCGCGCAGGGCGGCGAGGTCGTCGGGGCGGTTCTCCTCCTCGTTGGCGACGACGAGGTCGGGGCGGAGCGCCACGATGGCGGCCACGTCCGGGTTCTTCGTACCGCCGATCCGGGGCGCGTCGAGGCCCCCGGGGTGCGTGCACCAGTCCGTACGGCCCACGAGGGCGCCGGGAGCGGACACCGCGACGGCCTCGGTGAGCGACGGCACCAGCGACACGACGCGGGTCACTGCTCCGTCGCCTCCATGTGCGGCGCGACGGACACGACGAGGACGCGCGTGCCGGGGCCGGAGGCGCGCCAGCGGTGGCGGACCCCGCCGGAGAGGTACAGCGTGTCGCCGCGCTCCAGCCGGTAGGCGCGGCCCTCGGCCTCCACCTCCACCGTGCCGTCGGCGACGTACAGCAGGGCGTCGTTGCGGAGGACCAGTTCGCGGCCCGCGTCGTGCTCGCCGGTGAACTCGTCGGCGTGCATCTGGTGCTCGCCGCGCACCAGCGCGCGGACACCGGTCGGGGCGCCCGGGTCGTCGGCGTACGCGGCGGCCCGGACGACATCGACCGTGCGGGCGGCGTCACCCGCGTCGAGCAGCTCGACGGCGGTCGTCTTCAGCGCGTCGGCGATGCACTCCAGGGAACGCATGCTGGGACGGGCGCGCTCGTTCTCGATCTGGCTGAGAAAGGGCACGGACAGGCCGCTGCGCTCGGCGACGGCGGCGAGGGTCAGCGACAGCGCCCTGCGCCTCCTGCGCACGGCCGCGCCGACCCGCGGAGTTTCCTTGTCGTCCATGTCTTCCCTCCCTTCCCTCCCTCTCCCGACAACCTTACGCAGCGCGAGTACCACCGAGTAGCGCAAACGGCCCAAGCTCTGCGACGCGTGGCCTGTCGGTGACGTACGGCATCATGCGGGGTGTGACGCGACGCCTGATGCTCCTCGACACCGCTTCCCTGTACTTCCGGGCCTACTTCGGGGTCCCCGACTCGGTGCGCGCCCCGGACGGCACGCCGGTCAACGCCGTGCGCGGGCTCCTCGACTTCATCGCCCGGCTGGTACAGGACCACCACCCGGACGACCTCGTGGCCTGCATGGACGCCGACTGGCGGCCGGCCTGGCGGGTCGAGCTGATCCCGTCGTACAAGGCGCACCGGGTCGCCGTGGAGACGGGACCGGGCGCGCCGGACGAGGAGGAGGTGCCGGACACGCTGTCGCCGCAGGTGCCGGTGATCGAGGCGGTGCTCGACGCGCTGGGCATCGCGCGGGTGGGCGTCGCCGGGTACGAGGCGGACGACGTGATCGGCACGCTCGCGGGCCGGGCGCCGGGCCCCGTGGACATCGTGACGGGCGACCGGGACCTGTTCCAGCTGGTGGACGACGCGCGCGGGGTGCGGGTGCTGTATCCGGTGAAGGGCGTCGGCACGCTCCAGGCGGTGGACGAGGAGTGGCTGCGCGGGAAGTACGGCGTGGACGGGCCGGGGTACGCGGATCTGGCCACGCTGCGAGGTGACCCGAGCGACGGGCTGCCGGGGGTGCCCGGGGTCGGCGAGAAGACGGCGGCGAAGCTGCTGGAGGCGTTCGGGGACCTGGCGGGCATCATGGCCGCCGTGGACGACCCGGCGTCGAGGCTCACCCCGGCGCAGCGCCGCCGCCTGGACGAGGCGCGGCCGTACCTGGCGGTCGCGCCGAAGGTGGTGCGGGTCGCGGACGACGTTCCGCTGCCGCCGTTCGACCCGGCGCTCCCGGCGGGCCCGAAGGACCCGGAGGCGGTGCGGAAGCTGGCCGAAACGTGGGGTCTCGGAGGGTCGTTGGAGCGGCTGCTCGCCGTTCTCCCCCGATGAAGTGTTAGCTTAGGCATACCTAAGCAACCACTTTCCGGGGAGTACGCCGTGGCGGATGAGCCGTCCCGCAGGACACCGAAGGCCCACGAGGCACGGGTGGTGCGCGCCGAGCGGATCGCTCCGCACATGGTGCGGATCGTGCTCGGCGGCGACGGACTGGACGCCTTCGCCACGAGCGGTCTTACCGACCACTACGTGAAGATCCTGTTCGCTCCGGAGGGCGTGACGTACCCGGAGCCGTTCGACCTGGAGCGGATTCGCGAGGAGCTGCCGCGCGACCAGTGGCCCGCGCAGCGCACGTACACGGTGCGCGCCTGGAACCCGGTGCAGCGGGAGCTGACCATCGACTTCGTGGTGCACGGCGACGAGGGTCTCGCCGGGCCGTGGGCGGCGCGGGCGCGGGTCGGCGAGACGGTCCGTTTCCTGGGCCCGGGCGGCGGCTACGCGCCGGACCCGGCGGCCGACTGGCATCTGCTCGTGGGCGACGAGAGCGCCCTGCCGGCGATCGCCGCGGCCCTGGAGGGGCTGCCGGAAGGGGCCGTCGCGCACGCGTTCATCGAGGTGGACGGTGAGGACGACGAGCTGAAGATCGCCGCCCCGGCCGGCGCGGAGGTGCGCTGGCTCCCCCGGCGCGGCCGCCCGGTCGGCCAGGCGCTGGTCGAGGCGGTGCGGGGCCTGGACTTCCCGGAGGGCACGGTCCACGCGTTCGTCCACGGCGAGGCGGGCGCGGTGCGGGAGCTGCGCCGCCATCTGCGCACGGAGCGCGGCATCCCGCTGGAGCGGCTGTCGATCTCGGGGTACTGGCGTCTCGGCAAGTCCGACGAGGCGTGGCGCGCGGTCAAGCGCGAGTGGAACGCCCAGGTGGAGCGCGAGGAGCAGTCCGCCTGATCGGCCGGTTCCCGCCACGGCGTGACCGGGCCCGCGGATTCCCCCGTGCGGGCCCGCCTGGCGGGGTGTGGTAACCCGTCCGCCTTTCCCTGATGGCGCAATGGTGCGGTTTGCCTCTTACATGGAGCAGACCGCGCGCCAGGTCGGCGCACGAGGACCGACACGGTGTGTGCCTCACCGGAGTCCGGCGAACGGAGCCACGCCATGACCACCGACGATCCCACGTTCCACGCCGCTGGTGCGGCCCCCGGGCCGGAGCAGCCGCCCGACGCGGCGGCCTCCATAGCGAGGCCCTTCGGCGCGCCGCCCGGCGCCGTGCCCGTCGAAGCCGTCCCCCTGGAGACGCCGCGCCCCGCACCGGCGCGCCCGGCCCCCGCGCATACGCCCACGGCCGGTACGACCCGCAGGACAGGCGGGTTCACGCCGATGCGGTCGGCCTCGCCCTCGTACGCGAGCGCCGCCCCGGCCCACGGGCCCGGCACGGCCCGGGGCACGGGCGCACAGGCGGGCGTACGCACGGACGAAGCACGGGCCGGTGCGGTACCCCCCGTGCCCGCGCTCCCGCCGGGCCACGGCACCGCGCCCCGCGGCATCGGGGGCGCGAACACCGCGCACGCCATGCCCGCGGGCATGACGGTGACGCCCGGCGGCATCGTCTCGCACGGCGGCACGACCGACGACACGACCGACGACGTGACCGCGTCCGACCGGGACGCCCTCACCCGTTCCGGCGGCCTGCGGGCCCCCTCCGGGACCGGCCGCCCCGAGGAGCGCCCCGGCGGCTTCGGAGCCCCCGACGGCATCACCCGCCCGGTCGGCCGGGACGCCCCCGCCCGCCCCACCCTCACCAGCGCCCCGGAGGAGCCCGGCGTCCGGGCCGGTGGCGCCGACGCCCACGACGGCCCGGCCGGTCACCCGGCGGCGGACGCCGCGCTCGTCGAGGCGATGCTCGGCGAGACCAAGGGGGCGGACGCGGAAGACGCGGACGACCGCCCGGACGCCGAGGACGAGGACAGCGACGAGCGCATGCGGACCCTCATCTGGACGGCGGCCACCTACCGCCCGCTGGAGGAGGTCGTCGCGCTGGTCACCCAGCTCAAGGACGCCAAGGCCGTGGACAGCCCCGCGGACGAGGCGCTGCGCGCCGCCGCGGTGGCCCGGCCTCTCGACGAGGTCCGCCAGCTGGTCGCACTGCTCAACGAAGCCGGTCACACGCTCGACGAGAACGACACGACGCTCCGTGCCGCGGCCGTCGGACGGCCCATCGAGGACGTCGTCCAGCTGGTCGGCATCCTGGGCACCGCCCAGGGCCGCCCCCTCTCCCCGGACGCGGTGGCGCCGGGAGCGGCGACGGCCGGAGGCCAGGCCGTCCCGCAGGACCCCTGCCTCCGCCCGCCCCGCTCCGCGGCGACGACGACGACGGCGACGGCCTCGGCGCCCGCCCCGACGCTGACCTCCGCACGGGACAACGAGGCGGACGGCCCCGCGCAGCGCTCCGGCCTGCGCTGGCTCGCCGCGGCGACGCTGTTCGCGTGCGGCGTGATCCATCTCCCCAGGGACTTCGGCGCCCTGTGGTCCGGCGGGTACGCGGACGGCCTCGTCTTCACCATCGCCCTGCTCTGCCTGGTGCTCGGCGAGTGGCTGATCGTGCGGGAGACCGTACGGGTCTGGGCGTCCGCGGCCGCGCTGTCCATCTGCGTGGTGGCCGTCCACGGTATGGCGGGCAGCAGCGGGGTCGCCCTGCTGGGCAACAGCGTGGGCCACGCCTGGGCCTGGGCCGGGGCCACGGCGGTGGCCTCCGCGATGCTCACGGCGCTCCTGACGGGCCTCGCCCTGATGCGCCGACAGCGGAAGCCGGCCCCCCGCACCGACAGCACCTAGGCACGGCGGGCGACGCCCGCGGTCCGGTACGGGAAGGGTCCCCGCTCCTCGGCGGGGACCCTTCCCGTACCGGCACCCGCGGTCCCGGGCCCCGCGCACCCCCGCACGGCCGCCGCGAGGTCCGGCGCCGCGCGGGCGCCTAACCAGCCGCACCGCCCGCGCCGCCGGAACCCCCAGCCGCGTCCGCACCGCCCGCGCCGCCGGAACCCCCAGCCGCGTCCGCGCCGCCCGTACGGCTCGCACCCCGCGCAGCCGCCTCGTCCGCACCGCCGGGACCGCCCTCACCGCCCGCACCTTCCGTGCCGGCCGCGGGCGCCGACGCGTCGTCCGGGGCGGCCGTGTCGTACAGGCGGGCCGAGGCGTCCGCCTGGGCGAGGCGCCGCAGCGCGGTGAACACGGCGTCGCCCAGGACCGTGCCCACCACGGTGCTCTCCACCAGGTCTTCCCGCACGACCTCACGCGCCACGTACGCCATGTCCGCCTCGGCGACCCGCTCCGCCGCCTCCGCGTACGGGTCCAACGACACCTCCGCGAACCGCTCGTGCCCCAGCCGGAACATCGCCGCGAGCGCGTCGGCCAGCGAACGGGCCGCCGGATACCCGTCGTCCACCCGCCACCCCCGGCGGGCGATCAGCGCGGCCGCCTGCCTGACCGCGGCTTCCCGCGCCGCGTCGTCGGGTCCGTCCTCGCGCGGCGCGATGCGCCCGTGCGCCGCGCCCAGCAGGTCGTGCACCGAGCGCCCGGGGTCCTCCACGGCGTCCAGCACGTCCCGGATGGCGGCCACCGAGAGCCCGCCCACGTCCATGAGCGCCCGCACCAGCCGCAGCCTTCGGACGTGCGACTCGTCGTACCGGGCCTGGTTGGGGCTGCTCAGCTCACCGGCGGGCAGCAGCCCCTCCCGTACGTAGTACTTGATCGTCGGCACCGACACGCCGGTCCTGCGGCTCAACTCGCCCACGCGCACGCGCACTCACCCCTTCGCTCCCGACCGCACCCCGCCCTTGCCGAGGCACGACCCACCTCGGACGGCAACGCTATCGGACAGCGGAAAGCGCCACTATCCGCATGCCTTGGGCTACCGCCCACGACAGACCCCGCCCGGCCTGTGAACGGCGAAGGCCCGGCCGGAGAAACCCCGGCCGGGCCCTTGTCCGTCGTACGGGCCTCAGCTCACCGAGCTGTACGCGACGACGCCCCGCAGCAGCCCGTCGACCGCCTTGCGGGCGTTCTTGGCGACGGTGCTGTCCTCGTGCGGCGCAGCCGCCGCGATCTGGCCCAGCACGTCGATGAGCTGCTTGCACCAGCGCACGAAGTCGCCGGCCGGCATCTCCGCCTCGCGCAGCACCTCGTCCAGGCCCTTGCCGGACGCCCACTGGTGCGCCGCCCAGGCGAAGCCGAGGTCCGGCTCGCGCTGCCCGACACCCTCCGCCTGCTTGACCCGGAACTCCTCCTCCAGGGCGTCCAGGCGGCCCCAGATGCGGACCATCTCGCCCAGCGCGGCCTTCGACCGGCCAGTCGGCACCTTCGGCGCGACCGCGTCGTCGGACTGCCGTGCCTCGTACACCAGCGCAGACGCGCACGCGGCGAGCTCGGCCGGGTCCAGCCCCTCCCAGACGCGCTCCCGCAGGCACTCGCTGGCCAGCAGGTCCAGCTCGCCGTAGAGCCGCGCGAGCCGCTTGCCGTGCTCGGTGACCTCGTCCGCGCGCAGGTAGTCCAGCTCCGTCAGCAGTGCGACGATCCGGTCGAAGGTGCGGGCGATCGTGTTGGTACGGCCCTCGATGCGCCGCTCCAGCTGCCGCGTGTCCCGCTGGAGCCGGTGGTACCGCTCCGCCCAGCGGGCGTGGTCCTCCCGCTCGTCGCAGCCGTGGCAGGGGTGCGCCCGCAGCGCGGCGCGCAGCCTCGTGATCTCCCGGTCGTCCACCGCCGCGGACCGCTGCTTGCGCTGCCGCTCCGGCACGATGTGCCCGGCCTTGGTCCGCAGCGCCGACGCGAGGTCGCGGCGGGACTGCGGGGAGCGCGGGTTGAACGAGCGCGGGATGCGCATCCGCTCCAGCGGCTCCACCGGCACGGGGAAGTCGATCGACGCCAACCGCTTGACCTGCCGCTCCGCGGTGAGGACCAGCGGGCGCGGACCGTCCTGGTAGTCGAAGCCCCGGTGCCCGTTGGACCGCCCGGCGGGCAGCCCCGGGTCCAGCACCAGCGCAAGCCCGGCGAACTTGCCGGTCGGCACATGGATGACGTCACCGGGCTTGAGCCGCTCCAGGGAGGTGGCCGCGGCGGCGCGCCGCTGGGCGGCACCCTGCTTGGCCAGCTCGTTCTCCCGGTCCTTCAGCTCGCGCCGCATCCGCGCGTACTCCTCGAAGTCCCCGAGGTGGCAGGTCATGCCCTGGCGGTAACCCTCCAGGCCCTCCTCGTTGCGCTGGACCTGCCGGGAGATGCCGACGACGGACCGGTCCGCCTGGAACTGGGCGAACGACGTCTCCAGCAGCTCCCGCGACCGGTGCCGGCCGAACTGGTCCACCAGATTGACCGCCATGTTGTACGACGGCTTGAAGCTGGAGCGCAGCGGGTACGTGCGCGTCCCGGCCAGGCCCGCGAGGTGCGCCGGGTCCATGCCGCGCTGCCAGAGCACCACGGCGTGGCCCTCGACGTCGATGCCGCGCCGGCCCGCTCGGCCGGTGAGCTGTGTGTACTCGCCGGGCGTGATGTCGGCGTGCTGCTCGCCGTTCCACTTGACGAGCTTCTCCAGGACGACCGACCTGGCCGGCATGTTGATGCCGAGCGCCAGAGTCTCCGTGGCGAAGACCGCCTTGACGAGACCCCGGACGAACAGCTCCTCCACGACCTCCTTGAACGTCGGCAGCATGCCCGCGTGGTGCGCGGCGATGCCCCGCTCCAGCGCCTCCAGCCACTCGTAGTACCCGAGGACGTGGAGGTCCTCGGTGGGGATGGACGCCGTGCGCTCCTCGACGATCTCGCGGACCCGGGCGCGGGCGTCCTCGTCGTTGAGCCGCAGACCCGCGTAGAGGCACTGCTGGACGGCGGACTCGCAGCCGGCGCGGCTGAAGATGAACGTGATGGCCGGCAGCAGGCCCTCGGCGTCGAGCCGCTCGATGACCTCGGCGCGTCCCGGGGTCCAGATCCGCGACCGCTGGCGGCGCTCCCGCTCCCGGTCGGCCTCGCGGACCATCTTGCCGCGCCGCCGGTCGCGCGGGTTGTACGTGCGCGAGTTCTCCATGCGGGCGAGGCGCACCAGGTCGGGGTTGACCTCGCGGCGGGTGACGCCGCGGCCGCCGTGGTCGGTCTCCTCCTCGAAGAGGTCGTAGATCCGGCGTCCCGCGAGGACGTGCTGCCACAGCGGGACGGGCCGGCTCTCGGAGACGATCACCTCGGTGTCGCCGCGGACCGTGTCCAGCCAGTCGCCGAACTCCTCGGCGTTGGAGACCGTCGCGGAGAGCGAGACGAGCGTCACGGACTCGGGAAGGTGGATGATCACCTCTTCCCAGACGGCGCCCCGGAAGCGGTCGGAGAGGTAGTGCACCTCGTCCATGACCACATAGCCCAGGCCGCGCAGCGACTGGGACCCCGCGTACAGCATGTTGCGGAGGACCTCGGTGGTCATGACGATCACCGGGGCGTCGGAGTTGACGCTGTTGTCGCCGGTGAGCAGGCCGACCTTGCCGGGGCCGTAGCGCTTGACGAGGTCGGTGTACTTCTGGTTCGACAAGGCCTTGATCGGCGTCGTGTAGAAGCACTTGCGGCCCTGCGCGAGGGCGAGGTGGACGGCGAACTCGCCGACGATGGTCTTGCCCGAGCCGGTCGGCGCCGCGACGAGCACGCCCTTGCCCGTCTCCAGGGCCTGGCATGCCTCGATCTGGAACGGGTCCAGCTCGAAGTCGTAGAGAGCGCGGAAGGCGTGGAGCGCGGTGGCCTCCTCGGCCGCCCGGCGCCGGGCGGCCGCGTACGCTTCCGCGGGTGTGAGGTCGTCTGTCATCTTGTTATCGAGACTACCCGCCGGTGCTGACAGTCAGCTCAGCGTTTATTCGACTCCTCCCGCCACCGCTCACGGACCGTCCGCGGACGCGTCACCGCGGCCGCGTACGGTGAGCGGCCGGCCACGCGTTGTGCGCGGCCGGCCGTCGGTGTCCGGGTGGAGGCGGGGTGCGGGTCCGGGCCGGTATCCGGGCCCAAGTCCGGCCCCGGCCCCCGGGGTTCGGGCTCAGGTGACGTCGTCGTAGCCGTTGACGCGGCGGGCGGGGGCCGTGTCGGCCGGTCCGCTGGCCTGCTCGGGCAGGGCGGGCGTGGCGACCGGTTCGACGGGGGTGATCGGCTCGGGCCTGAGGTCGAGCGGTGACGCCTCGTCGTCGGCCAGCTCGGGGCCTTCCTTGCGGCGTCGGCGGCGGTCGTTGAGGAGGGCGAAGCCGACGGCACCGAAGTACAGCGCCGTCAGGGGAAGCTGAAGCGCGATCATGGACAGCGGGTCGGTCGGCGTGACGACCGCCGAGAAGATCGCGATGCACATCACCATGCCGCGCCACCAGCCGAGCATCTTCTTGCCGCTGACGACACCGCCCAGGTTGAGCAGGACGAGCAGCAGCGGCAGCTGGAAGGCGATGCCGAAGGCGAGGACCAGCTTGACCGTCATGCCGATCATGTCGTCGACGGTGATGTAGTTCACCGAGCCGTCGACGCTGAAGCTGAGGAGCAGCGGCACCGCGTGCGGAAGGATCCAGTACGCGAGGTAGGCGCCCGCGAAGAACAGCGGCGTACCGATCACGACCGTGGAGACCGCGTACTTCTTCTCGTTCTTGTGCAGACCGGGCGCGATGAACGCCCACAGCTGGTACAGCCAGACCGGGGCGGACCCGACGAGCCCCGCCATGATGCCGACCTTGACGTACGTGGTGAAGGGGGACGTGATGCCGATCTGCGAGAGCACGGCGCAGCGGCCTTCGCGTGCGGCCGCCTCGAGCTCGCTCGTACACCGGGGCACGGGAGAGCTCAGGAACTCGGCGATGTCCTTGGAGAAGAACAGCGCCACGATCATCAGCGGGATGAAGGCCAGCAGGGACTTGACCAGCCGGTCACGGAGCTCACGCAGATGCTCGACGAGGGGCATCCGCCCCTCGGGGTCCTTGGGCTTCTTGCGGGCAGACTTGAGCAACCCACGTCCTTCTCTCCGAGGGCGGCCGTCCGTCCGGGCGGCCACCCGTGTGCCTGTGGTGAACCGTGAACCGCGTACGCCGGGGCGTCAGCCCTGGGCGGTCCGCTTGGGCTCCTCCACCGGGCGGGCGGACGCGACGTCCCCGGGAGCGGCCTGGATGGTCCTGGGTGCGGCGGTCTGCTCGGCGGTGCCCGCCTGCGACGCGTCGTCCTTGGCGCCTTCGTTCTTCATCGCGGCGGCCTCGCTCTTGAGGATGCGGGCGCTCTTGCCCAGCGAGCGGGCGACCTCCGGGAGCTTCTTGGCTCCGAAGAGGAGGACGATGATCCCCACGATGATGACCGCCTGCCAGACGCCGATCTGTCCCATGAGTGCCTACCTTCTGACCGAGGTCACCTGTACCGGAGCGGTGCGGACGCATGACTTGCCGGCCGCCCGCGCGGGAATTCATCGTAACCCTCGCCGGTGAACGCACGGCAATCCCCCGGCGTACCCCGGGTGCGGAAGTCAGCGGGGCGGTGTGCGGGTCGTACCGGCCGGGTCGGCCGGGGCCGGGCGGCGCGGCAGACTGTCGCTCGTCCGGGCGAGGTTGACGGCCGCCTTCTCCAGCTCCTCGGCGGCGCTGTTGATCCGCTGTGTGGTGCGCGTCACTTGACGGCCGAGGCGCTGGGCCTCGGTGAACACCCGGATGCCGAGGACACCGAGGACGGCGATCCCGAGGAACCCCAGGGCGACGGCGAACATGGGCCAGAACATGGGCAGAGCCTAGACGGTGTCAGACGGTGGAGTGGAGCCGCAGCGTCCGCACCCCGCCGCCGGTGAGGAGCTCGACGATCCGCTCCCCGGCGGGCTTGCGGACCGACGACCCGCACTCGGGGCAGGTGAAGGAGTAGAAGGTGGTACGGCGGCTGGCGCCGATGGCCAGCCGCAGAGAGCCCGGGGACAGTTCGAAACGGGCGCGGCATTCGGGGCAGGCGGCCTTGAAGAGGACCGTGCGGCGCGGCTGCGGGATGCCGGGCAGCAGAGTCGTGTTCCCCGTGTCCCCCATGGCTTCCTCTCCCTTTCCCGTCTTCCCGTGTCCGCGGTTCCCGTCCCGGCCCCCGCGGCGTCAGTCCTGGACCTCGTACGCGGCGAGCGCCTCGCGCGCCGCGCGGCGGGCGCTCTCGGCGAGCCCCTCCGGGGACACGATCCGCCCGTCCCGCCCCAGGCGCAGCGCCAGCCGCCGCAGCGAGGCCGGGTCGGGGGTGCGCAGCGTGATGCGCAGACCGCCGTCGGGCAGCTCGTCGGCGCTGTCGTGCGGGTAGTACTCGGCGACCCAGCGGCCGCCCGGGCCGACCTCGACCACGACCTCGGGGTCGTCGGCGGACGGCTGGACCAGGCCCTCCGACAGGTCGCGCAGCTCGATCTCCGGGGGCGCGGACGGCTCGTCCAGGATGCGGATCTCCGCCACCCGGTCGAGGCGGAAGGTGCGCCGCGCCTCGGACAGCCGGCACCACGCCTCCATGTACGTGTGGCCGACGGCGAACAGGCGGATCGGGTCCACCTCACGCTCCGTCAGCTCGTCGCGCGCCGGGGAGTAGTAGCGCAGCCACACCCGGCGCCGCTCGGAGATGGCCCGGTCCGCCTCGGCGAAGACACCGCCCTCGGACTCGAAGGTGACCGACAGCCGGGAGCTGGCACCGGCGGCCTCCCCTGCGGCGGCCTCCAGTTTGGCGGTGGCGCGCAGCAGCGCCTCGCGGTCGCTCTCCCGCAGCCCCGGCAGGGTGGCGACGGCGCGGGCGGCGACGAGCAGGGCGGTCGCCTCGTCGGCGGCGATGCGCAGCGGTTCGGCCACGTCGTCGGCGTTGTGCCACCAGATCTGCTCGCCGTCCGTGTCGATGTCGAGCAGGTCACCGCCGCGGAAGCTGGTGCCGCACATGGGCAGGACGTCGAGGTCGGCGATCAGCTCGGCCTCGGTGATGCCGAAGGCGCGGGCCACGTCGCCGACGTGGGCGCCGGGGCGTTCCCGCAGATAGGTCACCAGGGAGAGCATCCGCCTGGTCTGGTCGATCGCGTTGGTGGCCATCGCTCGCTCGGTCCGTCCGTTTCCCTCGATACCCGCCGGTCAGCTGCCCTTGGCGACGGCGCGCAGCCGGTCCACCACGTCGGCGCGCAGGTCCGCCGGTTCCCGTACGACGACGTCGGGGCCGAACTCGACGAGCCACGCGTCCAAGCCGTGCCCGTACGGAATCTCCAGCTCGTCCCAGCCGTCGCCGCCGTCCCATACGGTCAGGGCGCGGGCGCGCAGCGGGTAGCCGCAGTCGGCGCGCAGCCGGATCAGCGCGGTGCGCGTGGCGCTCTCCCCGGCCCAGCGCTCCACGGCCTCGCGGACGGTGGACACGTCCGGCACGGGCGCGGTGAACGCCCCGGCGCGGGAGCGGACCCTGCCGGTGATGCGGGAGAGGCGGAAAACCCGCTGGGCGCCGCGGTCCCGGTCCCAGCCGGCCAGGTACCAGTGGCCGCGCCAGCACTCCAGGGTCCACGGCTCGACGTGGCGGGTCTCGGCGTGGGCAGAGTTGGACTTGCGGTACTCGAAGACGACGGGGCGCCGGTCGCGGCAGGCGAGCATCAGCGGCTCGAAGGCGGCCTCGTGGACCGGGATGCGCGGTTCGAGCGCGCCGGGCCGGTCGTCGTACGGGTCGTCCGCCTCGGGCATGCCCGCGGCGCGGAGCTTCTGGAGGGCGCCGCTGGCCGCACCGGCGAGGCGGGCCTGCTGCCACACCTTGGCTGCCAGGGTGAGCGCGGCGGCCTCCTCGGCGTCCAGCTGGATGGGCGGGAGGCGGTTGGAGTCGCGGCGGGCCAGGTAGCCGGTCTCGCCGTCCAGGTTCTCCACGGTCTCGATGACCAGGCCGAGCTCGCGCAGGTCGTCCTTGTCGCGCTCGAACATGCGGTTGAAGGAGTCGTCGGCCGGGGAGGGCCCGCCGTCACCGGGGCCGAACGCCTCGACGTACGCCTCGATGGAGCCGCGCAGCTCGCGCTTGCTGAGCGGCCGCCGCGTGCCCAGCAGGCACAGCGCGAGATTCATCAGCCGCTCGGCCTTGGCAATGGCCATCGACGCCCAGCACCTCTTCGTATGGAGTCCCAATCGCCCGATGACCGTACCGCTCCGAGCACGCCGTCACCAAAGTCACGCCCAAATCACCTCCGCCTCTTCTCGGCCCGCTCCTCCCCCGAACTCGGCTCCGCTCGGGCAGGGGCCCCACCGGGGCGCTTCGTGCGGGTGCCGGGAGGCCGACCGTGCTCAGGCTCCCCCAGACTCCGTCCGGGGGCACCCCGTCGTTCCTCAGGCCTCCGCGGTCGAGCTCTCGACACCGCGCGCCCCTGCGGCTCCACGAGCGGTACAACGCTCCGGCAGGGACGCGGCGAGGGCCCGCACCGTGGTGCGGGCCCTCGCCGGCTGCGGGGCGGGATCAGACCGCGACGAGGTCGCAGACGAAGATCAGCGTCTCGCCCGGGGCGATCTTGCCGCCGGCGCCGCGGTCGCCGTAGGCGAGGTGCGGCGGGATGATCAGCTGGCGGCGGCCGCCGACCTTCATGCCCTGGACGCCCTGGTCCCAGCCGGAGATGACCTGGCCGACACCGAGCTGGAACTGCAGCGGCGTGCCGCGGTTCCAGGAGGCGTCGAACTCCTCGCCGGAGGAGAAGGACACACCGACGTAGTGAACCTTCACCATGTCGCCGGCCTTGGCCTCGGGACCGTCGCCGACCCAGATGTCCTTGATCTCCAGCTCCGCCGGCGGCTCGCCGCCCGGGAAGTCGACCTCGGGCTTCTCGATGTTCACGTCAGTGCTCCTGTTGATCGCTTGTGCACAACCCGCACAGTCTTACATCTTCGCCAGGATGTCGAGCGTGAAGACCAGCGTGGAGTTGGCCGGGATCTCACCGGAGGCCTGGTCGCCGTAGCCCATGTCCGGGGGCACGACCAGCATGACGCGGCTGCCGACCTTCTTGCCCGCGAGGCCCTCCTGCCAGCCCTTGATCAGCTGCTGGAGCGGGAAGGCGGCGAGCTGCTGGCGGGAGTAGCTGGAGTCGAACTCCTTGCCGCCGTTCCACAGCACGCCTTTGTACTGGAGGAGCAGCTTGTCGGTGGGCTGCACCTCCTCGCCGTCGCCCTCCAGGACGTACTTCGCGACGAGCTTCTTCGGCGCTGCGCCCTTGGGGACGGTGACGGCGGGGGCCTTGCCGTCGGTGTTGGTGCCGACCTTGGGGAGGGCAGCGTCGTCCTGCGGGACCTCCTTGCCCTTGGCGGAGGACTTGCCGTTGAAGGTCTCCTCGATGTCGATGACGAAGACCATCGTGTCGGTGCCCTTGATGTCGCCGCGGCCCTCGGAGCCGTAGCCCAGGGCCGGGGGGACGGCCATCTCGACGCGGCTCTTGGCCTTCTTGCCGGTCAGACCGACGCGCCAGCCGTCGATCACGGCGCCCTGCTGGAGCTGGATGACCAGGGGCTGCTTGCGGTCGTACGAGTTGTCGAAGACCTTCGCGGAGTCCCAGATCTGTCCGAGGTAGTGCGCCCGGACGTAGTCGCCCTCGGCGACCGTCGTGCCGGAACCGGCGATGACCGTCTTCACCGCCAGGTCGGAGGACGGCTTCCCGGAGCCCTTGGCGACGGTCGGCTTCTCACCGAACTTCTGCCCGCCCGTGATGGCGGGCAGCGGCCCGTCCACGACCTTCGCGGAGGCGCCCGGCTCCGGCGCCGACGGGCTCTCGGCGACCTGGTCCTTGTCCTTGTCCTGGGTTGACTTGTCGTCGCCGCAGGCCGACAGGGTGAGCAGGCCGGCGGGCACGGCGAGAAGGAGGGAGCGACGACGCACGGGAAGCCTCGTAATCTGGTCGGGGATCGATCTTGTGTTGGGTGCGCGCCACTCTACGGCGTGCGGGAGGTGCCGCACGAGGAACGTGCGTACCCTTCCGCAACGTTCCCCCCCACGGGAGCCGGCCCCCACGCACGGGGCCCCGCACCGGACGAAGCGGTGCGGGGCCCGAGGCGCGGACGCGCGCTCACATCCCGGCGATGAGCTTCTCCACCCGGTCGTCCACCGACCGGAACGGGTCCTTGCACAGCACCGTGCGCTGCGCCTGGTCGTTCAGCTTCAGATGGACCCAGTCCACCGTGAAGTCCCGGCGCTGTTCCTGCGCGCGCCGGATGAAGTCGCCGCGCAGCCGCGCCCGGGTGGTCTGCGGCGGCACGGACTTGCCCTCGAAGATCTTCAGGTCGTTGCAGACGCGGGCCGCCTGCCCCTTCTTCTCCAGCAGGTAGTACAGGCCCCGCCTGCGGTGGATGTCGTGGTACGCGAGGTCTATCTGCGCGATCCTCGGGTGCGACATGGTCATGTTGTGCTTGGCCCGGTACCGCTCCAGCAGCTTGTACTTCATGACCCAGTCGATCTCGGTGCCGATCCGGTCCAGGTCCTCCGCCTCGATGGCGTCCAGCGTGCGGCCCCACAGCTCCAGGACCTGCGCCACCGTGCCCGTGCGGATGCCGCGCCGGTCCACGAAGTCGGCCGCCTTCTCGTAGTACTCGCGCTGCACCTCCAGCGCGGACGCCTCGCGGCCACTGGCCAGGCGAACCTTGCGGCGGCCGGTGATGTCGTGGCTGACCTCGCGGATCGCCCGGATCGGGTTCTCCAGCGTGAGGTCGCGCATGACCGTGCCGGCCTCGATCATCCGCAGCACCAGGTCGGTCGCGCCGACCTTCAGCAGCATCGTCGTCTCCGACATGTTGGAGTCGCCGACGATGACGTGCAGCCGCCGATAGCGCTCGGCGTCGGCGTGCGGCTCGTCGCGGGTGTTGATGATGGGGCGGGAGCGGGTCGTCGCCGAGCTGACGCCCTCCCAGATGTGCTCGGCGCGCTGGCTGACGCAGTACACGGCGCCGCGCGGGGTCTGGAGCACCTTGCCCGCGCCGCACAGCAGCTGGCGGGTGACGAGGAACGGGATGAGGATGTCCGCGAGCCGCGAGAACTCTCCGTGCCGCGCCACGAGGTAGTTCTCATGGCAGCCGTAGGAGTTTCCCGCCGAGTCGGTGTTGTTCTTGAACAGGTAGACGTCGCCCGCGATTCCCTCCTCGTGCAGGCGGCGTTCGGCGTCCACGAGCAGACCTTCGAGAATGCGCTCGCCCGCCTTGTCGTGCGTGACCAGCTCGGTCACGTTGTCGCATTCCGGCGTCGCGTATTCCGGATGCGAACCCACGTCGAGGTAGAGGCGGGCGCCGTTCCGCAGAAAGACATTGCTGCTGCGGCCCCATGACACGACACGGCGGAAGAGGTAGCGCGCCACTTCGTCAGGAGACAGTCGGCGCTGTCCCCTGAACGTGCACGTGACGCCGTACTCGTTCTCCAGCCCGAAAATGCGGCGGTCCATGTCAGAACATTACGCCTGACGGCCCCCGCTGAAACCGGGTTCGACCGTACCGTTTCGATCATTTTCCGATACACGCACCGGTTCTCCCGCTTCCGGCCGGTCCGCGGCGGCCGGAACGGCCAGCACCCGCCGGGTCGCCACCAGCACCAGCAGCGCCGCCGCTCCCCCGGCCCCGGCGACCGCGAAGCTCCACGGCACCCCCGCCAGCTCGACCGCGGGGCCCGCGGCGGCCGAGCCGACCGCCGCGCCGACGCCGAAGGTCGTCACCAGCCAGGAGAACGCCTCCGTCACCGTGCCGCGCAGCGCGTGCCGGTCCACGACGATGAACGCGCAGGCGATGGCCGGCGCCAGGAAGACGCCCGCCACGGCGGCCAGCGCCGTCATCGCGGCCACCCCGGGCGCCAGCACCAGCGGCAGGTAGCCGAGCGCCAGCAGCCCCACCAGCAGCCGCAGCCGCGCCTCGGGCTCGCCAGCCCAGGACCGCGCGCCGTACACGAGCCCGCCGGCGAGCGCGCCGACCCCGAGCGCCGCCATCAGCGCCCCGTACACGGCGTCGCCGCCGTGCAGATCGGAATAGGCCAGCGCGGCAACCGTGATCGACCCCATCGCGAGCCCCACGAAGAAGAACGCGGCCAGCAGCGCGAGCAGCCCGGGCGAGCGCAGCGCGCCCAGCCAGTGCGCCTCGCGCGGCTCCGAACGCCACGCGCGCGAGGGCGCCGACGCCACCACCGACAGGGCGCCCACGACACCGGCCACGTTGATCACCAGCAGCGCCGCCGCGGGCGACCACAGCCAGACGAGGACGGTCACGAGCAGCGGCCCGACGGTGAACATGACCTCCTGCGCCACGGCGTCCAGGGCGTACGCGCGGTGCACCCGGTCCCCGCCGCCCAGGACGCTCGGCCACAGCGCCCGCAGCCCGCCCTCCAGCGGCGGCGTGAAGAACCCGGCCACGACGACCGCCGCGAACGCGACCGGCAGCGCGCCGGTCCCGGCCACCGCGAGCCACGCCATGCCGAGCGCCGAGACGAGCGCGGCGGGCAGCTGGACCCGCGGCTGGCCGTACAGGTCCACGGCCCGGCCCAGCAGCGGCTGCCCCGCCGCCGTCGCCAGCCCGTACACGGCAGCGAGGGCGCCCGCGAGGCTGTAGCTGCCGCCCTCCGCGCGCGTGAACAGCGCGATCGCGATGTGCGCCGTGCCGTTCGGCAGCCGCCCGACGAGCGTGCCGACCAGAAGCCGCAGCGCGTGCGGGGCCCTGAGTATGTCGGCGTACCCGCCGCTCGCCGCAGCCATCGCCCGCTCCTCCTCCCCGGCGGCCCGCCGGGGTTTTACGTATAACGTCGGACGTCATACGTACCATGTCCGCAGCCGCGGGGTCCACCCGCGCGCACCCAGAGCGACCGCCCCGCAGCCCCGCGGCGGTCCCGGAACAGACCCACGGAGGCGGACGCGCGTGAAGGCCCCGGAACCCGTCGGCGGGCCCCGGCCCACCAGCCGCGACGTCGCGACCGCCGCCGGCGTCTCCCAGGCCACCGTCTCCCTCGTCATGGGCGGCAAGTGGCGCGGCCGGGTCTCCGAGCGCACCGCCGACCTGGTCCGCGAAACGGCCCGCAGCCTCGGCTACCGCCCGAACCTCGCCGCCCGGAACCTCCGCCTGGGCCGTACGCGCACCGCGCTGCTCGTCGTCCCCGCGCTCACCAACGAGTTCTTCGCGCGCGTCTACACCGGCGCCTCCGCCGTCGCCGCCCGCCATGACATCGGCGTCGTCCTCTACCCCTCACCCGAGGGCATCGGCCCGGCAAGGGACCCCTTCGCCTCGGCCCGCGCGGCCCTGGACGGCATCATCGCCTCCTCCATGGCCACCGACGCCCTGCGCGCCTTCCGCGACACGGCCCTGCCGCTCGTCATGCTCGACAGCGACCCCGCCGACCCGGGCTCCGCCGCGCAGGTCAACCTCGACATCGCGGACGGCATGCGACAGGTGACGGACCATCTCCTCGCGCTGGGCCACCGACGGTTCGTCCACCTCGCGTCCGCCGTGCCGTCCTGGACCTTCGACGTCCGCGCCCGGGCCCTCGCCACCGCCCTCGACCGTCCCGGCGTCACCGTACGGACCGTGCCCGCGCCGCTCGACGTGCCCGGCGCCCGCCAGGCCGCCACCCGCTCCCTGACCGCGCCCGGCGCCCGCCCGACCGCCCTGGTGTGCGACGACGACCTCATCGCGGCCGGTGCCTGCAAGGCCGTACGCCGCCTCGGCCTGCGCGTCCCCGAGGACGTGTCCGTCACCGGCTTCGACGACCTGGCCCTCGCCACCGCCGTCGAACCGGAGCTGACCACCGTCGCACTGCCCGCCGAGCGGGTCGGGGAGCGCGGCATGGAGGCCCTCCTCGCCGTCCTGGAAGGCCGCAGCGCGCCCCACGGCGACCTGCCCGTGACCCTGCGCGTCCGCGCCTCCACCGCCCCGCCGCCACCCGGCTGAGCCCGGCGAGCACCCCGCGTACGCCGCCGGACGCCCGCATCCGCGTACGCCGAAGCCCCGGCCTGCCCGCAGAGGGGCCGACCGGGGCTCGTGACACCGGGCAGGGCTAGTCCTCCGCGCCCTCGGCCTCGTCGTCGGCGGCGTCCGTCGGGGCCGTCGCGGGCTCCTCGGCCGCCAGCAGCCGCGCGAGCTGCCGACCCACGATGCGCTTGAACTTCCGGGACTGCGGACGCGTGCGGTCCAGCACGGCGACCTCAAGGCGCTCGGCGGGGATCTCCCGCTCGCTGCCGTTCGTGTCCCGCGACAGCGCCTGCACGGCCAGCTTCAGCGCCTCCGCCAGCGACATCCCGTCCCGGTGCCGCTGGTCCAGGAAGCTGCTGATCTGCTCGGCGTTGCCGCCGACGGCCACCGAGCCGTGCTCGTCCACGATCGAACCGTCGTGCGGCAGGCGGTAGATCTGGTCGCCCTCCGGCGACGTGCCCACCTCGGCGACGACCAGCTCCACCTCGTACGGCTTCTCGCCCGCGCTGGAGAAGATCGTGCCGAGCGTCTGCGCGTACACGTTCGCCAGTCCACGGGCCGTCACGTCGTCACGGTCGTAGGTGTATCCGCGCAGGTCCGCGTACCGCACGCCGCCGATGCGCAGGTTCTCGTACTCGTTGTACTTGCCCGCGGCGGCGAAGCCGATCCGGTCGTAGATCTCGCTGAACTTGTGCAGCGCGCGGGACGGATTCTCGCCGACGAAGACGATGCCGTCGGCGTACTGCATCACAACAAGGCTCCGGCCCCGCGCGATGCCCTTGCGGGCGTATTCCGCCCGGTCGGCCATGGCCTGCTGGGGTGAGACATAGAACGGCGTAGACACCGGCTATCCGTCCCTTTCTGTCAGTGGCGAGAACATCGGGGGCAGCATCAGAGCAGCTCGGCGCGCGGACCGTCGGGCTGGTCCATCCGGCGCTCCAGCACGGAACGCGAGACGTCCGACGCCTCCGCGTCCGTGAGGCGGCGGAACCCGTCGTCCGTGATCACCGTGACGATCGGGTAGATGCGGCGCGCCACGTCCGGGCCGCCCGTCGCCGAGTCGTCGTCCGCCGCGTCGTACAGCGCCTGCACCACCAGCGTCACGGCCTGCTGCTCGGTGAGGTCCTCGCGGTAGAGCTTCTTCATCGACCCGCGCGCGAACAGGGAGCCCGAGCCGGTCGCCGCGTACCCGTGCTCCTCGGAGCGGCCGCCCGTGACGTCGTACGAGAAGATGCGGCCCTTCTCGCGGTCCACGTCCCACCCGGCGAACAGCGGGATCACGGCGAGGCCCTGCATGGCCATGCCCAGGTTGCCGCGGATCATGGTGGAGAGCCGGTTCGCCTTGCCCTCCAGGGAGAGCTGGGCGCCCTCGACCTTCTCGAAGTGCTCCAGCTCCAGCTGGAACAGCTTCACCATCTCGACGGCGAGGCCCGCCGTCCCGGCGATGCCCACGGCCGAGTACTCGTCGGCCGGGAAGACCTTCTCGATGTCGCGTTGCGCGATCATGTTGCCCATGGTGGCGCGCCGGTCACCGGCGAGGACGACGCCCCCCGGGAACGTGGCGGCGACGATCGTCGTGCCGTGCGGCACCTCGATCGCGCCCTGCACGGCGGGCAGTGTCCGACGCCCGGGCAGCAGCTCCGGCGAGTGCTCGGCGAGAAAGTCCATGAAGGACGAGGACCCGGGCGTCAGGAAGGCAGCCGGCAGACGCCCGGTGCTACGGGTGTTGGCTTCCACGAGTTCCCCTCCACGTGTGCGACGGCCCGCCTGATGACGCCTGGGTCATCTCTCAGCTTGCCGATGGCGGAATTGCGGTTGAAGCACGGTACGCCACGGACCTTACCCGTACCGTGGCGAAGATCAACATGCCGTCCGGGGATGACGGGGCCGGGCCGCGCGGGCACGACGCGAACCCCCTGAGCTGCGGCTTCCTCCATGGGCGCCGCCGTCCAGGCCCAGGCGCACCGCCTCGGCGGAGCGGGACGGCGCGCCGCCCGGACGGCCGGGCGAGCGAACGCCGCGCGCGGCGCGGTCCCGCCGCACCGCACGCGGCGCCTCGCTCCCCCGCTTCCGCCCGGACCCCCCGGCCTTCGTCGTCGAAGTCAGACGGCTGTCACTGGCCGCCCTTCTGCACGAATGACCTCACGAAGTCCTCGGCGTTCTCCTCCAGGACGTCGTCGATCTCGTCCAGGACGGAGTCCACGTCGTCGCTCAGCTTCTCGTGGCGCTCCTTGAGGTCCTCCGAGGCCTGCGCCTCGGGCGCCTGGTCCTCGACCTCCTCGGTGGAGCGTGTGGCCTTCTGCTGGCCGCCGCCGGTGTCCTTGGTCGCCATATCCCTCACCCCGCTCGGAATTGCCCGCTTGGTCAGGTGTCTCAAGATCAGACCCTACAAGCCCGGTCTGACATCGGCCCTGTCTTTCTCGACGTCCGGGGCCCACTTCCATGATTCCCCGCGACGGCGCTCCGAAAGCGCTTCTCAGCCGCCCGAAAGGACCCGGACCAGCTCCTCCGCCGTACGGCAGCGGTCCAGCAGCTCCTTCACGTGCGCGCGGGTACCCCGCAGCGGCTCCAGTGTCGGCACCCGCTGGAGGGTGTCCCGGCCGGGCAGATCGAAGATCACCGAGTCCCAGGAGGCCGCCGCCACGTCGTCCGCGTACTGCTCCAGGCAGCGGCCTCGGAAGTAGGCCCTGGTGTCCTCCGGAGGCTGCTTCTCGGCCCGCTCCACGTCCGCCTCGTCCAGCAGGCGCTTCATGCGCCCGCGGGCCGCCAGACGGTTGTACAGGCCCTTGTCGGGGCGTACGTCGGCGTACTGGAGGTCCACGAGGTGGAGGCGCGCGGCGTCCCAGCCGAGGTCGTCGCGGCGCCGGTAGCCCTCCATGAGCTCCAGCTTGGCGACCCAGTCCAGTTCCCCGGCGAGGCTCATCGGGTCGTTCTCCAGCCGTCCGAGCGTGTCCTCCCAACGGGTGAGGACGTCCGCCGTCTGCTCGTCCGCGTCGGCGCCGAAACGGTTCTCGACGTACTTGCGGGCCAGCTCGCAGTACTCCATCTGGAGCTGGACGGCGGTGAGTGTCCGGCCGTTGCGCAGCGTGATCAGGTGCTGGAGCGTCGGGTCGTGGGAAACCTGGTGGAGCGTGCGGACGGGCTGGTCGACGGCGAGGTCCACGGTGATGAAGCCGTCCTCGATCATCGACAGGACGAGCGCGGTCGTGCCGAGCTTCAGATAGGTCGAGATCTCCGACAGGTTCGCGTCGCCGATGATCACATGGAGGCGGCGGTACTTCTCGGCGTCGGCGTGCGGCTCGTCCCGGGTGTTGATGATGGGCCGTTTGAGTGTCGTCTCCAGGCCGACCTCGACCTCGAAGTAGTCCGCGCGCTGGCTGATCTGGAAGCCGTGCTCCTGGCCGTCCTGGCCGATGCCGACGCGTCCCGCGCCCGTGACGACCTGGCGGGAGACGAAGAAGGGCGTGAGGTGCCGCACGATGTCCGAGAACGGGGTCTCCCGCTTCATCAGGTAGTTCTCGTGCGTGCCGTACGAGGCGCCCTTGTTGTCGGTGTTGTTCTTGTACAGGTGGATCGGCTGGGCGCCGGGCAGCTGGGCGGCCCGTTCGGCGGCCTCGGCCATGATCCGCTCGCCGGCCTTGTCCCACAGGACGGCGTCGCGGGGGTTGGTGACCTCGGGGGCGCTGTACTCCGGGTGCGCGTGGTCCACGTAGAGCCGGGCGCCGTTGGTCAGGATGACGTTGGCGAGGCCGATGTCCTCGTCGGTGAGCTGGCTGGAGTCGGCGGCCTCGCGGGCGAGGTCGAAGCCGCGGGCGTCCCGCAGCGGGTTCTCCTCCTCGAAGTCCCAGCGGGCGCGGCGCGCCCGGTGCATCGCCGCCGCGTAGGCGTTGACGATCTGGGACGAGGTGAGCATGGCATTGGCGTTCGGGTGGCCGGGGACGGAGATCCCGTACTCCGTCTCGATGCCCATTACTCGCCGTACGGTCATGCGGCCCTCCTTGCCCGGCGGCGTCCCCGCGCGGAAACGGCGCCCGAGTACCGGTTCTCCGAAGCGTGTGCGGTGCCCGACCCCGCACTGCGCGATTCGGCGGTACGGATGAGCCTAGAGCGCCTTGGCGCTGGGGGGGAGATCAATTGTGTCATTGCTCGGGTGTGGTCCGTATCTGGCGGTACCCCGGAATGCGGCCGGCTGCGGATGCCCTCCCCCTTTCGGGGGTCGTCCTCCCCTTTCGGGGGTCCGGGACATCCGCAGCCGGTTCTGCGCGCTCCTACAGGTACTGGCCGGTATTCGCCACCGTGTCGATGGAGCGACCGGTGTCCGCGCCCTGCTTTCCGGTGACGAGGGTGCGGATGAAGACGATCCGCTCGCCCTTCTTTCCGGAGATGCGGGCCCAGTCGTCCGGGTTGGTCGTGTTGGGCAGGTCCTCGTTCTCCTTGAACTCGTCCACGCACGCCTGGAGGAGGTGGGAGACGCGGATGCCCTTCTGGTTCTGGTCGAGATAGGCCTTGATGGCCATCTTCTTCGCCCGGTCGACGATGTTCTGGATCATCGCGCCGGAATTGAAGTCCTTGAAGTACAGGACTTCCTTGTCGCCGTTGGCGTACGTGACCTCGAGGAACCGGTTCTCCTCGGTCTCCGCGTACATCTGCTCCACGACCGACTGGATCATGGCCTGTGCCGCGGCTTCCTTGGAGCCGTTGTGTTCGGCGAGGTCGTCCGCGTGGAGCGGCAGCGACGGGGTGAGGTACTTGGCGAAGATGTCCTTGGCGGCCTCGGCGTCCGGACGCTCGATCTTGATCTTCACATCGAGCCGGCCGGG